>JAGBLH010000241.1 GCA_017635515.1 Selenomonas sp.
ACGTTAGATAATGGCATAAATGCAGCTTAGAGAACAAATGTTTATTTCTCGATGAAAAATTCTCATTTTAATTTGCTTTAAATCTTGACATAGCACCAGATATATTATAGCTCGGAAATGAAAATTAAATAAAAATCAAATAAAAAAACTTATAGAATGCATTGAATCAGATTTTCTTGGTGAAATTGTTCTAAAACATAATGCAACGGAAGAAGAAATACAAAATTACCTGAAGGATGCCTACTTAACCGATGAAGAAGAACAGATGCTCAGGGAGGAGTTAAAAGAAGGAAAAGACATTTATGAGGGAATGGTTTCCTTCGAAGAAGCAGAAAATGATATCGCAGAATTATATGACGATATTTGGACGGCTTTGGAAGATGAAGATAACATAAACTTTATCAAAGGGGATTTGCAATATTGAGCTTATTAAAAAAAATATCATCCGAATATATCTCAATTTTTGACTCAGAAACTGGCCAGGGAATAAGAGTTAAAAGAGATAGGATTTCAGGAAAACTGTTAGAGGATGATCCATTTATGGCCGATTTTCCTGAATTGCTAGATGTGGGAATTATGGGGCATTGCAAGCATGGAAAATCTGGTTTGTGCCAGAAAGCAGGTATAGGTTGCTACCAAAATGGCTTGTCTAAAGATATGCCCAATATGTCCTTGGAAGATTTTAAAAGATTGGCAGATGAGTGTGAAGGAAAAACGTTACAGTTTGCTCTTGGCGGCTGTGGCGACCCTGATGAGCATGAATCGTTTGAAGATATTTTGCGAATATCTAGGGAGCATAAAATCATTCCAAATTTTACCACATCTGGATTGGCGATGACAAAGGAAAAAGCAGATATTTGCAAGAAATATTGTGGAGCTGTTGCTGTTAGTTGGTACAGAAGCGAGTATACATCAAAAGCAATTAAGGAGCTTTGCAAAAGTGAAGTCAAGACAAATATACATTATGTCCTCTCAAAAAATACGATTGACGAGGCATTGCAGAGACTAAAAGAACAGACATTTCCAACAGAAGTAAATGCGATAATATTTCTTTTGCATAAACCTGTGGGGCAGGGGAGATTAGACGATGTTATTCGCTGGAATGAGCGAGAAAAACTATGGGAGCTTCTCAGATATATTTCTGATAATATGGAGAAATTACCATGGAAAATAGGTTTTGATTCTTGTATAGCTCCAGCCTTGTTGCAGAACGAGTTTAACTTCCCCGATGAAAGCATAGATACCTGTGAAGGGGCAAGATGGGGAGCATATGTTTCACCTGATATGATGCTTATTCCATGCAGCTTTGCAAATGACATGATTGAATGGCAAGTTGACCTGAGAAATAGCAGTATCAGTGCAGCATGGAGAAGTCCTGTCTTTGAAAGATTCCGCGATTGTCTGAGGAAATCATGCAAAGGAGAGTGTCGTATAGGCAAACATGATTTGTGTATGGGTGGCTGCCCGCTTGTGCCAGATATAGTATTATGTGGAGAAAAAAACTTCAAAGAAAAAAAGATTAGTGTCATTTTTCAAAAAGCACCCTCGGGCATTTATCGGAGGGTGCTTTTTGAATGTGCTTGGCGGCATATGAGGCAGCATACTATTATTTCTACTTGATGTATTGGCTGTCACTGACGTTGGTGGGAACAATGTTTCGAGTGGCCCGTTTTTCAGCACGATCGCTGACATGAGCGTAGCGAGCAGTCATATCTGGGGAAGCGTGGCGAAGTGTCTCCTGAACCAGGCGGATGTCTTTAGTGCTCCTATAGAGATTCGTTCCGCAGCTATGACGGAGAGTATGGCAGGAGTGCCCAGGATATTTCACTCCGGCACATTCCAAGGCTCGGTCTGACTGTATTTTGCAGTGCAGCTTTTGAATATTGTAAGCCATCGCCAGCCCCTCTTAGTTTCGGTTCAATCTCACGAGGAAGCATTAGCCGCCTATTCGGCGGAAAACAAGACAACCAAGAATATATATTTCTAAGCCGCCTATTCGGCGACAGAAAGTAGCCCCTTGCACCTTAGCGAGGAACTACAATCCTTGTATCCTGATTATCCAAGTCAGATTATAACAAAGTTTCTGACTATTGTCAATAGGAAACTGTGGTATAATAAGAATGAGGTGATGTTTATGACGCTGTGGGATAGTTGATTCATAGCTTAAAGAGTTGTGGTTGTAGCTCCATTCATCCATGCGGACGTGCAAGAAGTGACTATAGACGAAACGAGAACATCCAAGTGTCTTGCCAATCATAATCCGTTGCTGCTTGTTTGGATAGATACGGTACTTCAAACCTTTAGTGATTTTCAACAGTCTCACCTCCTTCTGTTAAGATTATTATATCACTTTATATTGTTTGATACAACTATTTTTAATGTATGTGGCCTTTCATCCCCCATCATGGGGACTTGCTTGCAAGAATTTTATGCTACATAATAATATTGAGAAAATGAGACAGGGAGGAAATGGCAATGACTGTCAATGCATACAAGGCAGGCAGCCGCCCCAATAAGGTCATGCGCCTGCTGGCGGAAAAATATCCCACCAAGGAAGTGGTGTATGAGAAGCTGATTTACCTGCAGTCCCAGCTGCAGCTGCCCAAAGGCATCGAGCACTTCATGAGCGATCTGCATGGGGAGTATTCTTCCTTCTTCCATATCCTCAACAACTGCTCAGGGGTCATACGGGAAAAGGTGGAGTATGTCTTCGGCGTGCGGCTGACGGAGGCAGAGAAGGCAGAGTTCTGCACCCTTATCTATTACCCCAGGGAGAAAATCGAGCAGGTGACGGAGCGGCGGGAGAATACACCGGCCTGGTATCGGGAAAACCTGTCAAGGCTCCTGGAGCTGGCCAAGCTCATGAGCTATAAGTACCCTGCTTCCAAGGTGGCGGGCTTTATTCCCAAGCGGTATGAAGGGGTGATCGTGGAGCTGATGAACACCCGGCCCGAGGCAGACAATGCCCAATTCATCTACCACAAGCGGCTCTTGGACACCATCGTGCAGATTGACAGCGGGGCAGATTTCATCGTGGCCTTCACGGTGCTCATCAAGCGACTGGCGGTGGACAGGCTGCATATCGTGGGGGATTTCTTCGATAGGGGCAACAGGCCCGATGCCATCCTGAATCTCCTGATGCAGCATCCTTCCGTGGATATCCAGTGGGGCAATCACGATGTGCTGTGGATGGGGGCGGCTTTGGGCAGTGAAGTCTGCATTGCCGCCGTGGTGCGGAATTCCCTGCGCTATAATAACACGGATGTGCTGGAACGGGGGTATGGCATCAGCCTGAGGCCCCTGACTACCTTTGGCAGCCACATTTATCCCGACTCCAATCCCATCAAGGCCGGGGAAAAGGCGGCGGCCATCATGATGCTGAAGCTGGAAGGCCAGATGATACGCCGCAACCCGGATTTCCAGATGGAGAGCAGGCTGCTGCTGGATAAGATTGACTTCCGCTCCTGCTATGCCACCTTGGGGGATGGTAAGCGCTATGAGCTTTCCAGCGCCTATTTCCCTACCATTGACGAGAGCACTGATGACCCTTACCAGCTGACGGAAAAGGAAGCTGCCATCATGGCAGATCTCAAGTCGTATTTCACGGAAAGCTCAGTGCTGAAAAAGCATCTGGACTACCTTTACCAGAAGGGCAGCATCTATACCTGCTACAACGGCAATCTCCTGTTCCATGGCTGCGTGCCCATGAATGAGGACGGCAATTTCCGCACCATTCACTTTGAAGGCAAGGATTACCAGGGGCGGAGCTGGTTCAATTTTTGCGAAGCCAAGGCCAGGGAGGCCTACCTCCACCGCAGGGAGAGCGCCCTGGACTTCATGTACTTCCTCTGGTGCGGCAGGCTCTCACCTCTTTCCGGCAGGGAAATGAAGACTTTCGAGCGGGTGCTGGTGGCAGACGAGAGCACCTGGAAGGAACCTGCTGACCCTTATTTTCACTATCTCAATGAGCAGGAAGCCTGTGAGAGAGTATTGCAGGAATTCGGCCTGAACCCTGAACGGGGACATATCATCAACGGCCATGTGCCAGTGAAGGTGAAGAAGGGGGAAAGCCCTGTGAAAGCCCATGGCAAAGCCATCATCATCGACGGTGGCTTCTGCAAGGCTTACCACAAAAAGACAGGCATCTCCGGCTTCACTCTCATATCCAATTCCAGAGGCCTGCGCCTGCTGGCACATCAGAAGATAGCCGATGTCAGGGCGGCCCTCAGGGAGAATCAGGACATCGAGTCCGTATCGGAAACGGTGGAGCTGCAAACCATGAGGACTACGCTGGGAGACACGGATCAGGGCCGCGCTATACAGGATGAGATAACAGATCTTTATAACCTGTTGCTGGCTTATCAGAACGGGCTGATGAAGCCCAGGGAATAGAGAGCTCATAAATGGCAAAGACACGCAGGAATGGCTCCGGCGTGTCTTTTCGCATGCATATCGTCATGGCTCAAGGCTGATTATATCAGTTGAGGTGAGCGATATTTTCCCATTTTATATTCGTGCTTCTGTCTCAGCCGCTATAATGACCTCATGAAGATGTGCAAGGAGAGAATCGCTCATGGAAAATAAGATGTTTTGCTTTCAGTGTCAGGAAACGGCAGGCTGCAAGGGCTGTACTGTGATGGGGGTCTGCGGCAAGACTCCCGAGGTGGCGGGACTGCAGGATCTGCTCATCTATGTGACTAAGGGACTGTCTGCCGTGACTTCCCGCTTGCAGGCAGAGGGAATCTTGCAGGTGAAAGGCCGGGATATCAGGGTGGTGGACAAGGGGGCCTTTGAAGCATTCTTGTGAAAGCTGGCCGAAGTTTTTATGCTTGCCGGGTTGAAAAACTATACACCACCTAAGAGGTGGGGGCCTTCTGGCCACGGAAGGAGTAAAATGATAGACATAATCAGAATGAAATAGGACTCTCTGTTTTTTCTGTCTTTCTTGCTGAGGGGCGCTTCACATGCTCTCTATTGATTGTATTATGTGTATAAGCATGCTCCCATTCCTTTTGAGCCAGGGCCTCTATCAGCCCAGGCAAAGCATCAAACGGTTGGAATATCTTTGAAGCGGGCATTTATCGCATCATACAGGAGTGCTTCAACAATATAGTGAAACACTCCGGGCAGCAGAGAGCTTCTGTCAGAATACACTATACCCCATCAGCGCTGAATATTCTCATCAAAGACAAGGGCAAGGGCTTTGATCAGAAGATAGATGTCAATGCTGAAGCCACAGGCGAGATGAAGCATTACGGCATTGCAGGTATCATAGAACGCGCCAAGCATATAGGCGCTCAGATACAGATTACGCCTAAACTGGGGGAAGGGGTCAAAGTGCGTATCGTATTAAATAAAAATCAGCCTGTCATCAGCCAATGAATGTCATGGCACTCATGGCGATGAAGGCTGAAGGGATGCGTATCATGATGGGCGCTGGTAATGCCCGCTTTTGCCGCCGCTTTTTTCTTCCAGTCGGATGTCCGTGATTTCCATGCTTTTGTCCAGGGCCTTGCACATATCGTAGATGGTGAGAAGCGCTGTGCTCACGGCGGTGAGGGCTTCCATTTCCACCCCGGTGCGTCCGGTGATCTTGGCGGTGGCGGCAGCCTTCACGGCGCATTCCTCCGGCAGCAGGGTGAAGTCCACGCTGACGCCGGTGAGGGGCAGGGGGTGGCAGAGGGGTATGAGGTCGGAGGTCTTTTTTGCCCCCATGATGCCTGCCAGCCGGGCTACCCCCAGCACATCGCCCTTCTTGGCAGTACCGCTTACTATGGCTTCGTAAACCTGGGGGCTGACCTTTAGCTTGCCCGTGGCTGTGGCAATCCTGAGGGTTTCTGCCTTGGGGCTGACATCGACCATGTGGGCCTGGCCGCTGGCATCGAAGTGGTTGAGCTTTTGCTTCTCTATCTTCCCATCAGAAAGAGACATATTTCCACCGCCTTTTCTATGTCGTCTAGATTGTATTCGTAAAGTGCAGCTGCTTCTGCATGTGGTTCAGAAGTGAATATTGCTGCCACATCTTCTCCTGCAAGGGGAGTGCCCTTGCCACGCCAGAGGGAAAGGGCGGGCAGGGTGCCATGGCTGCGGCTCTCTGTGAGGAGCAGGTCAACGCCCTCCATCTTGTGGGCAACAGCTTCAAAGTCAGCCCGCTGCTCTGTCTTCTGGGTGATGAACCAGCCCTGGGGGGATATCACCGCTACGCTCTCTGCCCCTGCCTGCGAGAAGCGGCAGCTGTCCTTGCCCTCCATATCCAGATTGAAGCCGTGGCTGTCGCTTTTGATGACTCCTGCTCTTATGCCTCTTTCTCTGAGGCGGGGCAGGAGTTTTTCTATGAAAGTGGTCTTGCCGGTGCCGGAGGCGGGGGCGGTGATGGAGACAACAGGTACCTTGCGCCTGAGATTGGCAAACCTGCCTTGTGCCAGCCGCCAGTCGGCGGGGGTGTTGATATTGAAGAAATGGGAGGGGGAGCCTGTATATTCCCGTTGGCTGCAGGGGAAGGATTCAAGCACCTGCCGGATTTTCCTTACGCCGCCATGGAGATCTCTTTGGAAATAGGAGGCGGTTTCCCGTTGATAGAAAGCTGCCAAGGGCTGGAGCCTGCCCTTGGCTACGGGCAAAAGGGCAAGTTCGCTGGTTGGGAGATTTGCTCCGAAACGGCACAGTTCCTCCAGGTCCAGGAAAGGCATATCCCCTGCGATAGCCAGTGCCCATGATTTCGTTATGGAAGCAAGTCCCCGGGCAAGGCCGGACACGGGACCAAGTCCCTGCGTCTCATCAAAGAGCAGGGTAGCCCCGTATTTTTCTGCCAGTTCCGTGAGGAAGGGGGAGGGGGCTTCGGCGCAGAGGAAGATTTCCTTGAAGCCGGCTTTCCTGCCCTTGGCCAGAGTGTGTTCCAGCAGGGATGATTCACCAAGTTTCAGTTGCCGCTTGTCAGTGCCCAGCCGGGAACTCTTGCCTCCGGCGATTATCAGGAGTGAGAGGTCATTTGTGTTCATACATTATTTCCTCGCACATTCTCCAGTCTCTCCCCGCAGGATTTCTATGCCGTGGGCAAGGCTGGGGAGAATGAACCCCAGGCATTCTTCCACGGCCTTGGGGCTGCCGGGGAGGTTGACTATCAGGCTTCTTTTATGGATGCCAGCGGCGGCGCGGCTCAGCATGGCCCGGGGGGTAATCTTCAGGGACAGGGCCCGCATGGCTTCAGGGATGCCGGGGGCCAGGCGTTCGCAGACCTCCAGGGTAGCTTCCGGGGTTACGTCCCGGGGAGAGAAGCCGGTGCCCCCTGTGGTGAGAATCAGGCCTACCCCCATATCTGCGTATTCCCGCAGCTGGGCAGCCAGTTCTTCCTGTTCATCCGGCAGGATGATCCTGTGGACTTTGGTGTAGCCTGCTTCCTTCAGCATGGCTTCGGCCTTGTCACCGCTCTTGTCCTCCCGCTCCCCCTTGGAGCCTTTGTCGCTGGCGGTGATGACTGCTGCTTCCAGAGGAAGCTTTTCTTCGGTGATGGCAAGTGTATCTCCTGCCTTCAGTTTGCCTCCGTGCAGCACTCTGGCGAAAACGCCTTTTCTCGGCATAATGCAGTCGCCCACCCGCTTGAAAATCTCGCAGTGGCTGTGGCATTTCTTGCCTATCTGGGTAATCTCGAAGAAGACGTCTCCGGCCTTCAGCCGTGTGCCCACGGGCAGCTGGTCGAAGGCAATGCCCTCTGCTACGATATTTTCTCCAAAGTCTCCGAATTCCACCTCACCGCCCCGGCGGCGGAAGTCCTCTATTTCCTCGAGGGCCAGAAAGCTCACCTGTCGGTGCCAGTTGCCGGCGTGGGCATCGCCCTTGATACCGTGTTCCGTGATAAATAATGCTTCTGCTACAGGGCGCTTGATGGTGCCCTTCTTTTCGCTCATGCAGATTGCCTTGATATTGCCTGTGTTCATGTTAGCCTCCTACCTGATACATATAGCGGCTGTCCCGCTCCCTTTGTTCAATAGCTGAGAAAAGATGCTCTGCCGGCTTTTTCCTGGCTGCATTGGCAATGGCTTCAATCAAATCTTCATCAGTGATGCCATTGCGGAGAAGTGTCCGCAGATCCAGCCCTGCGGAACTGTGCAGGCAGAGCTTCAGGAAACCTTCGGCGGTGAGCCGCAGGCGGTTGCAGGAAGAGCAGAATTTATGCTCCATAGCGTCTATGAAGCCAAGCTTGCCCTTGAAACCAGCAGGCCTGACATACTCGGCAGGTCCCCAGAGGCTTTCCCTGGCCTTGGCTTCCTGCAATGTGCCGAAGGAGCTTTGCAGGATTTGCCGCACTTCTGCCATGGGGATGCGTTCCAGTCCTGCTTCATAGGCGCAGCCCACGGGCATCAACTCTATGAAACGCACGTTGATTTCTCCGTTTCTTGCCATTTCTGCCAGTTTGGGGATATCTGCCTCGTTTATGCCACGCAGGGGGACGCAGTTGATCCTGGTATGGCGGAAACCCGCTTCTTTCAGTGCCTTCAAGCCTTCCCTGACAGCGGGCAGCTCCTGGCGGCGGGTGAGGCGGAAGAAGGCAGCTTCGTCCAGGGTGTCCAGGCTGACATTGATATAATCAAGGCCCGCTGCCTTGAGATTTCCTGCCATCTGGGGCAGCAGTACCCCATTGGTGGTGAGGACCACAATCTCTATGCCGGGGATGCGCTTGATTTCTTTTATCAGGTCAAGGATGCCTGCCCGCACCAGTGGCTCGCCTCCAGTCAGGCGGATTTTCCTGGCGCCAAGTTTGGCAAAGCAGCGCACCAGCCGCAGGATTTCCTCGTAGGAGAGAATGTCCTCATGGCGCAGTTTGGGTACGCCCTTCTCCGGCATGCAGTAGCGGCAGCGAAGGTTGCAGAGGTCTGTGACGGAAATGCGCACATATTCGATATGCCTGCCTAAGTTATCGTACATAAGGGTACCTCATAGCAATAGAACTTCCACCTTATCACCCGCTGCCAGTTTCCCTGTCCCAGCCGGCAGATCTATCAGTGCGTTGCAGCCCACGGCGGAGAACAGGGAGCCGGAGGAGTGCTGGCCAGGAATGGAGACGGCGTCCGTGGCTATCTCGTAGTGGGCGCGGATAAAGCGCCTGCCGTGGCTGGCTTTGGGGAAGGCGTCTTTCAGAGTGGCCCTGACACGGGGGAAGGGGCGGGGGGCGCGTCCTGCCAGCTTGTCAATCAGGGGGCGGGCAATCAGCTCGAAGGTGGTGTAGGCGGCGAAGGGATTGCCGGAGAGAGCCACGCCTAAGGTTTTCTCTGCTGCATAGGCCAGCAGGGGATAGCCGGGCTTCATCTGCACTCCCCAGAAAAGCCTTTGGGCAGGAAGCAATTTGATGACCTCGTGCATGATGTCTTTCTTGCCTACTGAGACCCCGCCGGTGGTCAGCAGCAGGCCGGCCCAGTCAAGGCAGGAACGCAGCTTTTCGGCAGCTTTTTCAGGGTTATCGGGGATAATGCCCAGGATTTTTGTCTCCGCCCCCAGTTCCTGCAGGCGGGCAGCCAGCAGGTAGAGATTGCTGTTGTAAATCTTGCCGGGGGAGAGAGGCTCCCCTGGCTGCAGCAATTCGTCCCCCGTGCCGCCCAAGATAATGCGGGGGCGGCGGCAGACTTTTACTTTTGCTTTTCCCTGACTGGCCAGCACGCCGATGCGGGGGGCGTCCAGCACTTCACCCTGCCTGATGATCAGGGTGCCCTGCCTGATATCCTCTCCTGCGAAGCAGTAATTCTCATGGTGTCTGAGGGGATAGGGCACTTCCAGCATGCCGTCTGTAACTGCCACATCTTCCTGCCGTATCACCGCATCAGTCCCCCGGGGCATGGCCCCGCCGGTCATGATGCGCAAGGCTTCGCCAGAATTGATGGCACCAGCAAAGAAATCCCCGGCGCATTCTTCGCCCACAATGCGGAGGCGGGCAGGATTTTCCTTCGTGGCATCAACTGTGTCGGCGGCGATGATGGCATAGCCGTCCAGGGGGGAACGGTCAAAGGGGGGATTGTCAAAATCTGCCCTCATATCCTCAGCCAGGGTGCGGCCTAAGGCCTCTGACAGGGGGATTTCTTCCGTTTCCTTAGGAACATTTGCTTTTGCCAGCAACAGTTCCACGGCCTGTTCCAATTCGATTCCTTCCATGGCCCTTCCTCACTTTCCAAAGCCGCAGTTGGGATAGTGGCAGACCTGGCAATTTTGGCAAAGTCCTCCTGCACCCAGATGGCGGATATCTTTCCTGGTCACTTCTATTCCTGCTGCCAGTCGGGGCAGTACAATGTCAAAGATAGTGGTGGCGGCGTACATGACACAGCCGGGCAGGCCCAGGATGGGGATTTTCCTACCATCGCTTTCATAGTAGGAGAGCAGGAACATGGCACCGGGCAGCACTGGGGCGCCGTAGGTGATGATTTTGGCGCCAGTGGCTTTGATGGCGGCGGGTGTCTTGTCGTCCGGGTCAACGCTCATGCCGCCGGTGCAGATAATCATATCCATGCCTAGGCCAATAAGTTCCCGGATTTTCTCAAGGGTACATTCTATCCCGTCATCGGACAGGCGGTGCTCGTCCATCTTGAGTCCAAATTTCTCCAGCTTGGCTTCGATGACAGGGGTGAAGGTGTCTTCGATAAGGCCGTTATAGACTTCGCTGCCAGTGGTGACTACGCCCACTTTCATTGGCTTGTATGGATGGAGTTCCAGCAGGGGCGTATTGCCTGCGGCTGACTTGGCTTGCTCCATTTTCTCTTTGGCAATGACCAAAGGAATCACCCTCATGCCTGCCAGCTTCGTGCCGGCTTTCACGGGCATATGCTGGGGAAGGGTGGCAATGGCGATGTCATCCAGGTCATTGAGGTTGTCCAGGCGTTCGACATCGACTTCCAGCACGCCGTCATATTCTGCCGTGAGTTCAATTTTGCCTTCCTTGGGGGCAGAGGCGTTCATGCCCTTGTTCTGTGCAAGGCTGCGGAGAATATCAGCGGCCTCGTCCTCATGGAGCATGGTACCGTCATTTTCCCAGACAAAGAGGTGTTCCTTGCCCATGGAAAGCAGCACGGGGATATCTTCCTCAGTGACGATATGCCCCTTGCGGAAGCGGGCGTCTTTTGTGACGCCCTTGATGATCTGGGTGAGGTCGTGGCAAAGGATATGGCCTACGGCTTCGGTGGTCTTGATTTCTTTCATCAGCAGGTTCTCCTAAACAGTTTTTTTGTTGAGCCACATATTCATAGCCAACACAAATATCAATGAAAACACTACCAGGCTCATAGCCCACTTTCCTGCCAAATCATAATCATTGGCCTGGACAGCGGCGTAGATGGCAGTGGACATGGTCTGGGTGCGGCCGGGTATGTTACCGGCGAACATGATGGTGGCGCCGAACTCTCCCAGGGCCCGGGTGAAGGCCAGCACCAGCCCTGCCAGGATGCCGTGGCGGGCATTGGGAATGAGGATATGCCAGAAGATGCGCCACTCGGATACCCCCAGGGTGCGGGCGGCGTAGATGATGTTCCTGTCCAGCTGCTCGAAAGCCCCCCGGGCTGTGCGGTACATGAGCGGCAGGGATACCACTACGGCGGCGATGACTGCTGCTTTCCAGGTGAACACCAGGGTGATGTCAAACTGCAGCAGGAGCTGACCGATGGCGCTGCGCTTGCCGAAGGCCAGCAGCAGGAAAAAGCCCACCACCGTGGGAGGCAGCACCATGGGCAGGGTGATCAATGCGTCCATCAGCCCCTGGCCCCGCTTCAGGCGCACTACACCATAAGCAAGGCCAATCCCCAGGAAGAAAGTGATGAAGGTGGCGGTGACAGCTGTTTTCAGCGTGACGATAAGGGGGCTCCATTCCATTGTGTCCTGCCTCCTTAGCTTTCCAGCAGCATGATGGCTTCGGGGGGGAAGTAGATGAATAATTCCCTGCCTGAGAGCCGCTGCCAGTCTTTTTTCTCAAGTTCCCAACGAATAGGGGTGGCATCTTGGCCTGCAGGCCGTATCATGATTATGAAAGAGAAGGTGTCTTCTATCACCCGCACCACTTCCATGGGAAAGACATTCTCGCCTTCTGCGTTTTCTCTTGGCTCCAGGAAGTGGGCACGTATGCCTGCGTACTTTGTCCCTGAGGGCGGTTCCGTTGAGGTCTTCAGGGACAGTTTCCAGTCTGCCGCGTAGATATGGCTCTCGTCCTCACGCTGGGCGGCGGAGATATTCTTGCAGCCTGTCAGCAGGGTGGCGGAGAGGGTCTGGGGGTGGCGGAAGAGTTCCTTCTTTTTCGCAGGAGGTTCCATCTGCCCCCGATTGATGACGGCAATCTTGTCTGCCAGCCGGTAGACCTCTCCCCGGTCATGGGATACCAGCAGGGCTGTGCTGCCGTAGGAGGGCAGCATATCCATCAGCTCCATTTCCAGCTGCCACTTGAGGTAGCTGTCCAAAGCTGAGAATGGTTCATCCAGCAGCAGGAGCTTTGCTTCCGAAGCCAGGATGCGGGCGAAGGCCGCCCGCTGCTGCTGCCCCCCGGAGAGGGCAGCAGGATAGGCGTTCTCAAGTCCTTCCAGCTGGAAGCGCTGCAGGAGTTCTTGCACCTTGCTTCCGCTTCCTTCCTTCATGACAAAGCGCAGGTTTTCCGCTACGGTCATATTGGGGAAGAGGGCGTAGTTCTGGAAGAGGTAGCCCATTTGCCGCTTCTGCGGTGGCAGGTCTATGCCCTTCTCGCTGTCAAAGAGGACCTGCCCGTCCAGCATGATGCGGCCTTTGTCAGGCTTTTCAATGCCCGCGATGCACTTGAGGGTCATGCTCTTGCCGCAGCCCGAAGCCCCCAGCAGGGCAAAGACTTCATCCCTGACGGTGAAATCAGCCTGCAGGGTGAAATCTCTTAGTTTTTTTTCCAGGTAAACTGATAGTTCCATATGTTTCGCTCAAAATCACTTGCATACAAATCCGTACTTCTCAAAAATTGCCTTGGCTTTATCGGAACTGATGAAGTCCAGGAATGTCTTGGCCTCGTCCGGATGCTTCGTGCCCTTGATGACGGCGGCGGGGTAGATGACGGGCTTGTGGCTGCCCTCCGGGGCTTTGGCGGCCACCCTTACATTTGGGTCAATGGCTGCGTCCGTGGCATATACCACACCGCAGTCAGCTTCCCCGGCAGCCACCCAGGAGAGCACCTGCCGCACATCGGAGCCGTAGACGGCCTTTTCCTTCACCTGGTCAAGGATTTCCAGCTTGGTGAGGATTTCTTCTGTATACTGTCCCACGGGCACCCCTTTGGGCTCACCCAGGGCGATATGCTTCAGTTCTGGTCTGGTGAGGTCTGCAAAGGAAGCCAGTTCGATTTTGCTGTCCCGGGGCACGATCAGCACCACGGAATTTTCCAGCAGGTCCTTGCGGGTGCCTGCGGCCAGGTTGTCCGACTTCTCCAGGGCGTTCATCTGCTTCTGGGCGGCGGAGAAGAAGAGGTCTGTTTCGCCGCCGTTCTCAATGGCCTGCTGCAGGGCGCCGCTGCTGCCGAAGTTGAAGGCGAGAGTCACTTCCGGATGCTCTGCCTTGTAGGCTTCCGCCACTTCCTTCATGGCATCTGTCAGGCTGGCGGCTGCTGCCACATGGAGCTCAATGGCTTTGTTGTCCGGTACCTGTTCAGATTTTCCCGCCTGTTCGCTGCCGCAGCCAAGGCTGAACAGGGCAACTGCTGCGAGCAAGGCGGCTGCAAGTTTTTTCATGGGTCCTTCCTCCTTCTGAGAACACAAAAGGGACTGTCCCTCCACAGAAACGCAGAGGGACAGTCCCTATTTTGCCCATAGGAAAGAAAGCCCCTTGCTCCTTTTCAATGCGGAAGGCGACCGGGTTTCCCCTGCCACCCTGTGCAATCTTGCAAGCAATATTGCAGGCGCAGTGCCATAGACTAGCCTTAGGCACTTTTGCTCGGAGGGATTCTTTATGTTTTGTTATTATTCTAACATGGGTTGATATTGTTTACAATATCATCATGGCGCATGTATGGCTATCAGCGTGTGCGGAACTTGCCGATGCTTTCTTTCAGAGAGTTGGAGAAACTGGAAAGCTCCGTACTGGAGGCGGCGCATTCTTCGGAGACGGCAGAGTTGTCCGTGACTACCCCAAGGATGTCCTGGGAGAGGGAACTGACGGCTTCCATCTTGTGCTGCTGGGCGACGCTCTGTTCCTTCATCTTCTGGAAGGCTGCATCCACCACCTGGGTGTTCTGGGAGGTGCTGGCCAGGGACTCGGCGGCTTTGTTCACTACTTCCGTGCCCCTGTCGATGGCAGCCAGGGCGTTGGAGATAAGCTGCTGGATATTCTGGGTGGAGGCGGCGGACTGCTCGGCCAGCTTGCGCACGTTCTCGGCTACCACCGCAAAGCCGCGGCCTGCCTCGCCGGCCCGGGCGGCCTCGATGGAGGCGTTGAGGGAGAGCAGGGCTGTCTGCCCTGTGATTTCATCCAGGGTGCTGAGGATGGTGCGTATCTGTTCGGAGGCATGGCCTATTTCCTGCATGGCCGTCACCACATTGTCCATCTGATGGCGGCTCTCACCGATGCGGTCTTTGGTGGTTTTCCTGGCCTCCAGGGCATCGTTGACATAGGTTTCCACCTTGGCGTTTTCCTCGATGGCTTCCTGGATCTTGTTCTGCAGGTCTTGCACGGTCTCGTTCTGGGCCATGGCTCCTTCTGCCAGGCTCTGGGATACTTTTGACACTTCCCCGGCGCTTACGGCCACATGGTCTGCCATTTCCACCATGGACTGCATCTCGCTGCAAAGGCTCTGGCGGATCTTGTCCAGATTGGTCTGGATGGGCAGGTAGTCGCCGATGTACTGCATATCCGTGCTGGTGATGAGGTCTCCTGAGGCCATGCAGCTGAGGTTCTTCTCGATGTCCTGCACATAGTCCAGCAGGGCTTTGCGGGTCTTGTTCAGCAGGCCATAGAGGACACCAATCTCGTCCTGGCGCTCATAGGTGAATTTCTGGGAAAGATGTCCTTCTGCCAATTTATTGAAGCTTTGCTCCAATTCCTGGATGGGGGTGACCACCCGCTGCCCGAAGATGGCGTAGACATTGCGGAGGTAAATCCCCACGGCTGCGGCAAAACCTATCAGCAGCACATAGAGGAAATAAGCCATGAGGTCTACCATATGCTGGGCAGAGGCTACCATGGCATTGGTCAGCTCGAAGTATTTCTCGCTTTTTTCCAGCAGCCGGGCAGGGTCTTTGCTCTGCTGGTAGTCGGCGATGGCGGGCTTTATCTCATTGTTCCAATAGGCTTCTACCTGGCTGCGGTTGTCCTGGAAGCCGCCCAGGCGCATTTCTCCTTGCAGGCGCTTCAGGATGCCCTCGTTCTTCTCTATGAGCTGGGAGGCATCGGCGCCTGCCAGCACCTGCTTCACGATGCGCTGGCTGCCGCCCCGCACGATGCCAGCATCATTGACCACCGCCGCGTAGTCCGTGAAAAGATACAGGCTGATCATGATGATGAAAGCTACAGCGCCTACAATGATGAAAACCTTGTTAAGCAGTTGCTTGATCAGATAGGCTATGGTTTCGTTACCCATGGTGATACCTCCTAAATGCACAGGCAAGTGAAATCATCCTTATCATACTTTATTCACGAAGCAGGGGATTTTTTCCTGCCTGGGAAGCAAAGTCCAATACCAAAGATTATAAAAAAATAAATTCTGAAAGAAGTGATATTGGTCACATAATTATCTCTTATTTTGTCTTAAAATGTACTCAGTGTTTACGGATGTGTATTAGGAGGGATGAAGGTGGGCAATATCTTCAAGAAACTCAAGTATCTGGTTCCCAAGGAGAAATCTTCCAGCGGCCATCAGCAGATCTGCGAGGGGGGCAGGGAATGGGAGAATATGTATAGGGACCGCTGGTCCTTTGACAAGGTGGTGCGCTCCACCCACGGGGTAAACTGCACCGGCTCCTGCAGCTGGAATATTTATGTGAAGAACGGGCTGGTGGCCTGGGAGAATCAGGTGCATGACTACCCGGAGACCAGTCCGGATATGCCGGACTTCGAGCCACGGGGCTGCCCCCGGGGGGCTTCTTTTTCCTGGTATCTTTACAGCCCTCATCGTGTTAAGTATCCCTATCTGCGGGGGGAATTGGCAGAGCTTTGGCGGGAAGCCAGGCAGAACCACAAGACGGCCCTGGCGGCCTGGGAAAGCATTGCCTCCGACCCGCAGAAGCAGAAGAAGTACAAGGAAGCCAGAGGCATGGGGGGCTTCGTGCGCTCCAGCTGGGATGAGGTGTCAGAGCTGATTGCTTCTTCCTTGCTCTACACGGTACAGAAATACGGCCCGGACAGGAATTTTGGTTTTTCTGTCATTCCCGCCATGTCTATGCTTTCCTATGCGGCTGGCATCCGCTTTGTGGAACTGATGGGCGGGGCAGGGCTGTCCTTCTATGACTGGTATGCAGATTTGCCTCCCGCCAGCCCCCAGATTTGGGGTGACCAGACGGATGTGCCGGAGTCAAGCGACTGGTACAATGCAGGCTATATCATCACCTGGGGTTCCAATGTACCCCTGACCCGCACCCCGGACGCCCATTTCCTGACGGAGGCTCGCTACAAGGGGACGAAGGTGGTTTCCATCGCCCCGGATTATGCTGAGTCCACCACCGTGGCTGACACCTGGATCAGCCTCAAGACTGGTAGCGATGCGGCTCTGGCCATGGCTATGGGACATGTTATCCTGAAGGAATATTATTTCGGGGAGCCGGCGGAATTTTTCCTTGATTATGCCCGCCGCTTCACGGATTTCCCCTTCCTGGTGCTGCTGGATGAAATGGAGGGGGAGCACAAGGGCAAGTACGCCCCGGGCCGCTTCCTGAATGCCAAGGATATGGGCCGGGAGGAGAAACACGCCGAGTTCAAGCATTATGTGCTGGATGAGCTTTCGGGAAAAATGGTTATCCCCAACGGCACCATGGGAGATCGCTGGGACAGGAAGGAAAAATGGAACCTCAGGGAAGAGGACAGCGATACGGGCAAGGCTATCAAGCCCAAGCTTTCTGTGCTGGAGGAGCGGGAGAGCGCGGCAGAAATCCTCCTGCCATATTTCGGCAGCGAGCGGGAGCAGCGGTTCCTGACCAGGGCTGTGCCTGTCATCAAGGTAAAGACCAGGGATGGGGAACGGCTGGCCACCACTGTCTATGACCTGACCCTGGCCAACTATGCTGTAGACCGGGGTCTGGGCGGAGAGTGCGCCGCCTCCTATGAGGAGGATGTGCCCTACACTCCCAAATGGCAGGAGAAGTACACTGGCGTCTCAGCGGAAATGGTCATCCATACTGCCCGTGAGTTCGCGGATAATTCCCTCAAGACCAAGGGACGCACCATGGTTATCATGGGGGGCGGCATCAACCACTGGTACCATGCAGATGTGATTTACCGCACAATCCTGAACCTGCTGCTGTTCACCGCCTGCGAAGGGCGCAATGGGGGCGGCTGGGCTCATTATGTGGGCCAGGAGAAGCTGCGTCCCGCCGAGGGCTGGGCCCGCATCATGACGGGCACTGACTGGCAGGGAGGAGCCAAGCTGCAGAACAGCACCTCCTTCTTCTATTTCGCCACCGACCAGTGGCGCAGCGACGAGGTGGATACGAAGCCTCTTGTTTCTTCCCTGAATGAGCCACGCTACCGTCATCCCGGTGACTACAATGTGCTGGCGGCCCGCCTGGGCTGGCTGCCCTCTTATCCAACTTTCAACAAGAGCGGCCAGCAGATCTTTGATGAAGCAAAGGCGGCAGGATTTGATGACTTGGACGGTATCAAGAAGTATGTGGCTCAGAGCCTCAAGGACAAGAGCCTCAAGTTCTCTGTGGAGGAACCGGATGCTCCTGAGAATTTTCCCAGGAATCTCTTTGTGTGGAGAGCCAACCTGATTGCCTCTTCTGCCAAGGGGCATGAGTATTTCCTGAAATACCTGCTTGGCACCAGGAATGGTCTTTTTGCCGAGGAAGAAGCTGCGGAGAAGCCGGAGGAAATCGAGTGGAAGAGCGAGGCTGAGATGAAGCACCCCGGTGGGGCTTTGGAAGGCAAGCTTGACCTGCTCATTGGCATTGACTTCCGCATGGCTGGCTCTGCCCTCTATTCCGACATTGTGCTGCCCACGGCTACCTGGTATGAGAAGACGGATCTGTCCTCCACGGATATGCACCCCTTTGTGCATCCCTTCCAGCCGGCAGTTGATCCCCTGTGGGAGGCCCGTACGGACTGGGATATCTTCCGCACTTTGGCCAAGGCCGTGTCGGAGGTGGCCAAGGAAGCTGGCATGAAGCCCTATCAGGATGTATTTGCCGTACCTCTCCAGCATGACAGCGAAGGGGAGACTGCCCAGCCCGAAGGCCGTATCCTTGACTGGAGCAAGGGAGAATGCGAGCCCATTCCTGGCAAGACCATGCCCGGTATCGTGAAGATCGAGCGCGACTACACGAAAATCTACGACAAGTGGATTGCCCTGGGGCCCAATGTGGAAAAAGGCATGGGCAGCAAGGGGGGCATGAGCTGGGCTTCCAAGGATGAATATGAGGAAATCCGCAGCCGCAACGGCGTCATAGAGGACAAGAGCCTCATTTCCTACGGCATGCCCTCTATCTATGAAGCAAAGCAGGCCTGCGATGCAGTGCTGGGGCTTTCCACCACTACCAATGGCAAAGTGGCGGTGAAGGCATGGAAATCCATGGAAAACCTGACGGGGCTTAAAGACCTGACTAAATTGGCAGAGGACAGGGAAAGCGAGCGCTTCACCTTTGATTCCGTAGTGGTGCAGCCCCGGGAGACCATCACTTCTCCCACCTTCACGGGCAGCAACCAGAACCGTCGCTATACGCCTTTCTCCACCAGCCTGGAGCAGCTGATTCCCTACCGCACAGTGACGGGGCGGCAGTCCTTCTATCTTGACCATGAGATGATGAGGGAATGGGGAGAGACCATGGCCATTTACCGGCCTTTGCTGGACCATGCTCCTGTGAAGCAGCTTTTGGGCGGTGCCAAGGAGATTACCTTGAAGTACCTGACTCCCCACAACAAGTGGAGCACCCACAGCATGTACTTTGACAGCCAGCAGCTGCTGACTCTCTTCCGCGGGGGGCAGACTGTCTGGTTCAATGAGAAGGATGCGGCGGCCATCGACGTGAAGGACAACGACTGGGTTGAGCTTTACAACCGCAATGGCGTGGTGGCCTCCCGGGTGGTGACTTCTCCCCGCATTCCCAGGGGAGTGCTGTTCATGCACCATGCCCAGGACAGGCATATCAATGTGCCAGGCTCCAAGATTTCCGGCACCCGGGGGGGCACCCACAATACCCCCACCCGCATCCACATGAAGCCCACCCACATGATAGGCGGCTACGGCCAGCTTTCCTATGGCTTCAATTACTACGGCCCTACGGGGAATCAGCGGGATATGTATGTGGTGGCCCGCAAGATGGAGGAGGTAGATTGGCTTGAAGATTAAGGCGCAAATATCCATGGTCATGAACCTTGACAAGTGCATCGGCTGCCATACGTGCTCCGTCACCTGCAAGAATGTCTGGACCAACCGCCCCGGGGCGGAATACATGTATTTCAATAATGTGGAGACCAAGCCTGGCATTGGCTATCCCAAGGAATGGGAGAATCAGGAGAAGTGGAAGGGAGGCTGGAAAATGGAGAACGGTGAGCTGACGCTTGCCACCGGCTCCAAGACCACCCGCATGCTGAAACTCTTCTTCCACCCGGAGCAGCCGGAGATGGACGATTACTACGAACCCTGGACTTACGACTATGAGACTCTTATCAATTCCAAACGGAAGAACCATCAGCCCGTGGCCCGCCCCCGCTCCCTCATCACGGGGAAGCGCATGGAAATCAAGTGGGGGCCAAACTGGGAGGATGACCTGGCCAGCGGCGAGTTTGCCCGCAAGGACTACAACTTGAAGAAAATGGGACAGGACATTGCTTTGGAGTTCCATGACCTCTTTATGAAGTACCTGCCCCGGAACTGCAACCACTGCCTGAATCCCGCCTGTGTGGCGGCCTGCCCTTCGGGAGCCATCTACAAACGGGACGAGGACGGTGTGGTGCTTATTTCCCAGGATGCCTGCCGGGGCTGGCGCCACTGCGTGCCTGCCTGCCCCTACAAGAAGGTCTATTACAACTGGAAGACCAACAAGGCGGAGAAATGCACCTTCTGCTATCCCCGTCTGGAAAACGGTCTGCCCACGGTTTGCACGGATACCTGTGTAGGGCGTATTCGCTATCTGGGAGTGCTGCTCTATGATATGGACAGGGTGGCAGATGCGGCAAGGACTGCTGATACCAAGGGCATTTACCAGCAGGTGCTGGATGTGATCCTGGATCCCCATGATCCTGAGGTGCGCAAAGTTGCCAGGGAGCAGGGCATACCTGAGAACTGGCTGAAGGCGGCAGAGGTTTCCCCGGTCTACAAACTTGTCAAGAAGTGGCAGCTGGCCCTGCCCCTGCATCCGGAGTACAGGACCCTGCCCATGGTTTGGTATGTGCCGCCCCTTTCTCCCATTGTGAAGCAGCAGGAGGACAAAGTGTATCTGCCAAAGGCGGATGCCATGCGGATTCCCGTGGCCTATCTGGCCCAGCTCTTTGCAGCAGGGGATAACGGGGTCATTGAGAGGGTGCTGGAGAGGCTCCTCACCATGCGCACTGTCATGCGGAAGAATGAAGTGGGGGAGGCTCCTCCAGAGAAGCTGGAGTACGAAGTATCCCAGTATGAGGCCATGTACCGTCTGTTGGGCATTGCCAAGTACGCAGAGCGCATCAAGCTGCCCGCAGGGCTGCAGGGGGAGAGCCAGGACAAGCTCAGGGAACTGCAGGGCAGCGCAGGCTATATATGTCCGGGAGGTTGCTGACATGGAAGAATACACCAAGACACTGAAAATAGCGGCCTATCTGCTGGAGTACCCGGACAGGGGCTGGTGGGAGGATTTCGAGGACTGCCGCAAGGCAGTGGAGGAAGTGGAGACTCCCCAGGCCAGGGCCGTGTTCAAAGAATTCTTTGCTTATGTGGATGAAACGGGAGCCAAGGAATATGAAGAGCAGTATGTGCGTTCCTTCGATTTCTCCCAGAATACGAATCTCTATCTCACCACCCAGGAGCGCACGGACTTTGGCAAGCAGTCAAATGAAATGCACAAGTACAAGGCACTGTTCCTGGAGAATGGTTACGATTTAGATAAGGAACTGCCGGACTATCTGCCGGCGGTGCTGGAACTGGCAGGCAGCCTGTCCAAGGAAAAGGCAGGGGAAGTCTTGAAGCTGGCCAGGGGCAAGATTGAGACTTTGCGCACCCGCTTCATAGAGGCGAAGCTGGCCCAGGCCTTCCTGCTGGATGTGGTGCTTACCACGGCTAACGGATTGGAGGGGAGTGCGGCATGATGGAAAGTTTCCTGTGGGGAGTGCTTCCCTATATCGCCTTCACCATCTTTGTGGGGGGCACTATCTTCCGCTACAGCAAGGGGGAGCGGGGCTGGACCACCAAGTCCAGCGAGTTCCTGTCCAAGAGCGATCTGAAGATTGCCGGCCCCATGTTCCATCTGGGCCTTTTCATGGCCTTCGGCGGCCATGTGGTTGGCATACTGGTGCCCAAGTTCGTTACAGAGGCTTCCGGGGTGGACAACCACCTCTACCATCTGATTGCCCTGGGGGGCGGCATACCGGCGGGGGTCCTCTTCTTCCTGGGCTTCCTGCTGCTCATGAAGCGGCGCTTCGTCAATGACTGCATGGCGGTGAATACATCAGGTATGGACAGGCTCATCTATCTGGTGCTGTTCCTGACCATAGTCACGGGCTGCGCCGGGACCCTGACGGGCATAAGCGGGACCTTTGACTACCGGGATACCATTTCCCCTTGGTTTCGTTCCCTGCTCATGATGAGCCCGGATATCAGCCTGATGGAGACGGTGCCTACGGTCTTCCGCTGTCACATGGTCATGTGGATGGTCACAGCGATATTGTTCCCCTTCACCAGGCTGGTACACTGCCTGAGCTTTCCCTTCGAGTACTTCGGCAGGAGCCATATTGTCTATAGGCAAAAGTAAAACCTTCAATATATGAGGAGTGTGATTTCATGGCAGTGGAAAATACCTTGGCGGGATTAGGGGACAGTCCCTCCCGCAAGGAAATCCTGGCCCATTGGGAGCCGGAAAACAAGGAGTTCTGGGAAAAATACGGCAAAAAGATAGCCAACGAAAATCTTTGGGTGTCCACCTGGGCTCTCACCCTGTCTTTCGTGGTTTGGACTCTCTGGGCTACCATTGCAGCCCAGCTGAATCAGGTGGGGTTCCACTTCACCGATGAGCAGATTTTCACTTTGGCTGCTCTGCCGGGGCTTGTAGGGGCTACCTGCCGCCTGTTCTATACCTATATGCCTGGCATCCTGGGGGGCAAGAACTGGACGCTGTTCTCCACGGCATTGCTACTGTTGCCTATCATGGGCCTGGGCAGTGCCTTGCAGGATATCAGCACCCCCTATGAGACTTTCGTCATGCTGGTGGCCTTCATAGGAGTGGCAGGGGGTAACTTCGCCTCCTCCATGGCCAATATCGGCTTCTTCTTCCCCAAGGCCAACAAGGGACTGGCCTTAGGGATAAATGCCGGGGTGGGCAATCTTGGCGTGTCCCTGATCTATCTCACAGCGCCTCTTCTGCTGGGGTGGAATCTCTCCAGCTTCTTCGGGGAGGGACTGGTGAATGCAGCAGGTAATACGGTCTACATACAGAATGTCTGCTATTTCTGGGCAGTGCCCACGGTCATAACCCTGGCCCTCATCTGGAAGTTTATGGATAATCTGCCCCTGCCCAAGCAAAGTCCCAAGAGCATGTTCTCCATCTTTGGCAACAAGCACACCTGGCTTATGACCTGGATCTACACATGCGGTTTCGGTTCCTTCATCGGTTATTCCGCAGCCCTGGGGCTTTTGGTGAACCGGGAGTTCCCCGAGGTGTCTTTCGCTTTCGCCGCTTTCCTGGGGCCTTTCATAGGCGCTTCCATGCGTCCTGTGGGAGGCTGGCTGGCTGACAAGATAAACAACGGCTCCAAGATCACCCTCTGGTCCCTTTTCGTCATGCTGGCTTCCTGCATTGTGGTGCTCTTAGGACTGCAGGCCCACAGCTTCACCATGTTCTTTGCTGCCTTCCTGCTTCTGTTCCTCACCACTGGTTTCGTGAACGGAGCTTCCTTCCGCATGATTCCCTATATCTTCAACAATCCCTTCCACTCATCCCTGGTGACAGGCTTCACTGCCGCCATCGCTGCCTATGGCGCTTTCCTGATTCCGAAGATCTTCGGCTGGGCATATTCAAATTACAATGATGTCAGCCCTGCTTTCTATGTACTCATTGGCTTCACGGTCATCACCATCGGCATCACCTGGTTCGTCTATGCGCGGCCTGGGTCTGGGATCAAGTGCTGAATAAAAATCAACAAGCCCGGCACAGGCAGGAGAAATCCGCTTGTGCCGGGCAATTTTATGCAGTTTGTTTGATGATGTGATATATGTTACGGAATAATGGTGCATTCTGAGGTAAACTGGATGTCATTCAATGTCATAGGAGGTGAGTCCGTATTTCGGGCAGCATTGCTGTCTGATGAGTATTTGATGAAGAGGATTTCAATTGTTGTAATATTGTTGGCGGCTTTTGTCTTTGGCCCTTTGGTAGATTCCTGCCGCCAAGTGAGTGTACTGCCAGCCAGGACGATGGCAGTGGAATTTGTGGGTACATCTATGTTTGCCATAAACAAAGATTTCCCGGAACCGCCCCGCAGGGTAGCGCTACTGCGCCGCCTGCAGCGGGAGAGGCGCAGTATGCCGGAACGAACTTGGTCGGATAATCGCATCGTTGATTTTGGTATACGCCGGGAGATCCGCATAGGCATTGGGTAAAGAAAACAGGCCCCGCCGCAGCATGACAGCTGCAGAGGGGCCTGTTCTGTTTGTAGGGATTCAGGCTTCTATTCTGAGAAGTGAGTATAACCCCGGCTGAGGAATGGAAAGTGCGAAGCTGGTTTTTGAAATGAGCCCTGCTATGAGCTGATTGCGCAGGGTATAGTAGTCCTCTGCTTTGCCTCCGGCCTGTGTCCAGAAATCTCCATGCACATCAAAACGCTGTTCCCAGGTGAAATGTTCTTCGTCCTTGTCCGTGACCATATTGACGCCATCGCAGGGCATGCCATTCAGTGTGCAGTCCTCGATGCGCTTGTAGCACTGGCTAGCGGTGCTGCCTGGTTCTGCGCAATGCTCTTCTCCCAGGGTATAGGCAATGTCTTGCAGCACTGCCAGCCGATCTTCGTGGTCGGCAAGGATTTTGGAGGTGAGCTCCGCGTAGCGTCGTTCTGCGTTTTCGATATGGCTGTTTAGCCAGCCATGGATATTGGCTTCATCGATTATTTCCTCCAGGGGAGCAGTTTCGCTGTTCACGAAAGTTGTGGCCGAATCCAGCCAGCCTTCTGCCTCTGCTTTGACGGCAAAGCGTCGCAGAAGTTCTTCCTGCAGTTTGATCTTGTCATACATCCAATAGTGGATAGGACCTAAAAAAGCACTCATGATGATGCCTCCAGTTCTGTTGATAGATGCTTTTTAGTATAACTTACGAGATGATGGTAGTCCGTGACAAATGTTACAGAATTTTAACAGTAAAATACTCAACTTTCCCACCACGAAAATAAGGATAATCTCTTGAAAATATTGGCATCGCATAGGATATAAAGCATTTCTTGACAACAAAATAGCACCTGTTCTTGGTATAATGGAATCAGCTACAACCCAAATACCAGAAAGGTGCT
>JAGBLH010000242.1 GCA_017635515.1 Selenomonas sp.
ATTGCCATGCTCAGTGAAGGTGCATATCTGCTGAACAGTGCCAGAGGGCCGGTAGTGAATGAGGACGCGCTCTTTGAGTCATTGCAAAGTGGGCATTTGGCAGGATTTTGGGGAGATGCTTTGTGGCAGGAGCCATATCAGGGCAAATTATGCGAATGCCATAATGCCATCCTTACACCACATGCATGCACCTATACTACCGCTTGCAGAGCAAGCATGGAAATGCAGGCTGCACAGAATCTGCTGAGGGATTTGGGGTTGTCGAATTGAAGGAGTGTTTAGAATGCATGATTATAAAATGGTAGCAATGATACCTGCCCGTTTGGGCTCAAAACGTATTCCCAAGAAAAATTTACGCTACTTGGGGGATAAGCCGCTGATACAGTATCCCATAGATATAGCCTTGCAGATTCCAGACTTTGAAAGTGTCTGGGTAAATACGGAAAGCGAGGCCCTGGGTAAAGCCATAGAGAAGATGGGGGCAAAATTCCATAAGCGTCCGGAGGAATTTTCGGCTGACAGTTGCACTAACAGGGAATTTACCTACCATTTCATGTGCCATCACGAGTGCGATTACGTCATTATGGTAAATTCCACTTCACCGCTCCTGAGATTGGAAACGGCACAGAGATTTGTGAAGTTTGTCAAGGAACATGATTATGATGTGGTGCTGTCTACTTTATCGGAAAAGGCAGAGTCCTTCTATCGGGGGGAACCGTTGAACTTTGACCGCAAGCACAAGGTAAACAGCCAGCATTTAGAGCCGGTGGAGCTTACGGTTTGGGCGCTTACTGCCTGGAAGCGCGAAACCTTTATGCGGCTGGAAAAGCAGGACATTTGCCCGGTGTTTGCTCCGGGAGGAAAAATCGGTACTTTCTCTATCCCAAAGGATGAATCAAGTGATTTGGATACGGAAGAAGATTGGCGCGTGGCAGAGGGTGCCTTGGCTGCAAGATTGATGAGGGAGAATAAGGAACCGAGGTATCTGGAAATATGAGCAAACGAGTTTTGGTCACAGGAGGCAGTCGTGGCATTGGCAAAAGTATAGTTGAACTTTACCGTGAACACGGCTATGTGGTGGAGGCTCCGGGGCGCAGCGAACTGGATCTGGCAGCACCAGCCTCTGTGGAGACATTTCTGGACAGGGTGAGGGCGTCTGGGATTGGCTACGATATAGTGGTCAATGATGCCGGAGTCAATCTTATCAATGAGATAGATAAGGTGAAGGATTGTGACCTGGAGGAAATGCTGAGCGTCAATCTCCTTTCCCCTATCAGGCTTTTGCGGGGATTGGTGCCGCATATGAAAGAAAAACATTTCGGCCGCATTGTCAATATCGGCTCCATCTGGGGAGTTATCTCCAAGCCGGGACGCAGTATCTATAGCGCCACCAAACATGGCCTGCATGGCATTTCCACGACGTTGGCGTTGGAATTGGCACCATATGGCATATTGGTGAACACTGTGGCGCCGGGACAGACGATGACAGAACTGACGGTCAGAAATAATCCCGGCGATGCAATCAAGAAGATGGAGGAGGATATACCCGTGGGGCGATTGGCGCAGCCGGTAGAAATTGCTAAGGCAGTCTTGTGGCTGGGCAGTGAGGAGAATACCTATATCACAGGTCAACAAATAGTGGTGGATGGAGGCTTGACTATCAAATGAAGATAAAATCCTATGTGGGGGAGTATGAGGCGGACTTTTACAGCGACTTCTCTTTCACAAAAGAGGTAGCGGCTCTGCCCAATAAATTTTTCGTGATAGATGAAAAAGTGCATTCTCTGTACAAAAAAGAGCTTGCTGAGCTGACAGAAAGCCATTCTTGTTACTATGTGGAGGCAGTAGAAACTAACAAGAATATTGAGACGGCTTTGCAGATCATCTCTAAAATGGTGGAGCTGCCTTCCAAAAGGAACACTACACTGGTTGCCATAGGCGGCGGGATTGTTCAGGACTTGTCGGCATTTGTGGCCAATGTCCTCTACCGTGGGATCAGCTGGGTACTGGTGCCTACTACGCTTCTGGCTCAGGCTGACAGCTGCATTGGCAGTAAGTCTTCACTGAACTATGCTCATTATAAGAATCTGCTGGGCTACTTCTACCCGCCTACCAGAATTTTCGTGAACACAGGCTTCCTGCATACATTGGCGCCGAAGGAGTACAAGAGCGGTTTCGGCGAGATGGTAAAATGTGCTATAATGGATGGTAGGAAGAGCTTTGAAGCCACGGCATCCCACTTGAAAGAGATTTTTGTCTCCGACGGGGGGGCAGAGAAAGTTCTGATCAAGGAAATCCGCAAGGCGCTGGAATTCAAGCAGGCTGTTATCGAGCAGGACGAGTTCGATCGTGGTTATCGCAATATCATGAATTTCGGCCATACTTTCGGTCACGCACTGGAAGCGACATCCGACTACGCGGTGCCCCATGGGCAGGCGGTTGCTATCGGCATACTGATTGCCGATGAAATATCCGTGCAGCGTGGCCTGATGGGGGATGGCTACCGGGAGCAGATTGCGGAGGCAATCCACGGAATTGTTTCCCTGGAATTGCTGCAGCCGGAATATTTCTCGAATGACTATTTGGACGCATTGAAAAAAGACAAGAAGTATACGGGCAAGAGCCATGCCTGTATACTGGCTTCGGAGCAGGGGGTCAGGAAGTATACCGATGTGACGGATA
>JAGBLH010000243.1 GCA_017635515.1 Selenomonas sp.
ACTCGATGGCCTGACGGCCAAGCCAGACCCGGCTGATGGCGGCAGCTGCCGAGGTGGGCAGGGGGGCGCCTGCCACGGCCGTGTTGTCCCGGCGCAGGATGCCCCGTGTCCTGCCTTCCTTGGTGCCGATGGTGTCAATCTCCACTGCATCCTCGGCGGAAATCCTGCTCTCTTGCAGGAGCTCTGCCCGGCTCTTCAGCTCGTCCAGCTTGTGCTGGAATCTCTCACCCAGCGCATAGGCTGTGCTCTGGCTCTGCTGGGCGATGGACTCCTTCAGGGAATCTATGAGCAGGATGTCCATTTTGTCGTAAACGTACATGCCCAGGAAGCTGATTACAGCTGCCAGGGCTACAAACTCGGCCAGAGCCTGCAGCAAAAACTGGTCAAAGAATCTCTTGACCTTCGCTTTTTTTCCGTTCATGATGCCACCTTGCTCCTTCTGCCATCTGGGGGCGTGACACAATCGCATATACTCTTGTTGTAGTTTCGACAAGGCAGGGAAAAATCCTTGAGCTGATGCAAATTTCCTTGCGGATATCATCGGTTGACATACCTTGGCCATTTGCTACAATTGAAGCAGAAGCAGAGAACGGAGGGATTGCCATGATGGAGAAGAGAAGAAAGCTGCCCATTGGAGTGCAGAGTTTTGTCAGCCTGAGGGAAGGTGGGTTCCTTTATGTGGATAAGACGAGCTACATTTATGAACTGGCTCACGGCAGCAAGCAGTATTTCCTGAGCCGCCCCCGGCGCTTTGGCAAGAGCCTGTTCCTTTCCACGCTGAAGGCCTATTGGGAAGGGAAGCGGGAACTCTTCGAGGGGTTGGCTATTGAGGAATTGGAAAAGGGGGACGAAGGAGCCTTTGAGGCCTATCCCGTGTTTTACTTCGACTTCAACGGCCAGAATTATCAGGTGGATACGGCGCTGGAGGATGTGCTGGACAAGATGCTCAGCCGCTGGGAAGCTGAGTATGCTTGTGATGGGCAGGGGACATTAAGTGACCGCTTCCAAACCTTGCTGATGGCTGCCAAGCAAAAAACAGGCAAGGGCTGCGTGGTGCTGGTGGACGAGTACGATAAGCCACTATTGGAAGTCCTGGAAAATGATGAGTTGGAGGAGCATAACAAAGCTGTCTTCAAAGGTTTCTTCGGCACTTTGAAAAGCTATGACGAGTACCTGCGCTTTGTCTTCATCACCGGGGTGACGAAGTTCAGCAAGGTCAGCATTTTCAGCGACCTGAACCAGCTGAATGACCTGTCGCTGGAAGAAGATTTTGCGGGTATCTGCGGCATTACAGAGGAGGAACTGGCAGAGGTCTTTGGGCCGGAGATAGAAGCAATGGCCAACCGATTGGGAATCGGACAGGAAGACTGCCTGGCAGAGCTCAGGCAGATGTACGATGGCTACCATTTCTATCCCGGAGCCCCCGGCGTCTATAATCCCTTCAGCCTGCTCAAGGCTCTTTATGGGCGGGAGTTTGGTGCTTACTGGTTCGCTACGGGGACGCCTACTTTTCTGGTACGGCGGCTGAAAAATATGCACTTTGATGTGAGGCAGTTTGAAGAAAAGCGAATCCATGCCACCTCCTCTGCCCTGAGTGACTATCGGGCAGATAACCCGGATATAGTGCCGCTCTTATACCAGACCGGCTATCTCACGCTCCTGGGAGGCGATGCCAGGGGCAGAAGATACACGTTGGGCTTTCCCAATGAAGAAGTCAAGTATGGCTTTCTGGAAAGCCTGCTGCCCGTTTACACCCCGGCGGCTGTGCCGGGACGGGGGACGGATATCTTTTCCCTGGAGGACTGTTTGGCAGAGGGGGATACGGAGGGCGTGCGGGACATCCTCACCGCCCTCTTTGCGGCCATTTCCTACACCACCGATGAAGCCCCCTTCGAGCACTATTTCCAGTCGGTGCTCTACATCGTCTTCACCCTGCTGGGCCAGTACGTCCAGTGCGAAGTACACAGCAGCCGGGGGCGGGCGGACTGCATCTTGGAGACGGATAGATTTGTCTATATCTTTGAGTTCAAGGTAGGCCAGTCAGCCAGGGCGGCCCTTGAGCAGATAGAGGAAAAGGGCTACGCCCTGCCCTATGCGGCAGACAAACGGCAGCTTTTCAAGATAGGCGTGAACTTCGATGCTGAGGAGCGGAGCTTGGTGGAGTGGGAAGTGGCCCGGTGATATTCTGAGAACGAAAACAAGGGCAGGAGCTTTTTGAGGCTCCTGCCCTTGTCTTTAGCTGTAATTGTCAATCCGCACCCCATAGATTTCCCTCGGCAGGAGGGCGGCTGCTTCCTTGTCCAGGATGATGGTGACGTCCTGATGGAGTTGCAGGATGGAGGCGGGGGCTTTGGGGGTGACGCTGCCGCAGAGGGCTTTGTGGACGGCTTCGGCTTTGGCTGCGCCGCTGGCCAGCAGGATGACCCGGCGGGCCAGCATGATGGTCTTGATGCCCATGCTGATGGCGTAGCGGGGCACGTCTTCCTCACGGTCGAAGAAGCGGGCGTTGGCCTTGATGGTCTCCTCGTCCAGTGCTACCCGGTGAGTGGTGGCTTCAAATTTCACGTCCGGCTCGTTGAAGCCGATATGGGCGTTCCTGCCGATGCCCAGCACCTGCAGATCTATGCCGCCGGCCCTGGCGATCATATCCTCGTAGCGCCGCCCCTCGGCTACCATGTCCTCGGCGATGCCGCTGGGGAGGTGGATGTTCTCGGGGCGGATATTTATGTGGTCAAAGAAATGCTCATGCATGAAGTAGTGGTAGCTCTGGGGAGAATCAGGCGCCATGCCGATGTACTCGTCCAGATTGAAGGTGGTCACGCTGGAAAAGTCCAGCCCCACTGTCTCATGTACGGCAATCAGCCGCCGGTAGAGGGACAGGGGCGTGCTGCCCGTGGCCAGCCCCAGCACGCTGTCGGGCTTCAGGTAAATCTGCCCCGCCACGATATTGGCGGCTTCCAGCCCCAGGCGTTCGTAGGAATCGGTGATGATGACGCGCATATGTATCCCTCCTCGCCCAGATGTAAAACAAGGCTTAGGCTTCGATTTCCATGACCTCGGCAATCACCAGGCAGTGGCCCGCTTCGCCCTTTTCCGGGGTGTAGAAGGGCAGGGCGCATTCAGGATAGTTGGCCTTATCCAGCGGCTGCATGAAGAGTTTCTTGCAGACGAGGGTTTCCTTGGCCTGCTCGTAGGTCATGCCGCCCTTGAGGGGCTTGGGGGTGAAGCCGGTTTCCTTGGCCTTGTCCGTATCGCGGCCCGATTTGGAGCCGAAGACGGCCAGGGCCTTTTTATGTGATTCATCGTAGAAGGAGAGGGTCAGTTCCTCGTGGCGGGAGAGGAATTCAAAGGTGTAGCGCAGGGGCTTGACCACCAGGAAGAGCGCAGGCTTGCCCCACATGGTGCCCATGGCGCCCCAGCTGACGGTCATGCTGTTGTAGTCCCCCTCGATGCCTGCGGTGAGGATGGCCCAGTCCTGGTCCAGCTTGGTGAAGGGATGGGTGGTGAAGTCCTGAATATTCATGCTGATACTTCCTTTCCTGTGAAAATGATTGTTTCTAAGATTATTCTAGCAAATTTTTGCCCCCTTTCAAAGAGGGGCTTTTTTAATTCCGAGCTAGTCTGTAAGATTTTACTTGACATTGTCCCTGCCGCCCTCTAAAATTGAGGCAGAGTCAATTCCTAGTGACTTGCTAGGGTATACAATAAATATTACCAATGATGAGCATAGATTGAAGGAGAGTATTATGGAGATGCTGCTGGAAGTGAAGAACCTTCATGCGGGGGTGGAAGACAAGGAAATCTTGCAGGGGGTGAGCCTCGCCTTGGGCAAGGGGGAGGTGCACGTGATTTTGGGGCCAAATGGCTCCGGCAAGAGCACCCTGATGAATGTGCTGATGGGCCATCCGAAGTATCAGGTGACGGAAGGCTCCCTCGACTTCGAGGGAGAGAGCCTGCTGGAGAAGCCCGTTTATGAGCGGGCCAGGGCAGGGCTGTTCCTGTCCTTCCAGTCCCCGGAGGAAATTCCGGGCATCACCCTGGAGAATATGATTCGCACCGCCAAGCAGGCAGTGACTGGGGAGAAGGTCAAGCTGCTCCCCTTCCGCAAGGCCTTGAAGGCTGCCATGGAAAAGCTCAAGATGTCTCCTGAGTATGCCCGGCGTTATCTCAATGTGGGTTTTTCCGGCGGCGAGAAGAAGCGGGCGGAAATCCTGCAGCTTCTGATGCTTTCTCCGAAGCTGGCACTGCTGGACGAAACTGACTCTGGCCTGGATGTGGATGCGGTGCAGATCGTGTCCGAGGGCGTGGCCCGTTTCCAGCAGGAGAATCCCGAAAGCTCCGTGCTGATCATCACCCACAATGCGCGCATCCTTGAGAAGCTCAAGGTGGACAGGGTGCATGTGCTGATGGAGGGCAAGGTCGTGGAGGAAGGCGGCCCGGAGCTGATTTCCGAGGTGAACGCCCACGGCTTTGCCCAATTGCTGGCTGCGGAGGAGTGAGCTATGGGGAAGAAAAAGACCTATGTGGAGGATATCGAGCGTGCCCTCTACGATATCAAGGATGCTGACCGCAGCCGCTACAAGTCTAAGTCTGGGCTGACGGAGGAGATTATCCGGGACATTTCCCGCCGCAAGGGTGACCCGCAGTGGATGCTGGACTTCCGCCTGAAATCCCTTGAGGTCTATCACAGCCTGGCTCTGCCCGCCTGGGGCCCGGACATTTCCGAGCTGAAGATGGACGAGATTGTCACCTATGTCCAGCCGGATGCGAAGCTGGCGGGGGACTGGCGGGAGGTGCCGGAGGATATCAAGGACACCTTCGACCGCCTGGGCATTCCCGAAGCGGAGCAGAAATCCCTGGGGGGCGTGGGGGCGCAGTACGACTCCGAGGTGGTCTACCACTCCATTCAGGAAGACCTCACCAAGCAGGGGGTCATCTACACGGATATGGAGACGGCCCTGCGGGAGCATGGGGAGATGGTGAAGGAATACTTTATGACCCTGGTCCCGCCCAAGGATCACAAATTCGCCGCCCTGCATGGGGCGGTCTGGTCTGGCGGCTCCTTCGTCTATGTGCCCGAGGGGGTGCAGGTGGAGATTCCCCTGCAGTCCTATTTCCGCCTGAATGCGGCGGGGGCAGGGCAGTTCGAGCATACTCTCATCATTGTGGAAAAGGGGGCGGGTCTCCACTTCATCGAGGGCTGCTCCGCACCAAGGCACAATGTCACCAACCTGCACGCGGGCTGCGTGGAGCTTTTCGTCAAGGAGGGGGCGCGGCTCAGATACTCCACCATTGAGAACTGGTCAAGGAACATGATGAATCTCAACACCAAGCGGGCTTTGGTGGAGAAGGACGGCCTGATTGAGTGGGTCAGCGGTTCCTTCGGCTCCCATATCTCTTGCCTCTATCCCTGCAGCGTGCTGCATGGTGAGAACGCCCGCTGCGAGTTCACGGGGGTGACCTTCGCTTCCAAGGGGCAGAATCTGGACACGGGAGCCAGCGTCATCCACGCGGCTCCTCATACCTCGGCCAATATCAACACTCGCACCATTTCCAAGGCAGGGGGCGCGGCTACCTATAGGAGCGCGGTGAAGGTGACGAAGAATGCCCCCTATGCCAAGTGCTCGGTGAACTGCGAGTCCCTGATGCTGGATGATGAATCCCGCAGCGATACCCTGCCCGTCATGGATATTGAGGGCAAGGAGGCCAATATCGGCCACGAAGCCAAGATTGGCCGCATCAGCGACGAGGCCATCTTCTACCTGATGAGCAGGGGCATTGATGAAAATGAGGCTCGGGCCATGATTGTGCGCGGCTTTGTGGAGCCCATCGCCAAGGAACTGCCCTTGGAGTACGCGGTGGAAATGAACAACTTAGTCAATCTGGAATTAGAAGGGACAATGGGGTGAGGAAAATGGCAGCCATATCAGACGAAATCTTTTCCGCCATCCCCCTGCCCACCTGGCGCTGGCTGGGGGTCAACGAGGCAAAAGTTCCGGCGGGGATAAAGACAGAAGAAACCAAGGTCAAGGAAATAACCTTGCTGGCAGGGGAGAAGCATACTCTCACGCGCCAGGAAGCAGAGGGCAGCGTGGAACTGCACATCACTTTGGAGCCTGGGGCGAACTTCACTTTGGAGCAGGCTGTGCTCTTAGGCGAGGGCAAGTCCTCTGCCACCAAGGTCAAGGTCACGGCGAAGGAGGGAGCCAGCTTCACTTATACTGGCGCTTATCTTGGTGGCAGGGAGACTGCCGCCGAGCTGGAAGTGGAACTGCAGGGCAAGGAAGCGAAGGCTGAGGTCTGGGTCCTCTATCTGGGCGACAAGGTTAGTAAGCTTGACCTGAACTATATTATCCGCCAGCAGGGCCGCCGCACGGAAGCCAATATGCAGGTGCGGGGAGCGTTGCTCACGGGGGCGGAGAAGATTTTTCGGGGCACCCTGGACTTCCTGCAGGGTGCCAAAGGCTCTGTGGGCCGGGAGAATGAGGAAGTGCTCTGCCTGTCCGATGATGTGCGGAATCGCAGCGTGCCCCTGATGCTGTCCCATGAGGACGAGGTGGACGGGCACCATGCGGTGAGCGTGGGGCAGATGGACGAGGAAAAACTTTTCTACCTTATGAGCCGCGGCCTGTCTGCGCAGGAGGCCAGGCAGCTGATGGTGACCGCCCTTCTGCAGCCGGTGATTGATCGTTTTTCCCCGGATTTGCGGGAGAAGGTCAGGAGTGAACTGGAAGGGAGGCTTTCCCATGAGTGAGCAGGCTTTGCTGAGGGATTTTCCCCTCTTGAATCATCAGGTGAACGATATTGCCTATCTGGACAACGGCGCTACCACCCAGAAGCCTGAGTCCGTGATACAGGCCATCTGCGGCTACTATGGCGGCTGCAATGCCAACCCCCATCGGGGAGCCTATGCCCTGTCCGTCAAGGCTACGGATATCTATGAAAACGCCAGGGCCAAGACGGCAAAATTCATCCATGCCCAAAGGCCAGATGAAATCATCTTTACCAAGAATGCCACCGAGGCCCTGAACCTGGTGGCTTACTCTTACGGCCTGGCCCAGGTGGAGCAGGGGGACGAAATCGTCCTCACCATTTCCGAGCACCACAGCAATCTGGTGCCTTGGCAATTCGTGGCCCGCACCAAGGGAGCAACCCTCAAGTATATCTATCTGGAGGAGGACGGCAATCTCTCTCAGGAGGATATCGCCACGAAGATAACAGAGCGCACCAAGATAGTGGCCGTCACTCAGGTATCAAACGTGCTGGGGCTGAAGAATGATGTGCAGGCCATCGTGGAGAAGGCTCACAGTGTGGGGGCGGTGGCCGTGGTGGACGGCTCCCAGAGCGTGGCCCATATGAAGGTGGATGTGCAGGCCTTGGATGCGGATTTCTTCGCCTTTTCCGGCCACAAGATGCTCTCTCCCATGGGCATTGGCGTGCTTTATGGCAAGTATGTAATCCTCGACCATATGCAGCCCTTCCTCTTTGGCGGGGACATGATTGAGTATGTGGAGGAGCAGGAGAGCAGCTACGCTGAGGTGCCCGCCCGCTTTGAGGCCGGCACCCAGAATGTGGGCGGGGCGGCAGGCCTGGCTGCTGCCATCGACTATCTGGAGGGTGTCGGCTTTGATTGCATCGAGGCCATTGAGAAGGATTTGGTGGATTATGCCCTGCCGAAGCTGCGTGAGATGGATTTCATCGAGCTTTACGGCTGCGAAAGCCGGCGGGACAACAAGACGGGCATCATCACCTTCAATGTGAAGGATGTCCATCCCCATGATGTGGCGACCATTCTGGACAGCCAGGGGGTAGCTGTGCGGGCGGGCCATCACTGCGCCCAGCCCCTGATGAAATATCTGGGGCAGAATGCCACCTGCCGCGCCAGTTTCTACCTTTACAATACCAGAGCAGATATTGACCGCTGGCTCACGGCACTGACGAAAGTAAGGAGGGTCATGCACCTTGAGTGAGTTGGAAGATGTATATACGGAAGTCATCACCGAGCACAGCCGCTGCCAGGAGAACAAGCACCCGCTGGCCTGTGCCACCTGCTGCCGCAAGGGCCACAATCCTTCCTGCGGCGATGAGATAACTTTGGAACTGAAGGTGGAGGACGGCATAGTGCAAGACGCCGCCTTCACCGGCGCCGGCTGCGCCATCTCCCAGGCCTCCACGGACATCATGATCGACCTCATGCGGGGCAAGACCGTAGAAGAGGCGCGGGGCCTGACGGACAAGTTCATGGCCATGATCAAAAGGGAAGTCACCGATGAGGAAGAATTGGAGGAGTTGGAAGAAGCCCTCGCCCTCAAGAACATTTCCAATATGCCAGCCAGAGTGAAATGCGCCGCACTAGCCTGGCGGACATTGAAAGAGGCGCTGGAGAGATAAGCACATAGCAGAGGCCCCTGCCGGATTTGAAGCGGCAGGGGCCTTTATCTGTTCTTATTGCCCGTAAATCTTATACCCGTCCCTGCCTTCTTCTTTCACTGTATACAGGGCTTTGTCTGCCATGTAGAAGATTTCGTCGTAGGTCAGGTCGGCGTGGTTTATCAGGGCGATGCCGATGCTGGCGGACAGGGGCGGGCGTTGTACCGGGTCAAGCTCATGGGCGGCGGTGAGGAGTCTTTGGGCGAAGTCGTGGAGGGCGCTTTCGGGGATATTCCTGAGATACAGCACGAACTCGTCCCCGCCGAAGCGGCCCACGATGTCACGGTGGCGGGTCAGGCGGATGAGGGCATGGGCGAAATCCTTCAAGATCTCGTCCCCGTACTGGTGCCCCTGAGTGTCGTTGGCCTCCTTGAAGTGGTCGAGGTCCACGATGATGAAGGCATCGGAGACTTCTTCCGGCATCTTCAGGCCAGAGAGCTTTTTCTGTACATATTTTTCCACGGCGGCTTTGTTCAGCACCCCGGTGAGGGCATCAGTTTCTGCTTGCTCCTTGTAGGCATCACGGGCCTTCTGGGCTTCCAGCAGCTCCTGCAGGGTATGCTCCAGCTCCTGGTTGGTCTGGGTGAGCATCAGGCGCTGGCGCTTTTCCTGACGGCTGTGGTGGATGGAAAAAATCAGAGTGGTGAGGAGCAGCAGCAGAATGCCCATGGCCAGCCCGGACTGCAGGGGGTAATGGGTGAAGAGGTAGTAGAGGGAGAGGCCCGGCTGGGCATCAAGGATGCGGCTTAGCACCAGCTGGTCGACCTGCCCGGTGGTGAGGCGCAGGATAGACTTATTCAGCACAGTTTTCAGCAGGGGAGGCAGCCTCTTGCTGATGGTTATGCACACGGGGATTTCCATGTAGCTGGTGGGCACTACCATGAGGCTGGGGTACATGAGCAGGGTGCGGTCTGTCTGCAAAGCCAAAGTGTCTATGAGGGCGTAATCGGCATCCCCCCGTTTCACTGCCTCCAGGCAGTCAGCAATGTCATCGTATTGGTAGAAGGACCAGCCGATCAGTTCGTTCTGCAGATAGACCAGCCCTGAGGGGGACTGCCCCTCTACCATGGTCAGCTTGTGAGGCTTTCTGGTTAGCTGGGTGAAATCAGATGCGATGGGGCCGATGAAATTCATTTCCTGGTGGAGGAGGAGATTGGTGTAGGAAAAGCTGGCGTAATCCTTCAGATGGGCGGAATAGGTGTCAATGATGAGGTCAGCCTCCCCGTCTTTCAGGGCTTGGGTGGCATCCTCATAGTTAGCGTAATGATTGAACTCGAAGGAAAGGCCGGAGGTATTGGCAAGCAGCTGGAAAAGATCCGGATAAACCCCCTCCACTTTGCCAGGGTCAACTGTATACTCCACATAGGGAGGCGTGTTGCTGAAGAAAGCCACCCGCAGGGGAGGGCTTTCTCTGATGTAGGCGCTTTCCTCAGGTGTGTAGGTGGTGATCAGCGGGCGCATATAGGCCCGAAAGCTGTCATGTATCTTCCGCACATATTCGGGATTCTCCCGCTGCAGCATGGCATCTGCCCGATCCAGGTCATCCAGGAGATGCTGGTTTTCCTTCAGGGCGGCAATATTGGCTGGAAGGAGGTCAAATGCCATCAGGAAGGCTTCCC
>JAGBLH010000244.1 GCA_017635515.1 Selenomonas sp.
GACTTCATGACCGTATACAGCAAGGAAGATATCAGCGTCACATTTAAGGACGGCACGGAAATTCAGATAGGGTAACAGTTGGCACGGGCAAAGTCCCGTGCCAATTTTCTTGTCTTCCTTTCTTATTTTATGGTAAAATGATTGTTACGTGAGTTAGTAGGGGGTTGCAAACGAGACAAGGTGTGTCCAGCGATATCGTTTCGGGGCGTGCCGACAAAATGCCCGGAACTAAGCAGTGGCAAGGCTTCACGGTACTTGCAAACGGCATGCAACCCCCTCGGTAATTTTAAGAGACATTTGCAACCCCTCAAACGGTAAATAATGTGATTGTATCAATTTTATACTACAATTGGAGGTTTTTATTTGGCTGCGATTACCTATGAGCTCATCAAGCAGGATGAGACTACCGGGGCCAGAGCTGGTATCATACATACTCCTCACGGCTCTTTCCCTACACCTATCTTCATGCCTGTGGGCACTCAGGCTACGGTGAAGGGGGTTTCTCCCGAGGAACTGAAGGACCTGGGGGCGGGGATTATACTTTCCAACACCTATCACCTGTTCCTGCGTCCTGGCATGGAACTGGTGAAAGAGGCAGGAGGACTGCACAAGTTCATGCACTGGGATGGCGCTATCCTGACAGATAGCGGCGGATTTCAGGTCTTTAGTCTGGGGGAGCTCAGGAAAATTACGGAGGAAGGCGTGACCTTCCGCTCTCATCTGGATGGTTCCAGGAAGTTCCTCTCGCCTGAGGTGTCCATGGAGGTACAGATGTGCCTGGGCTCTGACATTGTCATGGCCTTTGATGAATGTGTGCCTTATCCGGCGGACTATGAGTATGCCAAGCGCTCCACGGAGCGCACCCTGCGCTGGGCCAAGCGTTGCCAGGCTGCCATGACAGCTCCCCATCAGGGGCTTTTCGGCATTGTTCAGGGGGGCATGTACAAGGACCTGCGTGAGTGGCACGCCAAGGAAATGACGGCCCTTGACTTCCCCGGCTATGCTGTGGGCGGACTTTCTGTAGGTGAGCCCAAGGAACTCATGTATGAGATGCTGGAGTATTCCACGGCTCACCTGCCCAAGGACAAGGCCCGCTACCTCATGGGGGTGGGCACCCCTGATCATCTGGTTGAGGGCGTGGCCCGGGGCATTGACATGTTTGACTGCGTCTATCCCACCCGGGTGGCACGCAACGGCATGGCCATGACCTGGCACGGCCGTTTGGTGATGAAGAACTCCAACTTCACCCATGACCACAATGTGCTGGAAGAGGGCTGTGGCTGCTATGCCTGCCGCAATGGCTATACCCGGGCCTATATCCGCCATCTGGTGAGGGCAGGGGAGATCTTCGGCCTGCGGCTCCTGTCCCTGCACAATCTCTACTTCCTGGAGGAGTTCGTGCGCCGCATGCGCACAGCTATCCTGGAGGACAGGTTCCCGGCCTTCAGGGCAGAGTTCCTGGAGAATTATAATCCGCGGGGGAACAAGTGACATACAATATTGTTAGTTGTGGCTGTTTTCCCCCTTCCACCACCTTCGGTGGTCCCCCTCCCCCGCAAGCGGTGGAGGTATGAAATAAAGGAGTGTTTCTATTGAGTCCTGATATGTTGGCGGCCATTGGCACCTGGGGGCCTATCTTCATTATGGTGGCGGTGTTTTACTTCCTCCTGTACAGGCCCCAGAAGAATGAGCAGAAGCGTCGTCAGGCTATGCTTGACAGCTTGAAGGCCGGCGATGAGGTAGTTACCATCGGCGGCATCTACGGAGTGATCACGGCCCTGGATGAAAAGAGTGTCCGCCTGAAGATTGCCAATCAGGTGGAAATCAAGGCGGCCAGGTCAGCCATTGCTTCTGTGACGGAGAGCGAGGCCTGAGATGGCAGGGGACAAGGGGGCGCTGAGGAAAGGAATCCTCAAGGCCCGCCGCAGCCTGCCTGCGGAGTACCGGCAGAGGGCTTCTGAGGCTATTGTGGCCAGGCTGCTTGAGTGTGAAGCTTATCAACAGGCTCGTGCAGTGATGGCTTATGCCTCCATGGCAGATGAGGTGCAGCTGCAGGGCCTGCTTGAGCACAGCCTGAAAGTGGGCAAGCTCCTGGCCCTTCCCTATATTATCTCCAAAGGGCTGATGGGAGCCGTGCGGCTGAAAGCTCTGGAAGACCTGACGGAAGGTGCCTATGGCATTCTTACCGTGGCGGAGGAGGGAAGGGAAATGTTTCCTCCCGGCTCATTGGATCTGATAGTGGTGCCAGGAGTAGCCTTCGGCCTCGATGGCTCAAGATTGGGCATGGGGGCAGGTTTCTATGACAGGTTCCTGTCCGAAAGGGAGCCCCAGGCCCGCCGCATCGCTCTTTGCTTTGACTGCCAGCTGGCAGAGGAAATACCCATGGAAGTGCATGACCAGCGGGTGGAGGCCATCATCACCGAGACCCGCTTCATAGATTGCCGCAGAGGGAACTGAATGACCCTCGCGGCGGATAAGGTGTGATTTTTATGGAAGTAAAAATTGGACTTGCCAAGACCGCCAAGTATGCCACGGGCATCTGCGGTGATTCCTGCGATATTGCGGAGCGTCCCCACGGGGGCATTTCTGCCATCATCGCTGACGGCCAGGGCAACGGACTGGCGGCCCACCATACCAGCAGCTGGGTGGTGAACAAGGCCGTGTCCCTGATTTCTGACGGGGCCCGGGATGGGGCTGTGGCCAGGGCTGTGCATGACTACCTCTACGCCATGAAGGACAAGAAGGTGTCCTGTACCCTGACAGTCCTCAGCGCAGACCTGGACACGGAGACTCTGGTCATCAGCCGAAACTCCAACTGTCCCGTCATCGTAAAGACTGAGGAATATGAGACGGTGTACGATGAGGATGTGAGCCCCATTGGCGTGAACCGCCACATGAAGCCCCTCATGTACGAGCTTCCTTTGACCACGGGGCTGGTGGTGGTGAGCTACACCGATGGCATTGCCCATGCGGGCCGCAAGCGCACAGGCCAGGCGGCTGACTTTGAAAAAATCCTGGAGATTGTCCGCAAGAACGGTCCGGAGGATGCAGCCTACATTGCCAAGAGCATCATGGAATATGCCCTGTCCCTGGATCAGGAAAAGGCCTCGGACGATATGACCGTGGTGGTCATGGGCATTACAGGCGGCTCTCCCAGTGAGCCGAAGATTGAGCAGTTTGAAGTGACCTATCCGTATTGAACTCTCCTTTTAGAAAGAGGTGCCGGATATGAAGATTGCCATTGTCGGAGTATGTGCCAGCGGCAAGACCACTTTGGTGGCGGGGCTTAGAGAGGCTGGTTACGATGCTTACAACGTAGCTCAGGAGCATTCCTGTGTCCATAACTTCTGGGCCAAGAAGAATCCTGATATCCTGGTCATGATCGATGCCACCCTGCCTGCCATTCACAAGCGGCGGCTGGTTTACTGGGGGGAGGACCGTCTGGTCACCCAGCACAAGCGCCTGGCTGATGCCAAGGCCCATGCGGACCTTTACATACAGACTGATGAACTGGATGCCGCTGCCGTCAGGCAGAAGGTCATAGAGTTTGTCGAGAACTACCAGCAGGAACACGCTTCCTGCAAGGCTTCGGCCTAAAAGCCGAAATAACTTAGAAGGGATTGAAATCTTTTGCAGAAAGAAAGCCTTATGAAGCTCTTGGGCTGCGTCATAGCTATTGTGGCGCTGTTCCTGGCTTTCGTGAAGCCCCTGGCCTTCTCCATCCGCCAGGGCCTTGACCTCCAGGGCGGCACCCATGTGGTGCTGGAGGCTGAGGACACAGACATTGCCCAGGTAAATGACGATGCCATGAACCGCGTCATCACCATCATGGAGAAGCGCGTCAATGCGCTGGGCCTTACGGAGCCCATCATCCAGCGTGAGGGCGAGCGCCGTGTCATCATCGAGCTGCCCGGCGTCAATGACCCAGATGCGGCCATCAAGACCATTGGCAAGACCGCCATGCTGGAGTTCAAGGACGAAGAGGGCAATACGGTGCTGAATGGTACCGACCTGCAGGATGCCCAGGCTGCTACGAACCAGCAGACGGGGCAGAATGTGGTCAATCTCACTTTCTCCGATGAGGGTGCCAAGAAGTTTGCCGACCTTACCACGAAGAATGTGGGCCGTACCATTGCCATCCTGTTGGACGGCGAAGTGCTGACGGCGCCCAACGTCCGTGAGCCTATTCTGGGGGGCAAGGCTGAGATCACCGGCCAAAAGACCCTGGAGGAAGCCCAGAATCTGGCTGTGGTGCTCCGCAGTGGTGCCCTGCCTGTGAAGGTGAACATCATTGAGACTCGTACCGTAGGCCCCTCCCTGGGACAGGATTCCAAGGATAAGTCGGCCTTTGCCTTTGCCGTGGGCCTGGGCGCCGTGCTGGTATTCATGATTCTCTTTTACCGCTTGTCCGGCTTTATTGCCGACATTGCCCTGATGGCGTATACCCTGATGCTCTTGGGGCTGCTTTACCTTTTGGATGCGACCCTCACGCTGCCGGGTGTAGCAGGTATCATCCTCTCCATCGGTATGGCAGTTGATGCCAACGTGCTGATTTTCGAGCATTTCAAGGAGGAGTACAGGCTGAATGGCAAGACCCTGCGCCTGTCCATGCAGGCCGGGTTTGAGCGTGCCTTTACCACTATCTTTGACTCCAATATTACTACCATCATTGCAGCTATGGTATTGTTCTTCCTGGGGACAGGTACCATTCGCGGCTTTGCTATCACTCTGGGACTGGGTACCCTGCTGTCTATGTTTACGGCCATCACCCTGACCCGCTACATGCTGAAGCTCATGATTGATTCCAAGATCTCCACCAATGCCAACGCCTATGGCGCCAACGGCTACATGCTGATGGATAAACGTCCCGGACAGAAGGAGGATACTGCCAATGCCTAAGTTTGATATTGCAGGGCATAGGAAAATCTGGTTCCTCATCTCTGCCCTGGTGATCATCCCCGGCCTCTTCTGCATAGCTGTGAGGGGCTTCAACTTCGGTATCGACTTTACCGGCGGTACCATCATCGACTTGAAATTTGATCAGCCTGTGACTATTGCCCAGGTGCGTCAGAGCCTGACGCCCTACGGTTTGGAGGGCAGCACTATCCAGCTTTCCGGAGCTGAGAGCGGCGTCACCGAGGGTGAGAATGTCATGATTCGTACCTCTGATATGGAGGAAGAGGAGCGCAAGGCTGTCATGGCCAGCGTCAAGGAGCAGGTTGGTTCCTATACGGTGCTCCGGGAGGAAAAGGTGGGCGCCACCATCGGCGGCGAGCTCATCACCAACGCTGTCATGGCTCTGGTGGTTTCCTGGGCCCTGATCATTGCCTATGTGGCTTACCGCTTCGAGTTCCGCTTCGGCATTGCCGCGGTGCTGGCCCTGGTGCACGATATCCTCATCGTGCTGGCGGTGTTCTCTTTCACCCAGCGCCAGATTGATTCTTCCTTCATTGCGGCGCTCTTGACCATCGTTGGTTATTCCATCAACGATACCATCGTCATCTTCGACCGTATCCGCGAGAACCTGCGCTTGCACTTCCGCCGGGGCGGGGATGTGAACCAGCTGGTGAACACTTCCGTCTACCAGACCCTGACCCGTTCCCTTTACACTGTGTTCACGGTCATGTTCACCACGGCGGCTCTGTATTTCTTCGGCGGCGAGACCACTAAGGACTTTGCCTTTGCCCTGCTGGTGGGGTTTGCTTCCGGCTGCTATTCTTCCATCTTCATTGCCAGCCCCATCTGGATTACCCTGCGCAATCGGGCTGACAAGAAGCGCGTGGCTCAGCCTGCCGAGGCTAAATGACAACATCCACGGAGCCCGCGAGGGCTCCTTTTTTTCCATAAGCTGAAACTCATGGGGCTTCAGCCTATGGAAAGAAAAGGATTTTGAGAATTTCTATCGAATTTTGCATTGATAAAGAAGAATTTAGGAGTAAGCTATGCTGAAAGAATGGAAAAAATACGATTCATCCCCGGAAGCCAAGAAACTGGCCCGGGAGCTTGATGTGACAGAGCTCACCGCCCAGGCCCTTTGGCACCGCGGCTTCAGGACGCCGCAGGAAGCACAGGCCTTCCTGCACCCGGAGGAAATGCCCTTCCATGACCCCTTTCTGATGAAGGACATGGAGCTGGCCGTGACGTGCATAGAGCAGGCCATCAAGAAAAGAGAGAAAATCGTGGTCTACGGCGACTACGACGTGGACGGCATGACCGCCACCGCTCTTTTGGTGCACAATCTCCGGGCCTTGGGAGCATTGGCTTCCTGCTATATTCCCGACAGGAAGAAGGAGGGCTATGGCTTCAATCTGAAGGCCTTGGAGAGCATTGCTGAAAGTGGGGCTGGCCTTCTGGTCTCCGTGGACTGTGGCATTGCTTCCGTGGAAGATGTGCGCTCCATGGGAGGGCTGCTGGACATTGTCATCACCGACCACCATCTGCCTGGCGAGACACTGCCTCCAGCCATGGCGGTGGTCAATCCTCATCGGGCAGACTGTCCTTATCCCGACAAGAATCTGGCAGGGGTAGGCGTGGCCTTCAAGCTCTGCCAGGGACTCTGGCAGAGGCTGAAGGGCGAGGCGTTCGCAGGTGACCTGGAACTGGTGGCCCTGGGCACCGTGGCGGATATCGTGCCCCTGGTGGGGGAGAACCGCAAGATTGTGAAGGCGGGGCTGGTAAAGCTGCAGGAGTCGGATTTCCTGGGCGTGCGGGCGTTGGTGGAGGTGGCAGGGCTCAAGGACAAGGAAATCAACGCCGGCCATATCGGCTTCATGCTGGCTCCGCGCCTGAACGCCGCAGGGCGGCTGGGCAGCGGCCTGGACGGGGTGCGGCTGCTGCTGTCCAGGGATATTGACGAAGCAGAAAGGCTGGCCCAGGAACTGGATAGCCTCAATGGGGAGCGCCAGGCCATCGAGGCGGAGATACTGGCTGCCGCCGAGGCAGAACTGCAGGCAGGCGAGATAGAGCCTGAGGATATGCAGGCTATCGTGGTGGCGGGCAAGGGCTGGAACCCCGGGGTCATCGGCATCGTGGCCTCCCGGCTGGTGGAGGCGTACTACAAGCCCACAGTGGTGCTCTCCATTCAGGAGGACGGAGTCTGCAAGGGTTCCTGCCGCAGCATCGAGGGGCTGCATATGTATGAAGCACTCACGGCTTGCAAAAGTGAGCTCATGCAGTTTGGCGGCCACGAGATGGCGGCAGGGCTTTCCGTCAGGGAAGAGAAGATAGATGACTTCCGCAGGGCTTTGCAGGACTATGCAGGCAAGACTTTAAGCGCGGCGGACTATGTGCCCAAGGTCACGGTGGAGTTTGAACTGATGCCCCATGAGCTGACTTTCCAGATGATAGAGGAACTCTCTCTCCTGGAGCCTTATGGCATGGGCAATCCCAAGCCCGCCTTTGGCTGCCGGGAAATCAGGGCCACGGAGGCTCAGGCCATGGGCAAGCAGCGGGAGCATCTGAAGTTCCAGGTGGGTTCGAATAGCCAGCCAGTCACGGCCCTGTACTGGCGGCACAGCGAGCTGGCGTCCATTGTGAATGCCGAGGAACTGGACATGATCTACACCCCGGACATCAATGAGTGGAATGGCCGCAGGAGCCTGCAGTGCATCGTGGAGTCCCTGGCACCATCACGAAAGGAACGGGTCTTCCCTGAGCGGGAGACTTTGGCAGGCATCTACCGATATCTCATGGGCATACAGAAACAGCAGGGCAAGATTCCCTACAGCGCAGAGGAGCTGGCGGCCAGCTTCAGCGCCGGGGGCGAGCATGTCTCCCTCTACACCATGGGGAAGGCTCTGCGGATTTTCCAGGAGCTGGAGCTTCTGCATCAGGATCTGGAAGGGGCGCACTACTATCTGCCCCCGGTGGCAGGGAAGATGGATTTGGAGGCTTCCCCCACCTACAGGCGGCACCGCTGAGAGGAGTGAGCAAGGATGAACGACAAAGGGAAGAAACCCGTGACCATAGAGAGCATCATTGCTTCTGTCCAGGAGTACCAGCCCCAGGCGGATATTGACCTCATCCAGCGGGCCTATGAACTGGCCGAGTCTGCCCACAGGGGCCAGACCCGCGTGTCCGGGGAGGCCTATATCATCCACCCCCTGCATGTAGCCCAGATCCTGACGGAACTGCATCTGGACTATGAGACAGTCAGCGCCGCCCTGCTCCATGATGTGGTGGAGGACACCATCTACACCAACGAGCAAATGCAGGAGATGTTCGGCGAAGAAGTGGCTATGCTCATTGACGGCGTCACCAAGCTGGGCCGCATCCAGTACAAGTCCAAAGAAGAGGTGCAGCTGGAGAACTACCGCAAGATGTTTTTGGCCATGGCCAAGGATATCCGGGTCATCATGATCAAGCTGGC
>JAGBLH010000002.1 GCA_017635515.1 Selenomonas sp.
CAGTATATCGCCATTGTTCCTTTTTATTGCAGACCTCACCCTACCCATAACAAAATTCTTCTTGCCGTCCTGCTCTAATGCACATCAAAAGATTTGCGGAAGCAAACAAGATGTGGCATCGATGAAGATTTTTCTTGATTCCACGATAGACGGTTTTCATTATTGTATCTTATGACAGGACATTTAAGAAGAGCGGCAATAAATCAGTATTTCCTTAGAAAAAATGTCTTGCGGGGGGGGACTTTTGTTTTATAATTAAAGTAGAAAATGGGGCTATTTTGCTTTTTCGCCGGAAAGGGCGGAAGACTGGTGAGCCGAGGGACTTTGAGATGAAGCATTTGACTATGAAGAAGACGTTGTTGTTTTTCCTGCTGTTGGCTGGTTCCTGCCCGGTTCTGGCGGCTCCTGCGGATTTGGAGCACAACGCCGCCGAAGAAACTCTGAACAGAGAGCAGGAGGCTTTGCGTGAAGAGGCAGCGGAGAAGTCGGAAGACCTGCAGGCAAAAAATATCGTAGTGCCTGTGGGGGCAGTGGAAATCAAGGGCGCTAAGAGACTGACGGAGAAGGATGCGCGCCGCATCCTGCCGGAGCTTTTTCGTGGTCAGGTGCGCATACACAAGCTCGCTCAGCAGTTGCAGATGGCAAATGAGTCCGGCGCCGTAGCTTTACACGCTGACTTTCACGAGGGGAGCGAGCCGGGGAAGCTGGCAGTGACTCTCACGGTACTGGAGGGGAAAAGCCAGCATGGCGGCATCGTTGTCAGCAATACAGGCAGCGAGTATACCGGGGACTGGCGTACCACCGCAAGCTATATAAATACCAATCTTTCCGGACGGCTTGACACCCTGGGGCTGGCCTGGGTTACCTCTCCCGACCATTTTGAAGAAGTACAGCAGGGAGCTGTGAGCTATCGCTTTTCCCAGCCCAAAACCATGAGCAGCTGGAATTTCAGCGGCAGCTTTGCCCGGGCGGATCTGGGCAATGTTTCCCCGGATTATCTGAAGGGAATCCTTGACTACACAGCCAAGGGGAAGAGCATGAGCGCAGGGGTTCACTATCAGCACTATCTCGCCTATACTTCGCGGGAGAGGGACAGCTGGGATTTTGGGGTAGACTATCAGCGTTCCATAGGGGACTACGGCTATACTTTTTATTCTGCCGTGCCCGTTTCTGAAAGCTGGGAGCAGGATTATCATGTGACTACTGCCAGCCTGGCTTTTCAGCATTTGGACAGAGGCCCTCATCATGTATTCTACTGGGAGGCAGGGGCAGGAGGGAGCCTTGACAAAGGAAGCAGCATTTATCAGGAGGTTACGCCTGGCAGTGACAGGCGGTTTGCCCTCCTGCGAGGAAATCTCATCTATCAGTACCGAACGAAATCCAACTGGATTTTCGGCACCCGCTGGCAGGGGCAATACACCCGTCAGCACCTTGTATCCCTGGCTCAGCTGGGGGCGGGAGGACAGCACACGGTGAGAGGCTTTGAGGAAAGGGCTGCCAGCGCAGATAACGGCGTGATAGGAAGCCTGGAAATCTATACCCCGGAGCTTTGCAAAGGGCTCAGATTGGCAGCCTTTACCGATTTTGCCGTTTTGTCCAATAATACAAACGAGAATACCTTCTGCTTTGGCCATGAAAGGATTGCCTCGGCAGGCCTGGGCCTTCGCTACACCAACGAAAAGAGCGGCCTGGGGATTGCCATTGACTATGCTAAGATTATTGATGATTTGGAAGGAAACAGGGATGGTTCCCATAGACGCTGGAATGTGAATTGCAGCTACAGGTTTTGATTTTACGACAGCTATTAAGGAGTTGAGCTGCCATGAAAAAGCATCATC
>JAGBLH010000245.1 GCA_017635515.1 Selenomonas sp.
CAGGCCAGCGTTTACAGCGGCAGTTCACTGCTGCAGCTCCATAGCATTGCTACTATGGGCAATTTCGTCAATATGATGTTCTGAAGACTTCCCCAGCCCCAAGATTATCCCGGCTGCTTCATGGCCGGGATATTTTCTTGGCGCAGTTATGCGGTTAGGGCGTGTTGATTAATTCACTCAGCTCATCTTCACGGGTCTTGACCGTCCCTGCGTCGTTGACAAATCCTCGACATAGCACCGCCCTAAAGGACTAGCTTCGCGTCGCTATGCCTGCGGTTTGTCGCCTAGCAATGGACAGCCAATCCCCGCAAATCTGGGCAAAGTTCATTTAATCAACACGCCCTAACCGCCTACCGTTTTGTAGCTTGAAAAAAGTATAGCATATAAAGCCCACCCCTGCAATTTCTAGCGCAGGGGTGGGCTTTTGTGCTATTCATGCGTCATAGAATATGATTATCTATCGGCTCATTGCCATAGGGCAGGAGATCCGTCAGAGGTATCACCTGTGCGTCTCCGTTCATATCCGACATGACTACCTCCGGCACATTGAACTCTGCCAAGAGCTGGCAGATGGCCCCATTGGGCACGAAGGGCCTCTCCGTATTGCCTATGAAGGCAATGGCATCAAACTCCCGCTTGCCGTCAGCCACCGCCTTGTACATAGCCACTTCCCCGGCGCTGATGGACAAGTTGCGGATAACGTTCTCGATGGTGCAGCCCGTATAGAGGGTGCCGTCAGAAGCCATCACACAGGCTCCGATGGGCACCTTGGAGTAAGGCACATAGGCATTCTTGGTGGCCTCCATAGCCGAGCGCACCAGCGTATCTATCAATTCTTCATTCAGCATTTCATTTCAGCTCCTTCCAACAGTTATCGGCTTATTCATTCGACCCCGCCCCCCTAAAATCCTTCATAGAAGCAGGCTGAAATCTGTAAAATCGTAAACTTATCCACAAAACAATCCACAGATGTGGATAAGTGTGGATAACCCCGGCTGAACTGAAAAAGCAATTTCACTTTCCTTCCTATTTAATAATAGGAAAACTGTGTACAAATCTGCGTTATCCACAATGATGTCTGTGGATAATGTGGATAAGTGGAAAAATCAGCCTATATTTATACGAAAAAGCCAGTATTTCACCATATTTTGTACACACAATCCACAAAATCAACGTGGAAGTTGTGGATAACAGCTCTCCCAATTTCTTCCACAAGGGGCTTGTGGATAAATAAGGCAAGTTTTCCACATCCTCTCCACAGCATGCAAAAAAGAAAACCCCTGCTGACAAGCAAGGGTTGTGATATACTATATGTGCCGCGACCTCTAATCCTGGTTTCAGACTGGCAGGGAGGGGGGTGTCAGCTATGAGTGACTTCTTTCTTTCATTAGTCGCAGGCATCTTGAGCAGCTTGATCGCCAACTGGCTCTACGACAAGACTCGGAAACGCGGCAAGTAATTCTTTCTGGCTAAGACAGAACTCATCAATCTGTTGAAGCCACCAAAAAAGTCCTGGGAAACCAGGACTCTTTTGGTGCAATAAAAAAGCCCCAGGTTATCATCCTACGGGCTTTTTTACCGGTATCGAGCTTGAGCTTAATACTTCTTTCTTTCATCTGCCTTTAGTATATCACTTAATATTCAGCTATACAAGCTGCATTTTTTCAAATACCATGTTACCTAGGGCGTGTTGATTAATTCACTCAACCCATCTTCACGGGTCTTGACTGTCCCTGCGTCGTTGACAAATCCTCGACATAGCACCGCTATGCCTGCGGTTTGTCGCCTAGCAATGAACAGCCAATCCCCGCAAATCTGGGCCAAGTTCATTTAATCAACACGCCCTAAATTGATTTTTATAGGGATGCTTCGCCAGATTGCAATTGAAGTACCGCGCATCCGTAGAGACTTCCTCCCGCAGCCATTCTGGACGCTCGAAAGCCTCGTCCTCATCCCCCAGCTCTATCTCGGCCACCGTCAGGCCCTCATTATCCCCATGGAACACATCAATCTCCCACTGCCTGCCGTTCCCTGCGGGCAGGAGATACCTGTGCTTCTCGATGATCGGCCCCTGGCAGAGCTTCAGCATGGCCTCCGCCTCAGAGAGCGGCACCTCGTACTCATACTCCAGCCGCACCACGCCATTCACGTTGCTCTTGACCGTGAGATACCCCTTCCCCTTGCGAATCCGTATCCGCACCGCTGCCGTCTCCGTGGCGGAGAGATACCCCTGGGCGATATAGTCCCCCTCCCCCTCAGGCTGCCAGCCTTCTCTAACCAGAAACTTGCGCTCGATTTCCTTTGCCATCTTTACGTCCTCCCTATCGAAAAGAAAAACGCCCATCTTGCGATAGGCGTCTCTCCTTTGCCGTCAAGTAACCAGCTGAACGGCGAACACGTGGAACTTATATCCAATTTATGTTCCCATTATAGCATCATTTGTATATAAATGCTATAATTATTTTGCTGTGCGACCTCCACATAAGAAAGGGGGGATGAGCACGTGGAACTGTTATCCAATATCGTCTTTGCGGTTGCGACAGGTGTATTGACACATTACATCTGCCAGTGGCTCGACCGTAAGCTCTCCGAGCGCAGCAAAAAATAAGCCCAAAACACTACCTGGGTCTCACCAACCGCAGGGAGGGGAACTGACTTTTGTCAGTTCCCCGTTTTTTTACAACCGCATCAGAGCAGCCTGCTGGCGAAGGCGTGCAATCCTCTCCTGGGTATCAGGATGAGTGGAAAAAAGCCCCTGCAGCATCTTGCCTGCGCCCTTCAAGGGGTTGATGATGAACATATGGGCCGTGGCCTGAGTAGCCTGGGGCATGGGGGTGGCGTGGGTGGCGTAGTATTCGATTTTCTCCAAGCCATTGGCCAGGAAGTTCGGATTGCCGCAGATCTCCGCCCCGGTCTTATCCGCATCGTACTCACGGGAACGGGAAATAGCCATCTGAATCAAGCTGGCGGCGATAGGAGCCAGGATGATGGTGGCAATCGTGCCGATAAAGCTCCCGCCATTGTCCTCATCATCGCTATTGCTGCCGAAAATAGCCGCCCACTGGAGCATATTGGCCACATAAGTGATGACAGAAGCCATGGTAGCCGCAATAGTAGAAATGAGGATGTCACGGTGCTTCACATGGGCCAGCTCATGGCCGATGACCCCTGAAAGCTCATTGTAATCCAGCACCCGCATGATGCCCGTAGTCACCGCCACCACAGCGTTATCCGGGTTGCGCCCCGTAGCAAAAGCATTGGGCACCTCGCTATTGATGATAGCCACCCGAGGCATAGGCAGCCCCGCATTAGCCGCCAGCTTCTCCACCAGCCCATAAAGCTCCGGCGCCTGGCTCCGCTCAATCGGCTCCGCCCCATAAGAAGAGAGCACCATCTTGTCACAGAACCAATAAGTGCCAAAATTCATCACCAGCGCTATCACCAGCGCAATAGTCATACCAGAGCGCCCCCCAACAGCCCCGCCGATAGCCATAACCAAAGCCATCATCAAAGCCATCAAAGCAGCAGTCTTGATAGTATTCATACCATATCCCTCCTAAACAACGCATTTTCAACATTCATCCGAACCCTAAGACACCTCAAACTTCAGCCCATGGATGGGCGTTCTGCGACCGTTGGCTTTCATGGATGAAAGGCAAGGGAGCTGTCTCTTTTGGTTCGTTTTCTCTGCGCCAGAGAAAATGAACAGCCGAAAATGATCTTAAATGTCAAAAAATCAACTACCACAACATAATTTTACAAAAAGAAGCAAGAAAAATCAACCAGCTACCTCAACCTTCCTTAGCAGCCTCACCTCTGCCACGGTGATTGAGATAGTACCCCACTCCCAGCACCAGCACCACAAACCCCACTTCCATATAGAGGCTATAAGGCTCCAGCCCAGCGCCGAGCCCCTTATCCGCCACCATCAATTTAGCAGCCGTAAAGCCCAGCAGCGCTGCCCCAGCATACACCAAAGCCGGAATCTTCTTCATCAGCATGAGGAAGAACTGCGCCCCAAAGAGCACGATGGGGATGGAGATGAGCAGCCCCACAATGATCAGGCTCCACTTGCCCTCCGGCACCGTATTGGCCACCCCTGCCAAAGACAGCACATTGTCAATGCTCATGACAAAATCCGCAATCAGGATAGTGCGGATAGCCGCCCAGAAAGAAGCCGGTGCCTCCGCCTTGTCCTCCCCCTTGTGGTCCACCAAGAGCTTCACCGCAATATACAGCAGCAACGCCCCACCTACGAACTCCAGATAAGGAAGCGCCAAAAGCCCCGTAGCAAACAGCGTGCAGACAATGCGGATGCCCACCGCCCCCATGCCGCCTACCAGGATAGCCTTGCCCCGGTTATGCTCCGGCAGGTTCTTGCAAGCCAGGGCAATGAGGATGGCATTATCCCCGGACAGAATCAAATCCAAAAGAATAATCCCCGACAACGCCGCAAACCATTCCGGGGAAAACATCCCCGCAAAAAGACTTTCAAACATCAGTGTCCCTCCTAAATATATTCTACATACAACAGAAAAGACCTTGTTCCAAGGCGAAAACGCCCCGGAACAAGGTCTTGCTTGCATCTCATGCCTGCCTTACCGGGAGAAATCTCCGTATTGACGATAAAAGCAGTCCAGCTACTCCCCTTGTGAGATTATGGAAGTATTTTAGCACAAAAAAAGCTCTCTGGCAAGGAGATAGGTAAAATATTTTCATTTTACCTCTTCGCATAGCAAGTGCTTCTCCCCGCCCCCATTCGCACCATAAAGCCTTCTTCTGTAAGTCTCTTCAAGGCAGCCTCTATAGAAGCTCGTCCTATGCTTGGGCAACTTATGAATACATCCTGCTTAGTGAACTTTCCTAATTTCTGCGAGGCATAATTCTTGACTATATCATAAGCGGTACTCTTACTGCCTGCTGACTCAGCTATAGTTATCCTGCTTTCAAAATCCCGATAGCAAGCCAGCATCACACCAAGCATATACTTTATGAAGGGCACAGGGTCATGCTTTTCCTCTAGCCAACCCTGGTCAGAAATCCGCAGAGCTTCATAATAGCTTTCCTTGGTATCAGCAATAGCTTTCTCTATGCTTATATACTTCCCTACCATATAGCCACTGCGATAAAGAAGCAACAGGGTCAGCAGACGGCTCATGCGTCCGTTGCCATCATTGAAAGGGTGTATGCAAAGGAAATCTAGTATAAAGCAAGGAATGAGTATCAACGGCGATACTGCTTCTCTGGCTAAGGCCTCATTAAAACTGCGGCAGGCATCTTCCACAGCCGCCGGAGTCTCATATGGTTTCAGTGGTCTGAAAAGCACCATTTTTTCACCATCAGGCAGAATCATATCAATCTCATTGGGCGTATTCTTGAAATTTCCCCCATAAGATATATCAGTCAATTTCAGCAAATCCCGATGGAGCTGAAGTATATGATTGGCTGTGAGCGGTATATGCTCATAACTCTCATGGATAACCTTCAGCACATTGCGATAACCAAGGATTTCCTTCTCATCTCTGTTGCGAGGAGTAGTCTTATCGGCCACTAGCTGCTTCAGCCTGGCCTCTGTAGTGACAATCCCCTCAATGTAGTTCGAAGCCTCTGTGCTTTGAATCCTGGCAATCTCCACCAGCCTCTTGAGTTCCACAGGCTTCTGGCGTATATAAAGCTCCTGCCGTCCCTTGTACTCCTGAATCTTAGCTATATAGGAAACAATTTGGCTATCCCAGGAAGCCTCTTTCAATTTTCCATAATCAAAACGACGCATATTTTCTCCTAATATAATATTTTTATCCCAATATTACTATAAATTTAGGAGAAAAGCAATAAAAAAAGAGCATACAAGTAATGTATGCCCATTATCAAACACAAAAAGCGGCCTGCCACAACAAGCCGCCCCCGTGTCCGGCTCCCTTCGCGTGTTCAGCAGCACGCTATGCCAAGCCATGGTTTCTTGAATCCTATTTAAATTATAGCATATCCGGGAAAATTTTGCTATACTTTTCATTGGCTCCTGCCCCGAAAGGAGGTGTGAGTCATGAGCTTTCTTGAATCCGTCGCAGCATCCCTTGCTGCAAACCTGCTTTTCTGGTTGCTCGTCCAGCTTCTCGGCAGGTAAAAACTGAGAGAAAAACAGCCATACCTGACAGCCTTCAGCAAGCTGGGCAGGGAGAAAAAGCCGTCCCAAGGCGGCTTTTTTCATTGTCTGCAACTTAACTTGAACTAATGTTTTAACGGGGTGAATCTAACAACAATTTCAAGCTTCCAGGAATTATTTTCGATATCTCATACTTAATTTCCAAAAGTTTTTCATTTGTGCAGCATCTATGAAAATGAATCAACAATTGTTCGTTAATTTTCGGAACGTTCGATGGCTGAGAAACCCCACAAAAATATTGATAGTAATGATTTTCTGTTAACTGCTCCACCATTTCACTATTGGAATATTGATATTTATCCTGTAAAAGAAGGATACCTAAAATTAATCTAAACGGATTAAATGAAGACTTTACTGATGCAAATAAATCGTGATACTTTTCATCGAGATTTGACCATGGTATCATATTTGCCATTTGCGCCCAACGATTACTTGAATCAAATTTATATGTAACATCCCATGTAACCCATGAACCAGAAAAATGATGAATCGTGTAGGTATTATTGCTTCGATATATTTTTTTATCTTGATAGGATTTTGCGCATAGATAGTCAAATGGCAATAATATCATATTATTACCAAATATTTGCTTTTCTCCATTAAGTTTTATTTTATATTTTCCTAATGTAAGCCTAGTAATCGTTATAACATTTGTTGTTAAATCCATAGACCCATCATTTTTTATAAATCGTCTAGTTTTATAATCATTTAGCAGCATCTCAATCCATTCATTATGAGAAACTGCTCCCATTGTCCCCGTTGGAATGTATTCATCACTCTCAAATCCAGAAAATGCATCATATTGCAATAAATCGTCAAAAGATTTTAGAACTTCCACATCTGTATCCATATATATTCCACCATAGTCATAAAGTATTTTTAAGCGTGCATAATCTGTGACAAATGCCCATTTCTTCATTCTATAAGCTTCTTCCATATACAGATTTTGCGTTATATCAAAATTGTCTTCATTCCACTCCTTTATTTCATAATCAGGACAGTATTCTTTCCATGTAGATAATAAATATTTTACTGTATCTGGAATTTCGCCCTTTCCGAACCAACAATAATGTAAAATTTTAGGTATTGACATATTTATATAACCTCTTTCCTTGATGTCAAATTTTTTTCAAGTGATAAAAACAAGAACTTGCATAATGAGAGTCATCTGCACCCTGGGTAGATGAGCAGATGACTGTATAGACTTGAAAAAGCCATCCCGTTTCCTTTAAACTGTTGTTTTGCACAACGAACACAGAAAGAAGGAAACGCAATGGCTTCACCTCTTAGTATACTGAAA
>JAGBLH010000246.1 GCA_017635515.1 Selenomonas sp.
ATATCGTGAAGCAGTATATCGAGAACCAGAAAACCTCACAAAGGAAGTGAGAAAATGGACAAGTACACAATGGGCTTCAAATTCAGAATATATCCGAACCATGCCCAGCAAGAACTAATTAACCGTACTCTAGGCTGTTGCCGATTTGTATTCAATCATTTTCTCGCCATCCGTAGAGATGAATGGACTGCAAACCATAAGTCTGTAACCTACAATCAGACCAGTGCCATGCTGACGGACTTGAAAAGGTATGAAGAGTATAGCTGGCTGAAAGAGGTGGACAGCATGGCATTGCAGGAGTCCCTGAAGAATCTCGATACATCGTATCAAAATTTCTTCAAGCACCAATCAAGATACCCCCGCTTCAAATCCAAGCATAACCATAGCCAATCCTACCGCACAAGAAACCAAGGCAATGGCATCCGCATCATAGGAAATCGAATCAAGCTGCCAAAAATCGGAGCTGTGAAAATCAAGCAGAGCCGTGAATTTGACGGGCGAATCCTTAATGCTACGGTCAGCCGTGCTGCTTCTGGCAAATACTTCGTATCTCTGTGCGTAGAATTGGATAATGATGCTTTGCTCAAGACTAATGACGGCGGTGAAATAGGCATTGACGTGGGCTTAAAGGAGTTCTATTCGGACAGCAACGGGAATACTGTTGCCAATCCCAGAATCCTGCGGCGTTTAACAAGAAAGCTCGTGCGAGAACAAAGGCGGCTTTCTCGGAAAATGCCAAGGTCTATGAATCGCGACAAAGCTAGAATCCGCGTTGCCAGAGTTCATGAACATATAGCTAATATTCGCAAGGACTTTCTGCACAAAATATCTACAGCATTAGTTAGACAGAACAAGACTATAGCCATAGAACACTTGCAAGTCAAGAACATGATGAGAAACCACAAGTTAGCTCGTGCTATATCGGACGTAAGCTGGTCTGAGTTCTTCCGTCAGCTTGAATACAAGGCAGAATGGCATGGTTCTGAAGTTCTGAAAGTAAATACATTCTACCCATCTAGCCAAACCTGTTCTGAATGTGGCTATCAGAACACGGAAACTAAAAATCTTGGTATTAGGGAGTGGACTTGCCCTAAATGTGGTTCACATCATGAACGAGATACCAATGCCGCAATAAATATTTTGCGTAAAGCACTCGAAGAAAAGCAGAGTGCCTAAAAACAAATCAGTACCGTGGGACACACGGGAATTTACGCTTGGGGAGAACGTGTAAGTCGGAATGGCTACGGCTAGACCGCAGTGTTCAGCGAACCAAGAATCACCTGGCTTTAGCCATGGGGAGTGTCAAGCCATACGGCAGTAAAATGGCAAAAGATAGCAAAGAGCTGGCAATACGGGAAATAAAGAGAAAATTTGTCTTAAAGGTTGATTTATCTATCTCGAATTTCACAATTGTGATTTCGACTTGGTTGCAATACCTGATAATGTGTTGCAGCACTTGTTCATCCTTGCTGGGCATGGTCATAAATCAATACCTCATCTCGTTTTAGGCTGGCAGTGAACTGTTCCGACAGGGGTCCTTGGGGGATACAGGTCAGCAGATCAACTTCTCGCCCCAGGGCATCCACCAGATCAAGGCGGAAACCGCTGACACCAAAGAGACCTTTCAGCTTCTTGCTGTCACCTCGGTCTATGCGCAAATCCACATCACTTGTTTCCGTGGCCTCGCCCCGGGCATAGGAACCGAACAAGTAGGCTTTTTTGACATCGTAGCTTTTTAGGATTGGTATGATTCTTCGCTTGATTTCAGGAATGGTAAGCATAATAATCCTCCTATAGCAGGCGAAAGTATAGGGGTATGTATTTTCTTAAATTTTAACACAAATCATAAACAACAAAAAGAGAAAAAAGAGCCTTTCCTGCGGGGTGGCTCTTTTTTTAGCTGTGCAGATGAAAGGTCAAAACATCAAAAAACTCTCGTCCTTTTCCTATATCTAAAAGGCATAACAGTCCTTCGTACTATAATGAAATAAAAGTTGATTCGGACAATCACTTCATCACTTTTAGCAAAAAAACTGCAGTTTTGGCAAGGGGGTAGAAAAATGTCTTGATTTGTGATATTTTTTTTGTGTGTGAACAGGAAGAATAGACAGAATTTTTGGCTCTTATCACACTGGTAATTAAATGGCAATGTCCGAGAAAAAGAGAAAAGAGATGTTTTTAGGGAATTGGGGGCAAAGGCCACGAAAGGATGTTACATTATGAGTAAGAGAATATATAAAAGGGCGTAACTCCTTATAAACAAAGGGGTTATGCCTTTTTATAGTTGCGGTTTGTCGCTTGAATATACTAAATTATGATTAAAAATACTTGAAATTGTTTAATAATCCTTACTTGCAAATGTCATAATATTGGATATAATAGATAATGGATTACTATATATAAGTGAGAGGTATTTTCAATGGATAAATATACACTAGAACGTGATGGGCAGATTGATTTTTATAAACGTTTTTTGCCTCGTGTCAATCCGTCCCTAACGATTGATGATATACTGGACGACAATAATGATGGTGTCTTGAATGGGAATTTGCTTGAATTCAAATTGCGTATTCCCGATTTGAACTCTGTCCTTTTTCAGTGCATAAAATATCTTTCAGCCATGCGTGTCAAGGGAAAGCCTGTTCCAGCAGGTATACATTTGATAGACTTAAATGCTGGTGTGGATTGGTATTTTGAATCTAGCACATATTTGGCAGATATTGAAAAACTGTACTCCGGCGGCGCATCAAAGGACAATAGTGGCTTTATTGGAGGAAAGCCTGTAAAGACGCTTAATTATGGTAATAATGATGTTGATGCCGAAAATCTCATAATGCTTTTGAAGCAAAATAGTTACACAAAAATTCATATTGACGAAAACTGTATAGTAGGGTGGGCTACGTCATTTTATAAAGCTGTTCCAACGGCGCGTAAAGAGGATTTTATAGGCGATGATACGGGCGCACATAAGACAATAGGAGAAATAAGAAAGCCTAAAAAGTTTTCAGAGTTCATATATCCATACACGGGCGAAACAAACGTGAAATTTAACTATCTTATGGATAAGTTAAATGATACGCTCCAAAAGAAAAATTTAGGGGCATTTTATACGCATAAACTTTATGCTGAAAAAGCCCTTGAATTGGTGCGTAAAGCTATTGCCCGTGTTCCGGAAGGAAATGATTATATTATCCTAGACCGATGTGCTGGTACAGGCAATTTGGAAAACGGTCTTTCAGATGATGAATTATCACACGTCATAGTTTCAACGGTTGAATACTATGAATATAAAGTTTTACAGGAGCTTCTGGGTTCAAAAGTCCGTCATATTATACCACCTACCGAAACGAATGATACATTTAACGCTGGACTGGTGACAGGAGCAGACGCGTTGAGTAAAGAATATCTAGAAAATCCTGTTATAAAACAATATCTAGAAAATACAAAGTGTACTATTATTCTATTTGAAAACCCTCCATATTCAGAAACAACAAGTATTGAACATCAAAAAAGAAAAGCTGGAAAAACTTCGTTTTGGAAGCAAAGCTATATTATGAGTGAAATGAAAAAAGATAAGGAGGTTAAAGGTTCTACATATAACGATTTAAGTAATTTGTTTATTTGGTCAGCATTCAAGTATTATTTGCGCCAACCAACAGATAGTTACATAGTGTTTTCTCCTATAAAATATTGGAAAACACAGCATTTAATAAGTAGAGAATTTTTAGGCGGTTTTGCATTTAATAGACGACACTTTCATACAAATATTGATGCCTGTGTAATGTGTGCATTATGGGGGCAGTCAAAGAAAAATCATAGGCGTTTTTCTATTCGAGCATATGATATAGACAAAGAGGGGAAACTTAAAGCCGAAGGCACTTTGAGTATTAAACGTATATATAGTATATATAGTCAAAAATTCTATGAAAAAGGTTCTCGCACGGATGATATTCAAGGTGGTATTTTTGCAGAATTTGATGGTACAGAAGCCGATAAAAATAGGGCTTCAATAAGGATACGACCTCTTACAAATGATAATATTATTGCATATTTAGTGGTAAAGGGGGCTAATTTTGATAATCCGGATTCTTGTGTTCATTTACTGACTGTTGGTGCCTATGATGCGAATGGTTTTTATGTGCGTCGTGATAATTTTCTTGAAAAATTACCTATGTTTTGTGCCTCGCGCTACATAACATATAATCGCGAATGGACAGAACGTGCCCGGATTATGAAGTCGGCAGACGGGGCAGAAAAATATAAAAAAGCATTATCGAACGGTAAGTTAGAAAAATGGCTCTTGAAATCGTTGCTTTTTACCTGCCTAGAAATGCAGAACCACATGAGAACTTTTACAGGTAGTGATGGACGATTTTATAAGAACGAGTTGTGCCTTGATGGTACTAATGGCGAAACCTTGGCAATTAGCACATTAAAGGCGATGGATAAAAATGAAAAGGAAAAGGAATTATTTGAACAATGGAATAGAGTGCTTGCATGTGCTAAAGATACTAGTGAGTATAACTCATCGCTAACGTATGGCGTATATCAGATTTTTGCTGAGTTAGATACTTCATACAAAGACGAAAAAACTGGCGAAACAGTATATAATAATGTAGAGTTGCACACAGCTTTACAGGCATTGAAGGGACTTGTTAAAGACTATTATAATGCAGAAATTGTTCCTACATTATTTGAATATGAATTCTTAAAATAATGTGGGGTTGTTATTCTGATTTATTCCTTGTCGCCGTGCATATAGCGTTAAGTCACCTTTGTAGCCCTCGAACACATCAACGCGGGTTATATCGTACAAAACGCCCTTGTAGCGTATGACGTGCTGTGTTGTTATATCAGGGCGGTAGCTGATTTGAAAAAGGACTTCTTTAGGGGTCTGCATTTCTAGGGAAGTGTAAACTTCTTTTTGGGACAGCTGCCGGAAATATGCCCATACGGATAACGTAACGGGTTCCAGTTGCAAAATACCGTTCCCGCATTCGTCAGGTACATCATGGAATTCCCAAAAGAAGTCATGCCCGCACAAAGAAACTGAATAGGCCATGCCCTCGCACACCATAGTCCGAGGGTATTTTTGTGCCCACCTGTCCATCAGCCACCCAAAAGAAAAGCGCCTGCCCCTCGGCAAGCGCTTCGCATTGCTTTTATTCCCCAAGTATCTTCCTCAACTGCCCCATGGCCCTGTGCAGCACCACGCCCACATTGGAGGGGGTCATGTCCATGGCTTCGGCGATTTCCTTGTTGGACATATCGCCCCAGAATTTCAGCTGGATGAGGTGCTGCTCTCTTTCGGAGAGCTTGTCCAGGGCCAGCAGCAGTTCGCTCTTGCCCTCCCTGGCCAGGTAGCGGCCCTCGGGGCTGTCTTTTTCGTCTATGGCGGGGGAGAAGATATCGTCCCACTCCACATTCTGCCGATGGCTCTGCCAGCGGTAGTAGTCAGTCAGCGTCCGCATGGCGATGCGGGAGAGCCAGGTGGAGAAGGAGGCCCGCTCCGGGTCGAAGGAACTCAGGCTCTGGGTCACCTTCATGAAGGTGTCGCTGACAACGTCATCGGCAATGGCGCTGTTCTTCACCCGCGCGTAGATGACATTGTAAATGAGAGGAAAAAAATGGTCGTAAAGCTCGTCAAAAGCGGCTTCGTCTTTCAGTGCTGCTATGGCTAAATTGTTCCATCTGCGTATGGCGATTTCCTTTTGCATATCCATGTATATCTGCCCTCCTGACAGGCTTTCAGGCCACCTGCCTTTTCACCAGCTTTGCGAATAACCCGCCCTTGGCTACCAGTTCATCGAAGGTGCCGCTTTCGGCAATCCTGCCTTGATCCATCACCAATATTCTATCACATTTCCTGATGGTTGACAGCCTGTGAGCGATGACAATTCTGGTCACGGACAGCCTGTCCAGGCTCTCGGTGACTATGGCCTGGGCCTTGTTGTCAAGGGCGGAGGTGGCTTCGTCAAAGACCAGGATGGCGGGCCTTGCCGCCAAGGCCCTGGCTATCATGATGCGCTGCCGCTGGCCGCCGGAGATATTGCTGCTGCCCTCGCTGATGACTGTCTGCATGCCCATGGGCATGGCGCGGATATCGTCGGCAATGCCCGCCGCCTCGGCAGCAGCCCAGGCATCCTCCTGGGTGAGGGCTGTCTGACCCACGATATTGGTGAAAATATCGCCGGTCATGAGCTGCCCGTTCTGCAGCACCACTCCCATCTGGGAGCGCACCGAAGGCAGGGAAAGCTCCGCCAAGGACTGGCCGTCATAGTAGATGGCCCCGGTCTTGGGCTGCTCGAAGCCCAGGAGCAGGCGCACCAGCGTGCTCTTGCCGCAGCCGGATTTGCCCACGATGGCCAGGTTCTCCCCGGCTGTGACCTTGAAGCTCACATCTTTCAGCACCTCGGGCTTGTCCTCCCCGTAGGCGAAGGTCAGATGGCTGACCTCCACCGTCCCGGTGAGGGGCTCGGCTTCCAGCTTGTCCTCGGTGATCTCCGGCGTTTCCTCCAGGATGGGCCGCAGGTTCTCGATATGGGGCTGGATGGTGAAGAACTGCCCCACCAGCGGTATGAGGGAATTCAAGGTGCCATTGAAAGAGGTGTAGGCTGACTCGAAGGCCAGGAACTGGGCATAGCCGATGCCCGTGGAGGCCACCACCTTGCCCCCCGTGCCCGCCACCGTGTCCTGCATGCCATAGACGGCGATGTAGTACAGCAGCATGGTGAGAACGAAGGGCTGGATGGAGCCGATGATGCTGTTGTAGTTCCCCTGCCAGCGCAGGGCCAGATTCCACTTCCAGCTCTCGCCGAAAGCCTTGCTCCAGAGGTGGTAGGCCTGGGCCTCCGCCCCATGCACCCGGAACTTGGCCAGCCCGGCGAAAATCTGCTGCACCAGCCCTGCCTGCTTGTTGCCTGCGGCGATGAGGCTGCGCTGGAACCCTATCACCCGCCGGTAGATGAAGGCCGTCACCAGGCACCAGACCACCCACACCGCCACCGCCGCCGCCGTGAGCTTCAGGCTGTACCAGCACATGAGGATGAGGCTCCAGAAGGAGAAGACGGTGTTGAAGACGGAGGAGACGAAGCCCCCGCTGATCACGCCTTTCACCGCCTCCATGCCCTTCATGCGGTTGGCCAGCTCGCCGGAGGTGAAGCGCCGGAAGAATTTCTCCGGCAGCATCAGCAGCCTGCCCCAGAGGGCCGCCTCCACGCTCATGTCCAGGCGGGAGGTGATGCGCATGATGGCCACGGAACGGATGACGGACAGGGCCGCCATGGTGAAGCTGGTGACCATCATCACCTGGGTCACCGTCACCAGCCCTTCCCGGTCAAGGATGGGCAGGATATCCTGAAAGATGGTCTCCGTGATGATGGGGGTCACCAGCGGTATCAGCCCCGCAAAGAAGCTCACGGCCATGATGGTGCGGTAATCCTGCTTCCAGCACTGATGGAACATGAAGCGCAAAAGATCCATGACCTTCAGCTTCCGCAGGGGGAAGCCCCCGTAGCACTGGAAGGCGTCCTTGGCCAAGGTTCTCACCAGTTCTTCCGTCAGGGGCACCCCCTCGGGGTGCCTTGGGCTCACCAGCAGGTAACACTCAGGGCTTTGGGGCTGCAGCAGCACCATTTCCCGGTGGCCCTGCTCCCGCTCCTGGTAGCCGATGATCACGCCGCTGTCCTTCTGCCACCATTCCTCCGCAAGCTTCACCAGCCGCAGCTGCATGTTGCCCTTCTGGGAAAGGCGGCGCAAGAGCGTCACCTGATCCATCTTCTTGGTGATCTCCGAGGGCAGCTGCACTCCCTCCGCGGGCATAGAGAGAGCTTTCAGCGCCCGCCGCACTATGAAGCTCACCTCCCCCAGCTGGGGGGTGCGGCCTGTCTCCGGCACCTCCTCCGCCAGGAGGCTGTCCTCATTCAGCAGCTCCCCGATGGAGGCATCCAGCAGGAGATATTTCTGCTTCAGGCGCAGTTCCAGCCGCTTTTTCAGCCGCTTGTCCTCCACCTGATAGGCCGTGCCCTGCAGCATGGCGAAGATGGCTTCATTTTGGCGGAAGAGGCCCAGCAGCGCGGGCAGGTCTTCGACCCCCAGCAGGGCCGTGCCCTTGCGCCACTTTTTCAGCACATCGTCCCCCCTGTCCGCCAGGGAGGCGAAGCGGGGCAGTTGCACCAGCCGCCCGAACCAGAGGTTCATCAGGGGAGCCAGTTCCTCCGGGGCGGCAGTCGCAAAGGGCACCAGCGTCAGCTCCGTTTCCTCCAGGGCGTAGATGGAAACATCCATGCCCTCGAACTCGTCAAAGGAGGGAAAGGCCGCTTCCCCGGCGGCAAGCTGCATGAGCATTTCCTGCCGGAAATCCGCCTTGCTGCGGGTGACCGCGTAGACCTCCAGCGCACCGCGCTCCACCCGCAGGAAATTCTCTTCCCCCGTGAGCACATAGCGCTCGCCTGCTATCAGCTTCATGCTTCTGCCCCCCTTTCTTCAATCAGTCTCCTGTACGGCCCGTCATGCTGCATCATGTCCGCATGGCGGCCCCGCTCCATGACCCGTCCTCGCTCCAGCACAATGATCTCATCGCAGTCGCGGATGGTGGACAGCCTGTGGGCCACGATGACGCAGCTGCAGCCTCGGTGGCGGATGTTCTCCAGCACCTTCTGCTCAGTCACGGGGTCAAGGGCCGATGTGGCCTCGTCCAGCACCAGCAGGGAGGGATTCGTAGCCAAGGCTCTGGCAATCTCCAGCCTCTGCCGCTGGCCCCCGGAGAAGTTCAGACCTCCTTCTGCCACCTCGGCCTCATAGCCTCTGTCAATCTGCAGGATGTCCTCATGGATGCAGGCATCTTTTGCCGCCTGTATCACATCGCTCTGCCGCAGGCTGTCGTCAAAGAGGGTGATGTTCTGCCGCACGGTGCCCGTGATCTGGAAGATGTCCTGATCCACAGAGGCCAGGGAGCCTACCAGCACCGGGCGGGGAATCTGCCGCCGGGGGGCGCCGTCAAAGAGCACCTGCCCCTCCCACTCTTCGTAGAGGCCGGTGATGATCTTGGCCAGGGTGGACTTGCCGCTGCCGGAAGCTCCCACGATGGCCACCCACCGCCCCGGCTCCAGATGCAGGTCGAAGTGGGTGAGCAGCGGCGGCTCCAAGGGGCTGTAGCCGAAGCTCACATCCACCAGATCCAGCTCGCCGCTGAGGCGGGTTTTCTGGAAATCCCGGGCTGTGCCAGGCTGCGGGTAGTTCAGGCTGTCAATCTCATAGCTTTTCACATCGCTGAGACGCTGCATCTGCATCTCCGTGTTCTGGAGAGTGGTGTATAGCCCCAGGAGGCTGTTCACCGGTGCCTGGAAGCTGCTCATCAGATGCTGGAAAGCCACGAACATGCCTGCCGTCATGGCCCCGTCCATGATGGAGAAGCCGCCGAAGGTCATGATGAGGGCTCCGTTCAGCCCCGAGAGCAGGGTGGGCAGGAGGGTAGCCGACAGCATCCAGAGCTGCGACTCCTGCATGCCGTTCAGCACCTTGGCCCGGTACCCTGCCCACTTCATGAAGAAGTCGGCCTCGGTGCCACCCGCCTTGATGCTGTCTATCATGGAGAGGCCGTTGATGGCGGTGCCGTACTCCTTGCCCGCATCCTGCTGGATGCGCATGGCCAGGTCCACCAGCCGCCTGCGGGTCAGCATCAGCACCAGCACATTGATGGCCATGAAGAAGATGCCGATGAAGGTCAGCAGCACATTGTACTGCAGGAGCAGCAGCAGGTAGAACACCGCCACAAAGGCATCCAGCACCGCCGTGGCCGCGCTGCCCGACAGCACCCCCGCCACGCTTTCATTCATGGCGATGCGCCCCGCCACCTCCGCGGCGTAACGCTGATGGAAGAACTGCATGGGCAGCCGCAGGAGGTGCCAGAAGAAGGAGGACGAATCCGCCAGGGTCAGCTTCCGCTGCCAGCGGGTCAGGAGCACGGCCCTGAGCCAGGTCATGACACCGCTGACCACAAAGGAAACCGTCATGGCCAGGCAAAGATTCGTCATCCATTCCCGGTGCTTGCCCGTGAGGATCTCGTCCAGGAAAATCTGGCTCATGACCGGCGAGGCCAGGCCGGGGATGATCATGCATAGCCCCAGGATGAGCAGGAAGAACATGCCCTCCCTGTCATGCCAGAGCTTCCGGGCAATGTCCGTGCTCACATGGTAGCGGTGGCCCTCAGGGCGGAAAGACGGCCCCGGCGCCACGGTGAGGGCTATGCCCGTGTAGGAGGTGCGAAATTCATCCCAGGGCACGGTGCGGCGGCCCATGGCAGGGTCGTTGAGATAAACCGTGTCCCCGCTGATGCCCTCCATGACCACGAAATGGTTGAACTCCCAGTGGATGATCAGGGGGTACTCTCCCTCTTCCCTGAGATTGTCCGCCTCCCAGCGGTAGCCATGCACCTCGCAGCCTCGGCCCCTGGCCGCTTTCATGATATTGCTGGCCTTGGAGCCGTCACGGTTCACGCCGCACTCGGCCCTGAGCTTTTCCAGGGGTATCCAGAGATTGTAGTGGGCCAGCACCATGGCGAGAGACGCCGCCCCGCACTCGGTGGCCTCCATCTGGAGCACCGTGGGCACCTTGACCCTTTTCCCCTCTGAGGAAAAGATATCCAATAATATTTCCTTCAAATTCATGGGCATCACCTGTTCCTAAGCCACTGGCTCAAGCGGTAGAAGACCTTCTCGATGGGAGGCCGCCGCTCGATGATGACGGTGCCGGTGACAAAGCTGCCTGCCGTGATGGGCTTGTGCTCCCCTACGAAGGAAGTCCAGAGGTAGCCTGATTCGCTGCCCTCGTCCTTCACCAGATCGAACTCCACCTCCATCACCGCTCCTTCGGCCTGGTAGATCCACTGGGCCATCTCCCTGTTGCCCAGCTCCTGCACCATTCTCTGCAGGGGCACCGGGTAGTCAGACACCTTGCGCACCACGCCCAGGAGACTGCCAGACTCCTGCACATCCACGCCGCCGGGCACCAGCTGCACGCTCTGGCCCGGCTCCAGCCGCTTGCCCTTGTTCACGGGGATGAAGAGCACCCCCCGCAGGTCGCTTCTCTTGCGGGTCTGGCGCACAGTGACAAGGGGCGTGCCGCCGGAGACGTAGGAACCCGGCTCCACCAGCACCTGATCCACCACCCCGTCATAGTCGGAAATGATGTCCCTGGCTATCTCCTGCTGATACATCTTGTTCTTGTACTGGTAGGCCCGCTGGGCGGTATCCTTCATGCTTTCCCCCAACTGGGTGCTGTACTGGGCCATATTCACATCCGCAGACTGCTCGGCCTGCTCCATCTGGGCGATGAGGCTCCCCTTCTTCACCTGCTCGCCCTCCCGCACGTGGATGCGGGCTACCTTGCCTCCTGATGTATGGGTGATGTTCACCAGGCCCCCGGAATCCATGATGAGGCCCATGCCCTCCGCCCGCACGGTGAAGGAGCCAAAGATGGACCACAGGACCACCGACAGCAGCAGGAGGGCAATGGCCGCCAGCCCCATCCAGCCCACAGGGGTGGTGATGGGCAGCATCATGTCCAGCTTCTCCGGGGAGCGCAGCTTGTCGAGAGCCGCCTGGCTGAAGAGCTTGCTCTTGTCTTCCATGTCAGTCTGCCTCCTCAATCGTCACATCCACAGCTATGCCATCCTTCAGACCCTCGGTGTCAGAGGTGATGACCACCTCCCCTTCCTGCAGGCCGTCGATTATTTCAATATAATGGCCGTCATTGGCCCCGGTCACTACCCCCCGCCGCTCCAGCGTGCCACCGGCAGTAAGCACCGCCACCTCGTTCTTGTTGCTATTGGTGAGGGAGGAGAGGGGCACCGTCAGGCACCTGCGGGAACGCTTGGGATGGAGCACGGCGTGGGGATAAGCCCCCGGCTCCAGGATGCCTACGCTGTTGTCGATTTCCCAGATCACCTGCCGCACATCCGCAGGCTCCTCCACCGGCGGGGAAATCCTGGCCACATGGGCATGGAAGACCTGATTATCTCCCAGATTGCCAGAAGCATACTGGGCACCATAGGACTTCTGCACCGCCGCGCTGCCTTCGAAGGTTATGTCCAGCTCCTGATTCATATTCATGCGCTGGGCAATCTTGTCCTCCACCGGGGACGTGAAGAAAATCCGCTTGAAATCCCCCACCAGGGCCACCGCCGTCCCCGCCGTCACATAGGCACCCAGCTTCTGGTAGAGCCTGAGCACCTCGCCGTTGATGGGGGCAGTCACCGTGAGCCTGTTCTGGCGCACCTCCAGCTGCTCCCGCTGGGCCAAGTAGTTCTCCAGCCTCGCCTGGGAAGCCTTGTAGATGGCTTCGGCCTCATCGTACTTCTCGGCAGAGACAGCCGACCACTCTATGAGCTGGGCATAGCGCTTGTAGCTGTGCTCCGCCTTGATGAGCTGGGCCTCTGCCTCCAGGATATCGCTGTCCGCCTGACGTATCTTCAGGGGAATGTCCTCATTCACCAGCCTCAGGATGGGCTGCCCGGGCAGCACATGGCTGTTCTTCTCCACGAAGGCCTCCGTGATGCGCCCGCTTTCCAGTGCCACCACATCCGTCATTTCATCTGAGTACAGGTTCACCAGATCCATTTCCACCATGGGATAAAGTTCCCTGTAACCAGCCGTGATACCCGTCAGGGGCACCCGCATGTTCTCCATGCGCTCGGCTATCTGGTGCTCCCCCCGCTGGTTCAGGTACACACCATAGCCCAGCAGAGCCGCAATCAAAATGGCTATCAGGGCCACACCTATTGCAAAATAAGATTTCATAAATTTTTCCCTCTAAATCTATCTTTCCTGTAATGGATAGGGTTCAGGAACGTAAGTATAAGCGAAAAGATAATTACGCACACATGCATACATAAAGGAGCAATCATTATGGACATCGAACGCGAGTACAGTGCCGTGGATTTTTCCCGGTTCAGCAAAGTAAAAGAATCCCTCCGGGCCAGGCTCCACCAGGAGCGCCAAAAGGCAGCCCCCTCCCCCTTGGGCAAGATTGAGCTGGGCTTTGACGACCTGGACTATGTAGCAGCAGCTGGCACGGGCACACCTCCCCATCTGCATGATCCGTGGGATAAAGGCAGGAACTGAGATTCCGACTCCCATCCAACTCCCATTCTATTTGCATTCTACGCAAAAAGCAACTCTCCCCCTCCCGGGGGAATTTTTTTGTCCTCAAAAGGCTTCATACAGGAAAAGCCTGCCCCTCTTGCGGGGCAGGCTTTGAGTTATGCTCACAGATAAGACGCCGGGTTCACTACCTGGCCATTCACATGTACCTCATAGTGGCAATGGGGGCCGGTGGAGAAGCCGGTGCTGCCCATGTAGGCGATGATCTGGCCGCGTTTCACGGGCTGGCCGGCGGTGACTACCACCTGGGAGGCATGGCCGTAGCGGGTCATGAGGCCGTTGCCGTGGTCGATGTCCACCATATTGCCATAGCCGCCGGAATTCCAGCCAGCCACTTCCACCACGCCGTCCGCCGTGGCCACGATGGGAGTGCCCATGTCGTTGGCAATGTCAATGCCGGGGTGGAAGTCGGAGCCGCCCCACCGAAGACCGTAGGGAGAGCTCACATCACCCTTGCAGGGCCAGATGGAAGGAATGGTGATGGACTGGATGGTGAAGCCCGCCACCACAGTGCCCATGGCCGCCTGGCGCTCCCTCAGCTCCTTCTGCAGGGACTGGAGGGATTCCTTCCGCACGGCCAGCTTGCGCTCTACCTGGGAAAGGGCCTCCCGGACATTGGCCACATCAGGGTCTACATAGGGGCCGCCCTGCCCGTCATGGGTGCCGTCCCCGCCGCTGCCCTCATCGTTGGCGGGAGCCATGCCAGACTGGCGGCGCAGGTCAGACTCCAGGGAAGTGAGCTCCTGCATCTCATCCTGCAGGGCATTGGCCTTGCGGGACAGCTGCAGGAGCTGCTCCTGCTGGATGCTGTTCACCGAGCGCAGGTCATTTATCTCCGCCGAGCCGCTCTTGGCCGTGAAGCTGGCATAAACCGCAAAGCTCATGACCCCCACAAACAGCACGCCCAAGGCAACCAGCGAGCCCAGGCCGTACTTGATGAGGTTCAGGGGCAGCTTGACAGATTTGATTTTCCCCTCTCCGGAGGGGATTATTTTTATAGTATAGGAATTGCTAGATTCCGTCTTATTATCCAAAGAAACTTGCCTCCAAAATAAAAATAAAACTAAGTCAAGCCCGGGCCATGGCCTCGCGGAGAGCCTGCTGCTCTTCCTCGGTCAGCACATAGCTTGAGCCGCCGTTCTCAATGGGCTTGGCATAGGCCTGGGAGCCTTCACGGCCAAAGACGCTGGAAAGGATCACGCCGTTGTTGTGGGCATCCAGCATGGCCACCGCATAGCTGAGGTCGCCGCCCATATCCTCGAAGGCGCGATAGCGCACCATGCCCACACGGGTCAGGGCCCGCTGCAAGAGGTCGGAGAGCTTCTGGTTCTCCACTTCCAGGGCGGTATTCTGCTCCTTGACCCGCTGCACTTCATCAATGTGGCCGATGAGCATGCGCTCCAGATTGCCGCTCTCCACCCCCGTCATCATCTTCTTATACCGCTTCTTCATGCGGCGCAGATCAAGGAATAGGTTCAGGATGATGATGTACATGAGAATGACCAGTATCCCCAGGCCACCCACGATAAACATGAGATTATTGAGCACAAAGTTGCTGATTACCTGAATATCCATCGAAAATTACTTCTCTCTCCTTCTCTTACTTCACAAAGCCCCCTACGGGGAGGCTTTTCTCATCCCTCACACCGTGAATTTCCCTGTCTGCGAGAACTGGCGGAGCTTTTCGATGCGCTCCTGATTGCTGGCCTCCCGGTGCTGCCCGATCAGCCCCAGGATCCTCTCCAGATCCTCTTCCGAATAAAACTCGATTTCCACCTTGCTCTTCTTGCGCCCCGTCTTGATCTGCACTTGGGTGCCCAGGAGGTTCTTGAGCTTCTCAGCTGCTTCCTGGATGAAAATATCCGCCTCCGGCTTCTCCGGCTTCTCTTCCTGCTCCTGCTGGGGCAGGTCTGCGGGATTCTCGGTCAGCCGCTTGGCCAGGTCTTCGCACTGACGGGCGGAGAGCTCATGCTCCTGGATGTAGTCGGCAGCCCTCACCTGGACTTCCCGGTCCTCGATGGCCAGCAAGGGCCTGGCCTGGCCTGCCGTGAGCACGCCGCTCATGAGCCAGCCCTGGATTTCCTCGGGCAGGTTCAGCAGGCGCATGGTGTTGGCGATATGGGAACGGCTGCGGCCCAGGCGGGAGGAAAGCTCCTCCTGCTTCAGGCCGAACTCCTTGATCAGGCGCTGGTAGGCCCGCGCCTCTTCCACGACGGAGAGGTCTTCCCGCTGCAGGTTCTCTATGAGGGCAATCTCGCTGACCTCCGCATCCCCGAACTCGCGCACCAGCGCGGGGATTTTCGGAAGGCCAGCCGCTTTCGCAGCCCGCAGGCGGCGTTCCCCCGCAATCAGCTCATAGCCTTCGTCAGGGAGCTTCCTAAGAAGTATCGGCTGCAAGACCCCGTAGCGGCTCACGGATTCAGCCAGTTCCTCCAGAGCCGCCTCGTCAAATTCCTCACGGGGCTGATAGCGGTTGGGGCGGATTTGCTCCACCTCTATCTCCTGCACCTTGTCCTTGATATTCTCAGTGGGCTGGCTGGCCACGCCAGCATTGCCGAACAGGGCACCCAGGCCCTGGCCCCCCAGCTGGCCCATGCCCTTGCCCAGGCCGCCTTTAGCGCTTGTCACGGGAAATGACCTCCTTTGCTAAGTCCATATATACTTCCGAACCTCTGGATTTCTTGTCATAGGCGAGAATCGGCTGCCCGTAAGAGGGAGCCTCGGAAAGGCGCACCGTGCGGGGGATGATGGTCTTGTACATCTTGTCCCCGAAGTTCTGCCTGACCTCTGCCACCACCTGCTCGGACAGTCGGGTGCGGGAATCGTACATGGTCATGAGCACGCCTTCCACCTCAAGGTTCGCATTGAGGTTGGTCTTCACCAGGCCGATGGTGTTCAAGAGCTGCATGACACCCTCCAGCGCATAGAATTCGCACTGGATGGGCATCAGGACCGAATCCGCCGCCGCCAGGGCATTGAGAGTCAAAAGCCCCAGGGACGGAGGGCAGTCCAGGATGATGTAGTCATAGCTCTCCCGCACAGCATCCAGAGCTTTCTTCAGCCGCGTCTCCCGGGACATGGCCGCCACCAGTTCCACCTCGGCCCCTGCCAGATTGATATTGGCCGGCAGCACATCCACCTTGAACTCCGTCTGCACGATGGCCTCAATTGCCGGCACTCCATTGATCAGCACATGATAGATGGTAGTTTCCAACGCAGATTTATCTATACCCAAGCCACTGGAAGCATTCCCCTGAGGGTCGCAGTCCACCAGCAAAGTTCTCTTCTTCTTAGCCGCCAGGCAAGCCGACAAATCCACCGCCGTGGTAGTCTTGCCCACGCCGCCCTTCTGATTGGCTATTGCAATAATCTTAGCCACAGCCGTCACCCTTTCTCAAAAACTATCCTATATTATAACGCCATTGTTCAGATTTTGTCGATAGACAAAATATACTTATTCAAGTTTCGTCACAAGGGCTTTAGCCCTTGCGACATAACGCCATTGTTCAGATTTTGTCGATAGACAAAATATACTTATTCAAGTTTCGTCACA
>JAGBLH010000247.1 GCA_017635515.1 Selenomonas sp.
GCCTGGCCGCACCGCCACCTGGCACTCCGGATGTTCCCGGGCAAAGGCACGGGCCACCGACAGCATCTGCACCGCCTCCCCCAAGGGTGGTGGCTGCTCCGGCAGTTTGCCATCTATGTACAAGCAAACCTTCTGTCCCTCATAGTCCAGCAAATGCTGGAATACCTGCTGACCCTCCAGCCAGACTTCCACCAGCCAGGGCACATAAAATTGCTCCAATGACTGCAGCTGCACATCCGCAATATCCCCGTCAAAATACACTTGGCCGGACACGCCGTCGCTGATGCGCACATGCCATTCCCCCGCAGGTACTTCCAACCGCAGGCCGGCATTGAAATCCAACCGCAGCCCCGGTATGCCCGTTTCCCCTGCTACCGCTCCCGCCAATACGCCATCATTGTAAGCGATAGCCCTGTCCTTCTTGGTATGTTCTTCCCTGCCGCACGAAAAAAACACTGTTTTGACCTCCCTGCACTGAATCAAATTCTGCCCCCGGACATAATCGCCCGCAAGATCCTGCCCTGAGCCTCCTTGAAGCAATGATAAGAAGAAACGTAATCCCTGCCACAAATCAGCCCCACCGTCTTGCAGCTTTCAGCAATCTCCTCCGAACGCCAGCTTATTAAAAGGTTATCCTCCGCCCTCCTGCTTGCCCTGCAGCTACGTCGAAACTCTCGTAAAAATCGGGCCCCGTCCCCATAATCGTAAAGTCCGCCTTTAAGCGCTTCCTCCCCCAATTCCTGCTGAAGTTTGTCATATAGGGACAGAGAATCTGTCCCAACCACCCAGCACTGCACAGTCTCCCTGTCCAAGTCCGCAGGCAGGACTCCGCTGACAGGCCAGTCTTTCGCCACATGCAGCAACAGCCGCTTGACTGTCTGCTGCTGCCAATACAGCACCTCATCTGCCCTGTCCTGCGCCTGCATCTCCCCATAGTGCGCCGACAGATCAATGCCGCAAGTCGCCATAGCCCGCAGATAAAAATCCCGGCTGAAGCGTGGCCAGCCATGGCAGCCAAAGGGCAATTGGCTGCCATTCTTCCTGTAGCAGCGCTCTGCCAGCGTATCTATGGAGAAGGCATAGGCAATCCGCAGCGGTGCCAGCCTAAATTCACTGTCCTCATATCCCGCAATGCCCCAGAACGTATCTTCACCCCAACCATCATATCTTGGATTGCCCTGGCACTTGGCCAGCAAACGGCAGCAGGCCTCTATCCTGCGCAGGGAAAAGCCACCATTTCCCACATGGTAAATCTTATATTTTCCCGGCCTGACTTGTTGCAAGCTATTCTGCAACTGCCAGGGACCGCCTATGTAGTCATATCCCAGAGAGCAGAATTCCTGCAAAAGATCAACAAAAACAAAGGCATCCAGTTGATAAATCAGCATGTACTCAAAGTCCCGGAAACGAGCATAAAACTGCTGTGAAAGCAACAGTCTGGAATAAGCTGCGACGCTGGTGAAAAACTCCCCGGAGAACTCCATGACCGGATGGCCCTGCCTGACCGCTTCCGGCAAGGCCAGGCCCTCAGGCAACACGAAAACAATAGGATAGTGGGGCAAGACCGCATAAAGCCGCGCCAGACTGATTTTCTCATACCATGCCAGTTCCGTCCTGTAAATCGGTACTACAATTACGACCTTCTGCATGCTCATTCACCCAATTCCTATAATTGACGCTTTGCACATCTCCCCGACTCCTTAATCAACTAACTACCTTACAACACCTCTCCCTGCAGCATCGGCCATTGTATGCCCATATTATCAAATGAAGCTGTATGCTCACGCACAATCTCCAGCATTCTGCTCAGTTCTGTATTAGTAACCCCCCCCGGTCTGCCATCACGCCTGCTGGCCCACAAGTGAGCACCAGTCAAATCAACTGTGCCATCCTGATATACCAGTGACTTTGACTCCATATCCATCTGGCAATTCTTCATTCTCAGCCTCAACTTATAAGTCTGCTTAGGGAACATGGCATTACTGATACAGTATTCCCGTTTCCTGCCTCCAAACGCCGCCGGCAAGTTGCCATCCAGTCCCTCCGGCAAAGCAA
>JAGBLH010000248.1 GCA_017635515.1 Selenomonas sp.
ACATCTACCGCCGTCCCGCCACCTCTGTGACCAGGAAAAAGCGGGATGCCAAATTTATTGCAATGCAGGCCAAAAATATTGCAGCGAAGATAACGGCACTGGATGCCTATATAGGTGCCATCTCCTGGTTCAGCGACAAGCCGGACCTGCAGGACAAAGTGCGGGAGTTTGCCATCATTGACACCGACCCGCCCTTCATCCAGCAAGGCTACCACAGCCAGGGCCTGCTGGAGGGTAGTGAGGAAGAAATCCGCCAAGCCTTCAAGGATATTTACGGAGAGCAGGGCTACTTCGCCTACTGGTACTTCCATCACTACCACCTGCTGAAAGCAGGCGCGGGAGGAGCCAATGAAGGCCAGTCCTACATTTTCCCCTATCATCTCTTCCAGGAGGGGGAGAGAACCGTCATCTACGGAGCCGGAGAATCCGGCCAATCTTTCTACCGCCAGCTGCAACGGCAAAACTACCTCAAGCCCGTAGGTATAGTGGACAAAAGAGCCAAGGAACTGAATACCCCGGACTTCCCAGTGCAGCCTGTTGAAGACCTGAAAAATATGGATTTCGATGCCCTGCTGATTGCCGTCATCAATGAAAAAGCAGCCAGAGAAATCAAGGCAATGCTCATCCAAATGGGCATACTCGAAGCCAAGATTCGATGGCAAGGCAGCGCATACACCAGCAGTGACTTCTATCAGAACTATTATTTCCCCTTATTGAGAAAATGTAACAAAAGCATTATCCAATAAATAGAAAAATCCCTGTTGACAGGCAACAGGGACTGAGGGAGAGACAGGCTAGCGAAGCTGTTGGGCTAGTTTCTGGAGTTCTTCTTCTGAGAGGCTGGTATACTTTGTAATTTCTTCTACAGGCCTGTTATCTTTGAGCATGCCTATGGCAGCAGTAACCTGAGTAAAAATTTCAGCTCGACTTTCATCTTGCAGTTGTTTCATTACTTCACACATAGCTTTTACCCCCTTGCTTTCATGCTTGAAGTAGTCAGCTCGCCGGGCGAGTTCTGGATAGTGCATTTTGGCCGGGTCTGAGCAGAAGAAGTCCTGCATCAGCAGCCCCAAGGCATCGGAGCCTCTGTAGGAACCATTTACATAGGCGATATGGGTGGCGTCATCAAATTCCTTATGATTCAGTTCAGTGATGGTTCGTTCTACATGGTACATAGGAAGCCCTCCACCGAGGATGTCTTTCTCTGTGATGAAGATAATCCATATCTCGGGGAAGTCCTGGTATTCTGTCCCTTTTGCGACTTCTCTGGAGTCGATGAGACTGGCATTGAAGCGGGCACGCTTAGGATTGGCACCTTCATCAGCACGTTGTATCTCTACATTGTAGATTTTGCCATTGCTGTCCACAGCGATGACATCGAAGCGCACTGAACGACCATAGAGATTGTGGGCGGAGCGTTGTGTGACTACCTCCGTGACGGTGATGTCATCTCGCTGGAGGAGAATTCGTAGCAACAGCTGCATACATTCTACGCTGCCCTCGAAGCAGATGTTGAAGAAGGTGTCATCGATAAGGCGGAACTTCTTGATGGCCTCAAGGTATTTGGGATTGAGGCCGGATAAGAGCAGGCTCATATGGCATCATCCTTTCTTAAGATTATTATATCACTTTGCAAAGAGGAAAAGAATGAAGATTTTACTTCGAGTGTTATTTGAGAGGGAGAGGTAAATTTACTTATGAAGATAGCAATCGCCGGCACAGGCTACGTAGGTTTTGTCACTGCCGTCTGCCTGGCCGAGCATGGACATCAGGTCACCTGTGTGGATGTGGACAAGCAAAAAATCGATAGCCTGAACCGCTATGGCAAGGCACTGATCTACGAAAAAGATTTGGATGCCCTGATGGAAAAGAACAAGGAGCGCTTGACCTACACCACGGATTATGCCAGTGCCTACAAGGATGCGGAAATCATCTTCATCGGCGTGGGTACCCCGGAGAAGCGGGATGGCTCTGCTAATCTGAACTATGTCTATGCCGTAGCCATGCAGATAGCGGAGACCGCAGAGCGGGAGTGTGTAGTGGTAGTGAAATCCACCGTCCCCATCGGCACCAATGAGCGAGTGGAAAAACTCATAAGAGAACACAGGCCGGAGGGGGCAGCCCCCCTCCATGTGGCCTCCAATCCGGAGTTTTTATCTCAGGGCACAGCGGTGCATGACACCCTCCATGCCTCACGCATCGTCATGGGGGTGGAGGATGAATACTCCAAAGCAAAGCTCACGGAACTCTACAAGGACTTCGCTGCTCCGAAGATCATCACCAACCGCCGTAGCGCAGAGATGATTAAGTATGCTTCCAACGACTTTCTGGCACTGAAAATCAGCTATATCAACGAAATAGCTAATCTCTGTGAAGAAATTGGGGCAGATATCGAGGACGTAGCCAAAGGCATGGGCTACGACAAGCGCATCGGCAGCAAGTTCCTCAGAGCTGGCATAGGCTACGGCGGCTCTTGCTTCCCCAAGGACACCAAGGCCCTGCACTGGCTGTCTGACTACCATGAGCAGGAACTGAAGACGGTGAAGGCGGCCATTGAGGTCAATGACCATCAGAAATTAAAACTTATCCGCAAGGCACATAAATATTATGAGGATTTGGAAGGTGTCACCGTGGCGGTGCTGGGGCTGACCTTTAAGCCCGGCACAGATGATTTGAGAGAGGCACCGTCATTGACCAATATCCCGATGCTCTTGGAGGAAGGGGCTATTGTGAAGGTATATGATCCAGTGGGGATGGAGCGTTTTAAAGAGCACTATCCTACGCAGGTTAAGTATTGTAAAAGTGCAGAAGAAGCTTTGGATGGAGCAGAATTATGTCTGATTCTTACAGACTGGCCCAAAATTAAGGAAATTCCTATAGCTAGATATGCAGAGTTGATGGATAAAGCCATTATTCTTGATGGGCGTAACTGTTACGAACTGGATGAAGTCAGAGTTGGTGGGGTGACCTATGATTCTGTAGGCCGCATCACGGTGCACTGAGTATTGTGAACGGATTGGTATGATAGTGGGGAAATGCCCTGTAAGTTTGAGAGGAGATAGCAGGTGGATATTTTAGTGTCGGTTGTCATGCCGGTTTACAACGAGGAAGACTATTTGAAAGAGTGCCTTGATGGACTTGTGCATCAGACATTGAAGGATATTGAGATTATTTGCGTGGATGATGGTTCCGCAGATAATTCTGTGAATATCTTAAGGGAATATGCTGCACGTGATGGTCGTTTCAAAATCTTTCAGCAGCAGAACCAGGGGGCAGGCATTGCCAGGAATCTTGGCCTTAGCAAGGCGGTAGGCCGTTATGTCATTTTCTTGGATAGCGATGATATCTTTGAGCCTGATATGTTGTACACAATGTATCAGGCAGCAGAAGACCGCCACACGGATGTGCTGGTTTGCCGTTGTGATCGCTATGATGATGCCACTGGCGAATACACTTTTTATCCATGGAGCGTCAGGGAAAATCTTCTGCCCTCTGCTCAGTCGTTTGCCTCCAAAGAAATAGGCAGGGATTTTTTCAAGGCTTTTATATGGTGGCCTTGGGATAAGCTTTATCGCCGTTCGTATGTGCAAGGGTTGGGGATTGGCTTCCAGGGGCTACGCACCACCAATGACCTCTTCTTTGTGGCGGCAGCAATGCTCAAGGCCAGGTGCATTTCTTATGTGGGCAATGTACTGGTGCACCACCGCGTGAATATGGGGGGCTCTCTCTCTGTGACCAGAGAAAAGTCTTGGGATTGTTTCTATCAAGCGCTGAAGGCTGTGCGCGACTTTATGGAAAAGGAAGGCCTTTTCGCGGAGCGGGAGCAGGATTTTGTCAATTACTGTGTTCACTTCTGCCTGTGGCAACTTGAGAACATGAAGGGAGAGAGTAGGCGCCAACTGGCCGGTCATCTTTACAGGAAGGGCTGGCAGGAACTGGGCATAGCAGGGAAGACTAGCAGCTATTTTTACCATCCGGGAGAATACGACAGGCTTCGCGGACTTATACGTACGGAGGCTGATGCATTGATCAATGCCCTCGAACAGCACAAGGAGTTCCCAATCAAGGTTTCTCTCATCCTGCCCTCCTTGAATGTCCATGAGTACATGGCAGAGTGCCTGGAAAGTGCTGTGAACCAGACATTAAAAGACATCGAGATTATCTGCGTGGATGCTGGCTCTACGGATGGCACTTTGGAAATCATTCAGGACTATATGAGCCGTGACAGCCGTGTGAAGCTTATCAAGTCTGACAAAAAAAGTTATGGCTATCAGATGAACATAGCTATTGACAACGCTCAAGGAGAGTACATAGGTATTTTGGAGACGGATGACTTTGCGCCGGTGGAAATGTATGAGGAGCTTTACAATACTGCCATAGAAAACGAAGCAGAGGTTGTAAAAGCCAGCTTCTATCGCTTCACTAGAAACAGTGAGGGTGGCCTCAACAAGACCCTTTTCCATATTACCAAAGGGGACGAGAGTTTTTGCAACCGTGTCATAGATGTGGCACAGGAGAAGAAGTGCTTTACTTTTGAGATGAATACTTGGAGCGGTATCTACCAAAAGAGCTTTTTGGAAAAGAATCATATCCGCCACAATGAGACCCCTGGTGCATCCTTCCAGGATAACGGTTTTTGGTTCCAGACCATGATGTATGCCCGCAGGGCATATTTCGTGGACAAACCATATTACATGAATCGCAGGGATAATCCCAATTCGTCGGTCTACAATGCCAGCAAGGTCTACTGCATCTGCGATGAATATGATTACCTAGGCGAATTGCTGAAACAGGATCCGGTACTCTTTGACGAGTTCAAAGGGATATATGCTTGTGCTGCTTTCCGCAACTACCGTTGGACGTTAGATCGTATCCCCATGAAAGACAAGCCTGTTTTCTACAAGCGTTTATCAGCCCTCTGCCGGGATTTCACTCAACGTCACTTGGTAGACTACAGCCTGCTGTTTGAGCAGAATGAGATGCTGGCCATGGATTTCTATACCATCGTGCATGAGCCGGAAAAATTCTTTGCAAAGCTCTTTGGCAAGAGAAGAGAAATTCTTGCTGGCCTGGCAGAAGCAGAAGAGATACTCATTTACGGAGCAGGTCTTATGGGCAAGGCCTGCTATGAAGACCTAGCCAAGGAAGGCATGGCAGACAAGGTGCTGGGCTTTGCTGTGACAGGAGTGCCGGACACGGATAGCTTTAAGAATGTTCCTATAAAACAGCTGGAGGATTGGGCAAGCCATGAGAAGGCAGAGGTTATCATAGCTGTGAAGCCTTCCTTCAAGAATGAAGTGTATGAGAACCTAATATGTCACGGCTTTACCAGGACACATGCTTACCCTGACAGCTCCTTCATTCGTCTGACGGAATTCGAGTTCTATAAAGATACCTTCAACGGCAACCTCAGGCAGGATTATGTCTTCCCTTTTGGTTGTGTGAAGAAGGGGAGCCGGGTAGTGCTGTATGGTGCACATGAAGTGGGCCAGTCCTATTATAGGCAGCTAGAAACCACTGGGTATGCCAAGGTGGTGCAATGGCTGGATGACAAGTTCGAGCGTCACCTGAAGATGGGCATGCCAGTAGACGCACCTGACAGACTGGGCAAGGTGGAGTTTGATGCCGTAGTCATCGCCATGGGTAATCAGAAAAATGTTCGGGAAATTGGCTTGAAGCTGCTGTCTGCGGGGGTGCCTCTGGAAAAGATTGTCTGGATGGATAAGAAAAATGATACCTGGTTGCAGACATACAAGACTGGCATTTTGGCCAGCTCCAAGAATAACCTTCGCAACTATATGGATGATGTGAAACGGAAGCTGGAAGGCAAGCTACGTGAGCTGAATGAACTGGGGAAGAAAATGGAGATAGCAGAGTCCTTCATTCTCGACAGGCTTACTGTAGCACTGGAGTGCAAGGGGGAAGTGCTGTCTGCGGCAGAGGTTCTAAGAAATATTCAGATTATCTTGACAGAAGTGGACCGCATTATATGCCTGCAGTTGATGTCCAAGGATGTCTTTGCTTATCCGGAAATAGGGATACTGCTGGAAGCATTGCTGAATGAGGGACAAATTCTGAAACTGGAGATGCTGGATTGTGGCAAGACGATGCCGAATCCTAATATTATGGGGATGATGCGGGGAAATGAAATATCCATCAGCCTCATGCATGATGAAGGAGAACTTCCTCATCATCAATTGATGGAAATCATGGAGAAAAATCACATTGCTGTTAGGTGCATCTTTCCGGATATCCGCATAGAAGAAGCTGCTACCCGTAGGGCGAGTCGGAGCTTAGTGCTCAGCGGCGAAAGCTTATATCGATGCCCGGAGGGAGAGTTGATTAAACAACTGCCAGCTGCTGGTGCGGAATATTATCTGGGCAGCCTTGGTGAATGCCTGAAGGCAAGAATTATGGAGGCTATGAGGCAGGAGATGAGGACATGAAGTCTTATGAAAAAGCTATGGATATAAGTCCAGTGATAAAGGAGAATTTCTTTGTACTGGATAGTGGAAATATGCATGAGACAAAAAATCGCCTTTATGGCTACTTCATCCAGAATGGGAAGATATTTGACGGCAGAGAGGAAAATCCTGAGCAGGTTAGCCCGGATGGGGTCTATGTCCATATCTGCAGAAAGGGTTCAAAACTGATTATCTCCCAGGACTACAGCGGAAGTTTTGGTTTGTACCTGTATCAAAGAGAAGGATATTTTGCCCTCTCGAATTCTTTCATGTATTTGGCAGAGTGGTTGAAATCAAAGGAAAAGCTTCATGTGAATATGGACTATGTCATGTCCATGTTCGCCTTTGACCTGTGCTCCCTTTCTGTGGAGGAAACACCGCTGCAGGAAATCCAAATGCTGCCTAGAAATGCCAGAGTGCTTATTGACATTGACAAGAATGATTTGTCCATAGAGAGAATTGATTACCGGGAGGAATCGGTACCTATTGACAGCAAGGAAGGCATGGCCATCTTAGATGAATGGCATGAGAAGTGGACGAGCCTTATCAGGTATCTGAAAGGGAGAACTAATAATATCAGCGTGGATTTAAGCGGTGGCTTTGATTCCCGCATTACCTTTGCACTATTTGCTTCTGCCGGGATTAATCTGGATGAAGTAAGAATAGAATCCATACATGATGAACTGCATACTCACGCTGAAGATTATGAGATTGCTTCCGAAATCGCGTCTTTTTATCATACTGCGTTGAATGGTAACGCTTTTTCTGAAGCGTATCAGAACTTATGCCTTCAAGATATTATGGATATCTCTTTTTTCACAAAGATGGGCTTTCACAAGGAGATGTATTATCAGTATAGGAGATATGATAAACCTGTTTATACTTTCGGCGGCAGTGGTGGTGAAACCCTGCGTGACTATTGGAATATGATCCCTGAGGCGTTCATAGAATGGCAGAGTGGCTTGGGCAGTATATACATTGTCAAAGAGATTAGGGAAGCGGCGGCAAGGATATTGGCACGTAGTTTAGAGACTGTCTGCCGTGATTATGGTTCAGGAAAAGATGAACCTGAAGCGGTCATGCGTCTCTATTTGGAAGCCAGGTCAAGAAACCATTTTGGCAAGGCTGCGGTGGAAAATTATTTTTCCAATACTATAAAGTTAATGCCGCTTATGGATCGCAACCTGCATATGCTCAAGACAGTAGGAATTGACGGCGGTGATAAGGATTTTCTCTTTCTGCTTATTTTGGCTAGATATGCAGATACTTTATTGGAATTCAAGCTGGAGGGAGGGCGTAGTTTCGCTATGAATACCATCCAAGCAGCTAGACGGATTTCCAAAAAGTATCCTTTAATGAAGGAGCAGCAAGCAATTGTATCTTTGGACAAAAATTTGCTTGAGGCAGAGAATCCCTGTCAGTCGGTTGATGCTGTGAAATACGAAGAAATACACAGTGAGATAATGGAGCGCTTCATGTCTGAGAAATTCAGAGAGAGATTCTTGCAAGTTTTCTCGGATGATATATATGCTTTTGCGCAGCAGTTTGCAAGAGATAAGAAATTCTTCCCGCTGAAATATGTGTATAGTGCCATGGCGGCAGATTATGCATTGGCTATGACAGATGATAAATATGCGAATTGTACTTTAATAAAAGACATAAAGGTACGGGGGGGGAACAGAACTCCCTTGCAGCTTAGTTACAGAAGTACAGTGCTGAAAGCTTTTCTTTCGTTGTTCTATTTTGCCAGGATTGATTTGAAGAATATTGGTGGACCAGACAACGATTTGCTATTTGATTTGCCGGCAGGGGCTGAGATAAAGAATCCTGATTGGTTTCAGAATGGTGATGGAACTGGTTATCAACTGGAGAGTTCCTTGCAGGCACTGCATATTTCGTTTGTTTGTCGTGGTAACGGTGAGCTGAAAATCTGGTTGCGGGGACTTGATGTGCGGGATAGCAAGCGTAGAACTATTCCCTTTTATGTTGATTATACTTTTTGCTCTTTTAACCAGGAAATACTTTTGAAGGAGCCGACACCTATCTGGCATGACAAACCTTTAGTAATAACCAGGAAGGTGGCCAATGGGGAAAGATGTTCTTTAGAGTTGCGCTGGGAACCTCATGGATGCAGTAAGGAAGAACTTTTGAATATGATAGAAAAACTTCTGGCTGATCATGATGTGCATCAAAGTCTGGTGAGAATAGCAAAATTGTGTGTTTGAGCAATGTGCTGCGTAGTGTGCAGTTGTTGAGTTTCAGAATAATAGGATGGTGGAAAAAATGGATTTGACTTTGACATTGAAAAATGACCTTGGACGTGACTTTATCAGTGACTTCAATAGGAAGAATCCCAAGTGGAGGATAATCCCCAAGTGTTTTCGTGAATCACATGAAAGGAGCGGCTATCTGTATGATGATCCAAACCTGGGACAGCCGTATTTTGGTTTTATGCGCTACAGGATACTGGGGGGGACTGCAGAAGAAATCCGGCGTTATGATGTGCAGGGGGATATAGCAGAAGCTGGTGTTTTCCAAGGGTTCTTTACTGTGAAAATGCATGAACTCCTCCCGGAGCGCAAGATGTTTCTTTACGATACATTTGAAGGCTTCAACGAGAAAATGATTGAAGGCGAAGAGAAGCCAAACGATATCAAAAACAGGAACTGGTGGGCTGATATAAACGTTGTGAGCAAAAACAAGGACTTGATAGCATCTATCAAGGAAAAATTGATCAGGCCTGAGCAGGTGACTTTCCGCAAGGGATATTTCCCGGAAACAGCCGAAGAGGATAAGAGCCGCAGGTTCTGTCTTGTGTCTCTGGATATGGATCTCTATCAGCCTACCCTGGATGGTTTGAAATTTTTCTATCCCCGCTTGAATCCTGGTGGATACATATTTATACACGATGGAAAATTTGAAGGCGTTCAGAAAGCAATCAAGGAATTCGTGCGGGACAATGGCATGATTGGAATGGTGCCAATTTTTGACCAGTCTGAGAGCTATGTCATAACCAAGGCGAAAGAGTAAGTCAAGGGGCTTCTTCCTTGTTATGGAGACAGAACTGCCTAAAGGGGAGATAAGATGAAATTTGTGGATGCGGAATTGGAAGCAAGGACAGAGGAAAAACAGCAAAATGTATTGCGGTGTATAGCCAACAGAGAGTGTCCCCCTGTTTTTGAGCTGCAGGAACTTTTCAGATACAATTCTCTGCCTACGGAGCGTTTTGATGTTAATGTCAGCGGCACTATTTTTGAATGCCTAATCTCTCCGTCTGTGCGTAAAAAGCTTTATGTTTTTCTGAGCAATAACTATAGGTTGGGAGACCCGGAAAGGAAAAAGCATGCTTTCTTTTTTCGTATGACTTGGCATAGATATTTTCCGGGCATTTGCCTGAATATAGAAGATCCTATGATAAAGAAATACACAAATATCTCCTGGGGTGGGTACATCGGGGGCTCGGAAAATTTCTATGTAGATGGTGTAGTGGCCATAGTTGAAAAAGTGGCAGAACTGTACGGTATCGACCATGAAAATATAATCTTCCTAGGGCTTTCTTCAGGCGGTTTTGCTGCCCTGCACGCTGCGGCAAAAATGCCTCACACCTCATGCGTGGTGGAGAATCCGCAGATATATGTTGACAACTGGACGAGCACTGAGGCGCTGTCAAGAGCCATGGGGGAGGATTTCCAGCAGGATACTTACCGGCATAGGCTGGCTTTGGATGAAGCAATCATACGCAATAAGACCTCCAAGTTTCGCATATTCTGTAATGCTGCTTCTGAACTCGATTACGACAAGCAGTTGAAAATTTTTTTGGCAAAGTTGGGCATAACTGATGTCAGGCAGAACTATTATCATCTTGGGAATATAGAAATATATTTTCTCGATACCCCAAATGGCCATGTGTCATGGCTCTCACCCCTATCTGTTTATCTGGCAACCTGTGCAGACAGGTTTGATGATGCAGAAAGGGAATGCATGCTGGCCATGATGAGGGATATGAACAAGGAGAAATACCAGCTTAAAAAGGCGTTGCTGCCGTCCAAGGCAGGTAGATTATACGATATCTTGACCACGGGAAGGGTAGATGTGAAAAGCAGTGGCCAGCATAATGATCTAGAAATAGAGAGTATAGGCAATGAAGAGGTTAACATCAGCGCACCTTCCTGGTACGTGGATGAAGCAGGCACTGGCTATGTGCTCACAGGAAGGCAAGGAAAGATCAAGGTCAGAATCAGGTGCAAAGGAGATGGCGTGCTGAATATATATCTGCGTGGCTTGGATGTGCGGGACAAGTCAGGAGGTAGGATTCCCTTCAAGGTGACTTACACAGGACTTAGGATAAACGATAAGGAGATTATCGTATCCCCTCAATCAATATGGCATGATAAGCCCCTTATTTGCCATGGTGAGGTGAAAGATGGAGCTGTGATGGAACTGGAAGCAAGCTGGCAGGTATTCTCATACGAGCCCGGAGAGCTGGACATGTTGGCACGGGAAATGGCGTAAGAATAGAAGACGTTGGTTTATGAAATATTGGAGGCAGGTTCATGACAATAGAAAGTGAATCGCAAGGTAAATTTATCCAGGATAATTTCTTTTTCCTGGAATCTACGGATCTGGACAAGGTGGAATCGCGTTTATATGGATATGCCCTGGACGGTGATAGAGTGTCTATGGGGACGGCAGGTTCAGGCGAGAGTACTGGCAGTGATGGTGCTTTTGTCAGTATACGCAGACAGGATAATGAGATTGTCATCGAGCAGGACTTCATGGGCTGTTATGGTCTGTACATTTTCCAGCAGGATGGATATTTTGCCATTTCAAATTCTTTTTGGCTCCTGACAGAGAAAATGAAAAAGAAATTCCCCCTGACGCTGAACCGGGATTATGCTAATCATTTATTGGTGAGGACGGTTTCGTCTGTTTCCATGGAAGGAACCTTGATAAATGAGATCCGTCTGCTGCCCAAGAACAGCAGGATCAAAATAGATGTGGTAAATACCCATATGGGAGTCCAGTACATTGATGAAAAAGAGCTGTCAGTGCCTTTAGATACGAAGGAAGGCTTGCAAATCCTTGATCAGTGGTATCACAAATGGACTGGCATCATACGGGGGCTGAAAAAGAAAACCAATAATATCGAAGTGGACTTGAGTGGTGGCAAGGACTCGCGCATTACCTTTGCTCTCTTTCTGTCTTCTGGCATAGATATGCGGGAAGTGACGGTGAGGAGTTCCAAGGATGGGTTGCATACCCATAAAGAGGATCTGGAGATAGCCACGGAGATGTCCCAAAAGTTTGCCTTCCCTCTGAATGTCAATACGGTAACAAGAACAGGCCGTCCCTATACCCTGCAGGAGAGTCTGGATATTTCTTCCATGATTATGCTGGGCTTCCACAAGGAAATGCATTTCAAGAATATCTGCTACGATAAGCCCATGTACAAGTTCACAGGCAGCGGCGGCGAATCTCTCCGGGGCTATTGGGATATGCCCTTGCAGGCCTTCCTGAAGAAGTCAAATAAGATTGCTTCGTATTACACAACACCGGGGCTGGCAGAATCCACAGCCAGGGTCATCGAAGATTCCTGCCAGAAGATTGCCAGGGAATTTGCTTTGCCAGATGAAGCTTCTTCGGAGGTGGTGGCAAAGCTTTTCGAAGAAACCTATAGCAGACATCATTTCGGCAAGGCGAGTATAGAGTCCTTGGCTGGCAACGTGGTGACCATGATGCCACTGATGGATTCTTTGCTATACAAGCTCAATACTGTCACAGAGCATAATCAGGATATGGAACTTATCTACGCCCTTATATTGGACAGATATTGTCCAAAGCTTCTGGATATCAGATTTGATGGTCGGAGGCGGCTGAGGCAGGAAACCATTTCCTATGCCCGTCAGCTGAATGAGCAGTACCCATTCGTGAAGCGGGAAGAGAAGATGGTAAGTCTTGAGATGCAGGTCAAAGAAGAAGAAAAGCCTGCTGTTCCTGCCATGCCTGTGCAGAATATCAGAAAATTGGCCGATGACTGCCTCTGGCGGTCTTTTGAATCCGAAACCTGCAGGGATATATTCACCAGATATTTCTCCAGCGAGATATATGCCAAGGCAAGAGCATATGCCAAGCAGTTTGCCTATTACCCCCTGCGGCATGTCAATGCTGTACTTGCCATTACTAAAGCCATATCCGATGCCACAGAAAGCCAGAGAAGGGTTCAGGATTCCATCTACAGCTTTTTTTCTTCCTTTGAAAAGGATAAAGAAACCAGAAGAGTACAAAAAATTCTTTCCAGAGGGGCACAGATCGGGACTTTGGTCAAAAATCTTATTACTGCGCGCATAGATATCAAGAATATGTCCTTAGGAGAAAATGACCTCCAGCTGGAATGTTCAGATAGTAGATGCAGTATAGAAACACCTCAGTGGTTTTCCAAAGATGGAAAAGGCTATCAGATAGAAAGCGATGCCCAGGAATTGAAAATTCACATGCAGTGTGTCAAGGATGGAGAATTGTTTTTCTTCCTGCGAGGCCGGGATGTGCGGGATGATGACAATGTTAGGATTCCTGTCTATATAGATTACAGATACCTGGCAGTAGATGATGAAGTGATCTTTGACGGTCTCAAGGAAATCTGGCATGACAAGCCATATGAGTATAGGAAATCAGTGAAGGATGGAGAAAAGCATGTCATAACCATAAAGTGGGGATCTCATGGATATACGAATATGGAACTGATGCAGCTGCTGGAGAAGTGCCTGGGCAAGGAGTGAAAAAGTTTGGAAATCCACATGCTTATAGGCAAACGGAATTGGAGGCTTTGAATTGTTGAGGATATTTTTTAGGTGGCTGACAAAAGCCCCCGCCAGGGCGGGGGCAAAGGTGTTACCAGTTGGCCTGGACAGCGGCCTTGGCTTCTTCCTCGGAGAGGGGATAATTTTTCATAAGCTGTTCCACTGCCTGGGCAGGTGTGGCTGCAAAAGCTTTTGCGGTGGCAATCAAACTTTTGATGCCAATTTTTCTTTCTTCGGCTTTAGCTTCAGCTCTGGCCTCGCTTTGTACTTCCGCAATCTTCATCTGATAAGTCATATAGTTCGCCTTCTCTCTTTCGCTGGTTTTCAACTCTGCGATGAGCTCTTGGAGTTCATCCACCCAAGAGTCCTTCACTGGCAGCCCGTCAACGAATTTTAGGAAATTCTTGACTTTGGCAGGCACATCCTTCATCTTTCCTTTGGTGCTGAGGAAAATTTTCATGGAGCCGTCATCTAGGGCAAGTTTCTTGTTCTGCAGGCACAGGTTACTGAAAGTGTAGATGTGGCGTTTCCCATCGAAGATCTTGAAGGGGCAGATGAAGATGATGATGGACTTCTTCAGCTGGTGGTACTCGGTACCAACCTGCAGGGCACCGAAGTCTATTACCGATTGGTAATAGCGGGTGCGCCGCCCCAGCCAGGCCTCGGGGTAGCGGCGGACTTGCATTTCCACATCGTATACCGTGCCCTCCTCATCTTCCACATACACATCCAGGCGCACGCCTTTGCTCTCGTAGCCAATCTTCATGGCCTTCTCGGTCTCAGGCTCAACCAGCTTTCGGATCTTGACATTCAGGATCAGCTCCAGCAGATGCTTGCAGATGTGCATGTGGCTCATGACCAGCTTGAACATATAGTCATCAGCTATAGTCAAATCTTCCCATGGTTTGAGGTAGTTGGCAGCAGTTTCTTCGACAGTAGCTTTCGGAGAGGAGTGTGGAGGTTCCTTTGACAGCTTCACGTAGGGACTCCTTTCTATGGTATAGATATGATAATATTCTTACTATTATTTTATCAAAACTTTAATACATGTCAATATGGGAGGAAAGTCGATTTTATCAACGGCGAAAGGGTGATTGGATGAATGATGATATGCTCAAATGGCTGAACATGACCCGCATAGATATCAAAAACCAGGGCGAAGGCAATGATGTGAAGGTGACTGTGGCTGAGGGAGTGTGCTGCAATATCTGGCAGCCAGACTGGTTTTCTAAAGGTGGTGCAGGGTATGTAATGGAGACTCCTGCCCAGAATCTGACTTTTGAACTGGATTGTAAGGGGGCAGGGGAATTACTAATTTATCTGCGGGGTATTGACAGACGTTCGCCTGATGACAATAGGTTACCCCTGTGGGTGGATTATACTCGACTGGCGGTGAACAGGGAGGTTATTTTCTGGGAAATGAAACCTGTATGGCATGACAGGCCATATGCATATACGCGTATGGTGGAAGATGGAGAGAAATTGCAAGTGGAGGTTTCCTGGGCACTTCATGGGTATAAGGGCGAGGAACTGGTGCAGTTGATTTCTCTGTGTACTAAATCCTAAGATAAAATTATTATGTATGTGTCAAAATGTACAGGAAGAAGAGTAAGGCTTTGGGTAAAACGAGATTATCTAGAATGATGCATGATATCTTTGCCAGATTGATGGAAGCGCGCATAGATATCAAGAATAAAGGTACAGATGAAAATGATTTGCTCATAGACAATGTTTCTGATGCCCTTTGTATTGTGTCAAAACCAGGCTGGTTTGGCAAAGATGGAGTGGGGTACAGCATCAAGAGCTTGGCTGGCAGCATAAAATTCACTGCGACTTTCAAGAAAGACGGGAGGCTAAATCTCTACCTGCATACAGAACCATTTTTTAGTGCAGATGGAAAAAATAGAAGGATTCCTATTTGGCTGGACTATACATCTTTGATCATTGATGATGCAATCATATTTTCTGAAAAAAAACCAACTTGGCATGATAAGGCGTTTACATTGGAAAGAGAGGTGAAAGATGGTCAGCAAATGACATTTGCAATCGCATGGCAGCCGCATCTATACGAACCTGACATGCGTGAGAATATGTTGAGCGAACTATACAAATTTTACATATCAAAACTTCTGCCCCCCCCCAGTGGACAACTGGCGTCATTATGTAATGATGTAAATCCAACAGGAGTTACATTTAGCATCTTTGGCATTTGTGTTTCTCGTGATATTGTCACCTTACTTGGCAGTCGTGTCAATAGATTTGTCCAAGATGTCAGTCCCATAAGTGTATGCTATAAAAGTCCGTTGGTGGGTGGATTCAAATTCTCCGAAGAAAATATCACAGAGTATTTGCTGGATAAAAAACTCAATCATTTTCATGTCAGAAATACAATTCTTGATATGAACAAAGAAGTTTATAAATACTTGTTTGAGGTGAAATCAGACTGGCTCATTTTGGACACAGGATGTCTGAGATATAGGACACTTATAAGCAAGGATAATGCAGTAGGAGTAACTGAGTGTCATCTCTACAGATTGAAATACAAATATGATGAAAATGCTTTTGATTTAGTGTCTGTTTTGAATATGGCTGAAGCTGATTTTCGGGAATATATGGAGGAGTACGTAAATAGAATTTTAGATGAATATGATGAAGAAAAAATTATAGTAGTAGAGACATATCTAGTTCCAGAATATGTAGATGCTGAACGTAGGGAAATATATACGTTTAAAGACAAAATTGAAGATAGGAATGCTGAAATACGCAGGGGGTATGATTATCTTAAACAAAGATTGAAGAAGGCACACTTCATACCGTTTTTGGGTAATACTATCGGTGATGAAAATCATAAATGGGGCAAGGCGACGCTACACTATGTACCGGAGTATTATGAATATGGGAGCAAAGCGGTGAAGGTTATTATGAAGCAATTATCCAGAATAGAGGAAACATCAATGATAGAGACATTGAATAATTACTATGTCCGTATGATAGCATGTGAGTATTTGTACGTAGATAGTTATAATGGGATGTTGATTTAATGAAAAAAGCAGTAATGCTTGTGGCTAATTAACTTTGAAAGGCGGCAAGAGAAAATGGAACAATCTCGAGAACAGGAAACCGCAACAATGTCGGATACAAATGTATCCGGGGGGGGGACGTGCCGGCATGATATCGTCTTTTGGCAGGGAACACCGGCAGACGGTTACATGCGGGAGAATTTGGCACAGAATTGGCCAGAGTATCAAGTCAAGGGGGTAGTGGTGGAAGGTGATTCTTCCTTTGCCCTGGATGATGTGAAACTGTTGTATGAGTCGAATGAGATAGAAGGATGCCTAGTGGGGCTGCATGCTTTTGATCGTGTGAAAGGCTTACTGGACAAAGCCGGCATTCCTGTAGTCCACTTGTGGCATGGCTATAAAAATGTTTTGAACCCCAATCAGATCCCAGCGACCGATAGGTTCAAGATCAATGAGGATAAGTACGATGTTTTTATACTCAGAAATGTTTGCATCTTGCCCACAATGGATACCGACTTTCCGATGGTTTCAGCTTTTGATGAATTTGGCAGGATGATTTTTTTTACGCACACCAATATGCCGCCAACGTTTGACGCACCCCGATGGGATGTGGTCAGGTCGATGGCTTCGGCCAATCAGAATGTCGTCGAGATTGACAAGGCTTCCGTTTTGGCCGAAGTGCATACTACTTGGAACTATTGGCACAGTATGTTCCAAAATATGTGTCGGCTTTATGCTTTGGAGGAGACTGGTTTCGATGGCAAATACGTGCTATTCAAGAATAAGGACGTAGCACAGTTCATGGATATTCTTGGTGTGAGCAAAGATAGGATTGTATGGATTGAAGCTGACGACCAGCTAGGGAATGTAACCTATCGCATCAAAGAAATGCATCATGTTGCCATCACATATCCTAATATTTCCGACAAGAGTTCTAAGGTTCTGATTAGAATGGCTCGGTCTATAATAAATGAACATTTTACCAACCTCAAAAGGGAAAAATTTCCTAAGAGAATCTACATACAAAGAACTCGTACGCGCAGGTTGATGGGAGCAGATGAAATATTAGCTAAGTATGGATTTGAAACTATCATTCCGGAGGAGCACACGGTACTGCAGGAGATGGCGTATTTCTATATGGCGGATATCGTTGTTTGCCCACATGGAGCTGCAACAGCAAATTCACTGTTTATGCGGCCAAAGACAATTTTCATTGAATGTTTCGGAAAAAATTATTGTAATCCTTGTTGCCTGTTCACATTGGATGCCGGTGGAGTAGATTATAGGATGTTGGTGGAGAATTGCCCGAAAAGTGATGCTCCAGATGGAACATATGCGGACTATGCTTTGGCACCCCAATTATTGGAACTTACACTTAAGAATGCTATTGCAACAATCGAATCGAGGTCGCGACAAATACATGAGAAGCAGACGCATGCATTGCCGGACTCGGCTGCGGTTATGGAGCAACTATTCCAACTAAATGCCAATGTGCAGGGATTGCGATGGGGACAGTTTTTTAAGAGTGCTGTTGCAAACAGCAAATGGCTCATAGAAAAGTCGGTAACACCTGGGGTGGATGGCGTTGGGTATGACTTTTTTTACATCCTGTATCGGGCACTGGACGTATTGTCCTCCAAGTCTATTTTGGAGCTTGGGCTTGGAGAATCGACGAAACTGACCAGCCAGTATGCTTATTGGGCTAAGGCGCAGTTGGCAATTGTGGAACATGACCGGACTTGGGCGGAGTTCTTTCTGAGGAACTGGCCGCACAAGCATAGGGCGGGCAAAGTTCATTTGCTGCCGCATACTGGCCCTGCAGACAGCGGTGGGGAATCACAGGGAGCGGACAACAACTTGGAAAAAGTGGTGCGAGGCCAGAAATTTTCCTTGATTTTGATGCCCCGGTCTTCTGCCGATAGCGGCAATCCTTATCTTCGCAAACTGCTGCCTTATCTGTCCGACGTTCTGGACGAAGATTTCTTTATGCTTATTAGCGGCAGGGGAACCAGGGCTGAGATGAATGCAGTGCAAGAGGTGCAAGATGTTCTCCGGGAGCATCATATTGCTTATGTCAAACGACAGTATGCGGGAGACATGAATCGCACTACATGCATCTTGGCTGCTGAGCGTTGGCATTGGCTGCTGGATAATGCTCTGGTTCCTAAGGGGGCAATGTATTGATGGATACAGTGAAAATTTGTTCGTGAATTTTTATTTTTTTTACTGAGGAGGGTGACAACATGGTCAAGGTTGATTTTTGTGAGGCAGAGATATGCAGGATGCCGGAGGAAATGAAGAGTATTGAATAGTTACGAAAATGTAACGGATATTTGACCAAAACAACATTGTAGTATTTAAGCAAAAAGCTCAAGGAGATTGAATAAAAAAGGGTGTGTAATAGTGATTACATTTGAGTTTTGTACTTCTGAAGTACACGAGTTCAATGAAGATATGCAGGACATTTTATCCTCTGTAAGTATTGGGCAATATCTGGATCGTCCACGGGGGGGGCATTTCTATGTTTTTAGACAAGATGGTAAGGTCGTAGGCACGGCTACCGAAAGCCAGGTTAGATATGGTGCTTCATTGACAAAAAAATGGTTTACCTTAGACAAGGATTTATTTATTAATGCGCGAGAATACTATCGTACTCATGAAAAGGAGAGAAATCAAAGCTTCTTAGTATTGGATGAGCATGATAAAGCGGTTGGCAGTATTCATTGGTATGTTAATCGTTATACAAGTGCTAGAGAGCCAAACGGACTTAGATGTGCAGATTTATGGGAGTATAATTTTTTAGGACATGATGTAAATGAATATCTATTACAGCGTGCATCCTGTTTTATCTTTACAAGGCTGGAAGAATATACGCATGCTATTGCTATGTATATTCTCAAAAATCATCCTGAATGGGAGGTTTGTTTTTTTGATAGGGATGCTGAATTGAATATTTGGGGAGAATATGCAGATAGAATAACACATTTGAAGGATTGGAGACAATTATCAAGTAAAAAACGCTGCATGCTGGTGACTTCCGAGACCTATAATATAGATTCCGTATCCTCCCCCGAGTTAGCTACGTTAGTATATAACTCTCAGAGTGTTATGTTCAGCATGATATGGGGCACGCATGTGACACATCCGGGAAATCTACATCCTTATGATAAGGTATTAATTCTTGATAATGATTTCACGCGTGGCGGCCTCGTAGATATGATTAAGATTACATGTAGTTGTGCTTGGCAGGCAGAACAACAGGGCTATATTCCTGTCGCTGATTTATCGGCTCCTAACTGTATTCAGTATTGGGAAGAAGGGTTGAATGTTTGGGAGGAACTGTTCTACCCCTTAAATGATTTGTCTCTGGATGAAGCAAATAAATGTCAGAACGTGTATCGTGCGAGTTTGGAAGAACGTAAATGGAATGTGGGTACAGGGGCGGTTAGTCCTTATTGGCGCGAAGCAAATATGCATACATACTGCTACGCTAATTTTTACGATGAAAGAATGGAGTATTTCAATAGAAAAACCAGACTCAACGAAAAAACATGGGATTATGTGCTGAATCATGCACCAGATTTTCTGAAAGCGCGTCTTGAAAAGGAAGCACGGCTAGAGTTAGAGGGAATACCTGGTCCGATAAAGCCTGACAGGGATGACAAACGGATTTTAGGTGTTAGTATTCGAGGTACGGATTATTCACCTGAGGCTAATAAACTTGCGGGGAGAAGAGTGGCTAATGCGAGCATGTCTGCTATGGTTGCTTATACGCGAAGCTTATTTGCAACTGGTGAATATAGCTATATTTTCTTAGCTACTGAAGATCAAAAATGTCTTGATGAGTTCCGCAAAGAATTTGGTAACGAACTGATCTATTTGGAACGTATACGCGTGTATCATAATTACAATAAAGATGGCTATCAAACGACCATGAATATGTTTAAAGAAGCCTCAGACTCACCGATTGATACAGCACGAATTTATACAACTGATTTGAAATGCATGGCTGTCTGTGATGATTTCATTTCTTCAATGCTATCAGGTTCTTATTATCAAGTTGTTCGCTGGAGCAAAGGGAGATTCGGTTTATGTCATATTGTAAGAGATGGTGATATTACTCCTTTATCTGATCGTGTTGTGAGAGTCGATATAAAAAATATTGGGCAAAATATCAATAAGGTTCATGTAATGAATTTAGGAAAAGAAGACACTCTAAAAGTCGAAAATCCTGGTTGGTTTAATAATAATGATGGCGTAGGGTCCGTTGTAAGTATTGTTCATGATTGTTGCAAAGAAATGAAACTACATCTTAAGTGCTATGGTAATGGAGCATTAAACTTGACATGTCGTGCTATAGATTTTTATTTGCATAGCATTAGAAGATTGAAATTATGGGTTAAATATACTTCCATCATTATTAATGGTAAGGAATTGCTTTCTGAACCAGTAAATGTATGGCATGACAAGCCGTTCGTCTATAAAATTGATGTTCAGGACGGCGATGAATTAGATGTGGAGATACACTGGCAGGCATATGACTATACATCCCAAGAGATGTCCTTTCTTCTACAACAGATGCTTTGATATAACCAAAACACTGTCTTTTATTTAGTAAAATTTATAGGTGATAAGATAAGTTAAAACGATAATCACTATATTATCTTCCAAGTGCAATAAATTTTAAATGGGATAATATAGTATTTGCTTCGTGTGAATCTGAATGATTTTTAAGGAGGTTTTACACTTGAAGGTAGTTCTCTTAGCCGGCGGTTTCGGCACCCGCATCAGCGAGGAGTCCCAAAGCCGTCCCAAGCCCATGATAGAGATAGATGGCAAGCCAATCCTTTGGCACATTATGAAAACATATCTCCATTATGGTTTCAACGAGTTTATCATCTGTGCGGGTTACCGTCAGGAATATATCAAAAACTATTTTGCCCATTACTTCCTGCAAACCAGCGATATCACCTTTGATTTCCGAAATGGCAATCATCGGGATATCCATGCAGATCACTCTGAGCCTTGGAAGGTTACAGTAGTAGACACGGGACTGAATACCATGACTGGTGGTCGCATTAAACGCATTGCTCCCTATGTGGGGAATGAGCCTTTCATGCTGACCTATGGCGATGGTGTTTGCGATGTGCCCATTGACAAGCTGGTGGAATTCCACAAGAGCCACGGTAAGATGTGTACCATGACGGCAGTGAAGCCGGAAGGTCGCTTCGGCATACTGGATTTGGATGGGGACAATATCAAGTCTTTCAGAGAAAAGAGCCAGATTGACGTTGGCTATATAAATGGTGGCTATATGGTGCTCCAGCCCGAGATTTTTGATTATATCGAAGGTGATGATACCACTTTTGAGCGCGAGCCATTGGAGCGTGCAGCTGATGAAGGACAGCTTATGGCGTACAGGCATAAAGGTTTCTGGCAGTGCATGGATACCTTGCGCGACCATCAGAAGTTGGAGAAACTGTGGAAATCAGGACAGGCGCCGTGGAAAGTGTGGGAAGATTGATGGACTTAGATTTTTACCGTGGCAAAAGAGTTTTTGTGACTGGTCACATGGGATTCAAGGGCAGTTGGCTTTGCCGGATTCTCTTAGGAGCAGGCGCAGAAGTAACAGGGTATAGTCTTGAGGCACCCACACAGCCGAATCTTTATGGCCTTGCTGATTTGGAAGGTAATATCAAGAGCATTGTAGGTGATGTTAGGGATTTATCGTCCCTGAAGGCTGCATTTGATGAAGCACGTCCTGAAGTAGTGCTTCATCTGGCAGCTCAGCCCATTGTACGGGAAAGCTACAAGAGCCCCGCTTATACATACGAAACCAATGTGATGGGGACTGTGAATATTCTGGAATGTCTTAGACAGTCTGACACAGTTAAATCCTTCTTGAATGTTACTACGGACAAAGTCTATCACAATAATGAGTGGGCTTGGGGCTACAGGGAGAATGAGCCGTTGGATGGTTATGACCCTTATTCCAACAGCAAGAGCTGCTCTGAACTGGTGACTCATTGCTATAAGAATAGCTTCTTTGCCGATGGTCCTGCTATTTCCACGGCCAGAGCTGGCAATGTCATCGGTGGCGGGGATTTTTCTGCTGACCGCATCATTCCTGATTGTATTCGTGCCGCAATTAAAGGGGAAGAGATTGTGGTGCGTAATCCCCACTCTACCCGACCTTATCAGCACGTTTTGGAGCCGCTTTTTGCCTACCTTATGATTGCAGCTGAGCAGGCAAAGGACAGCAGCCTGGCTGGCTGGTACAACGTAGGCCCTGATGAATGCGACTGCTTGACCACGGGAGAGCTGACAGACTTGTTCTGCAAGGCTTGGGGAAGTGGTGCCAGCTGGGTGGACAGATATGATGGCGGTCCACATGAGGCGAACTTCTTGAAGCTGGACTGCTCCCAAATAAAACAGGTTTTCGGCTGGCACCCAACCTGGCATATTGAGGAGACTGTCAAGAGAATTGTTGACTGGACGAAGATCTATCTGGAGCAGGGAGATATTCCTGCGGAGATGGATAAGGAAATTAGGGAGTTCATGGAGGGGTGCAAGTGAAACACGCTATACTCACTGGAGCAAATGGCTTCATAGGCAGCAATACGGTGAAATACCTTGTCAGACATGGCATTAGGGTAACGGCTCTGATTCATGCAGGACATGGAGGCAATCTACCTGACTCAGATTTGGTAGATACATGTGATTTTGAGCTGGAGGATATCAAGGCCGTTAAAGAAAAACTGATCCCTGGAGATTATGATATTTTTTACCATTTTGCCTGGAAAGGTTCAGCCGGAGACGCCCGAGCGAATACCAAACTGCAGTTAGCCAATGCTCAATGGACGATTGAGGCTTTGGAATTGGCTCATGAACTTGGTTGCAAACGCTTTGTTTGTGCAGGCAGTATTATGGAACATGAAACTGTGGCGGCGGCTTACACACAGGGCAACAAACCAGGGCTTGGTTATATTTACGGTGGCGGCAAGCTTATAGCCCATGTCATGTGCATGTCGATGGCGGCGAAGCTTGGCATAGAGCTAGTCTGGCCTGAGATAACCAATGCCTATGGTGTGGGCGAAGTCAGCCCGCGCATGGTGAACACTACCTTGCGCAAGTGCATAAAAGGAGAAGCACCACAGTTCACTGCGGGCACCCAAAACTATGACTTCGTCTATATTGACGATGTGGCACGGGCTTTTTATCTCATTGGGGAGAATGGCAAGCCCTTTCATGAGTACCTTATTGGTAGTTCCACCGCAAGGCCCCTGAGGGAGTTCCTGACGGAAATGAAGAATGCCGTAGCACCAGAATTAGACTTTATTTTTGGGGATATACCCTTTACGGGAATCAATCTGCCACTTTCCAGTTTTGACTGTAGCGAGACGGAAAAAGATACTGGTTTCCGGGCTGAGATTTCTTTTGCAGAGGGCACTAAGCGCACGATAGATTGGCTGAGAGAAGTGGAGGGGGCAAAATGATACAAAAGTTTGAGTTCAAGGAAACGGCCATTAAAGGCTTGATAGAGGTAACACCATTCAATGCCGATGATGTACGTGGATGTTTTACCAAGGATTACTCCAAGGAAGTTTTTGAAGCCAACGGTATCAAACATGATTTGCAGGAAGTTTTCTATACCACTTCACATAAAGGAGTTATTCGTGCTCTGCATTTCCAGAGGGAAAAACAGCAGCCAAAATTGGTGCGGTGCATTTCGGGGCATGTCTATGATGTGGTGGTGGATATGCGGGAAAAAAGTTCTACATTCAAGCAGTGGCTAGGCTTTGACCTGATAGGTGAGAAGCATAACGAGATATTGGTTCCGGCCGGCTGCGCGCATGGTTATTTGGTACTTGAGCCGTCAATCGTCTCGTATAAGTGCTCTGAGAAATTTTATGGGGAGTTTGATGGAGGGATTAAATGGGATGACCCTGATATCAATGTCGAATGGCCCCTGGATAAGATTGGCGGCAGAGAAAATATGATACTGGCTGACAAGGACAAGGAACTACCAACTTTCAAGGAATTTGTAGAGCAATATGGAGCTTTTTGAGATGGATGTACTTGTAGTAGGTTGTGGCCTGACAGGAGGCGTGATTGCCAGGGAACTGGCAGAGCAGGGTCGGAAGGTGACTGTCTGGGATAGGCGGGAGCATATCGGTGGCAATATGTATGACTATGTGGATGAGCATGGCATACTGGTGCACAAGTACGGCCCACATACATTTCATACCAAGGACAAGTCGCTTTATGACTATATGTGCCGTTTTGGTGAATGGAAAGAGTATAAGCTGACCTGCGGGGCTATGATAAAGGGGAAATTTACTCCTACGCCCTTTAATTTTCATACGATAGATACCTTCTATGCGGAAAAAGAAGCGTCTGCCCTGAAGGTTGAACTCAAGGAATATTTCTCCGGCAGGGAGTTTGCCACTGTCTTGGAAGTTATGAATGCTGACAATGAATGTATTCGCAAGTATGGCGAATTTCTGTTCGACCATGACTACAGCCTTTACACTGCCAAGCAGTGGGGAATTGCGCCGGAGAAGGTTGACCCCAGCATTTTGAAGCGAGTACCCTTGCGTTTTTCATACGAGGAAGGGTACTTTGATGATGAATATCAGATGATGCCAAAGTTATCCTATGTTGATTGGTTCAGGAATCTTCTCGACCATCCTAATATCACTGTGGAACTTGGGGTGGAGGCGCTGGAGCACTTGTCAGTGACAGCGGGTGAACTTTTGCTTGATGGTGTGTCATGCAAAATTCCTGTGGTTTATACGGGTGCTCTTGATGAACTTTTCGGTCAGTCAGAGGGGAGTTTGCCATATCGTTCATTGCGGTTTGAGTGGCGTCATGAGGATATAGAGAGCAAGCAGCCCTATCCGGTGACGGCTTATCCTGAGGCTGAATCGTATACCCGTATCACGGAGTACAAAAAAATGCCTGTACAGAATGTGACAGGCACTACGTATGCTGTTGAATATCCGCTGATGTACAAGTTGAGAGAGGGAATGGAACCGTATTATCCTGTTCTGACAGAGGAAAGCCAGCGGAAGGCGGCGGTATATAAATCTATGGCTGAGGAAATATCCAATCTTTATCCTTGCGGAAGACTGGCAGATTTCAAATACTACAACATGGACCAGGCTTTGGCGCGGGCTTTGTCTATGATAAGCAATATTAGAGTTTAAAGTTCTTTCTTCGTCTTTTTACAGTGCTTTAAAAACTTATAGGCTGAAATGTTACGAATATTACGATGATCGGGAGCATAGTAATATGCACCCTTGAACCAACCCAAATTTCAATATA
>JAGBLH010000026.1 GCA_017635515.1 Selenomonas sp.
AGTAGCAATGCCCATGCCCGCCATGTAGGCCCTGAAGACCTGTCCTGGCATGCCCTGGAGATTGAACTGCTCCTGTATGCGGGCCACGTCCAGCATCTGCTCGTCTACCAACTGACGACCATCGACCTTCTGCACCAGCAACGAGCCGTTGGGCATGACCTCTGCATAGGTCATGGTACTTGGCACCTCTCCGGCCCGTCCTTCGCTTTCGGCCTTCTGCACACCCTCCAGCACCTCACCGAAGCCCTGGGAATCCTCCTGGCGCTCTGCGGGAGTCACCTGACGCAAATTTTCCTGCTCGCGATTGTAGGCCGCGCTGATATTGCTGAGACTGATGCTGCTGAGTCCACTCACTGAACCAATGGTCATCGTGTTCACCTCCCTTCTCTATGGAGTCAGGAAGCACTAGTCCTGCTTACTTATATTATCGAACTAATACGGTAGTTTCTCAAGTGTTTTACGAAATTTTTCCAGAAAATTTTCCATCAAAATTTCATCAGAATGTCAAAAGCTCCTTTGCCTGGCTCGAGAAAGACAGACCAAGCACAAACAGGCTCAGCTGAGCCAGTGCACACGCTCCGGCTCGTAGCGGTCGGGACGCTCTTTCTCTTTCTTGGGATAGCCGAAGGGAATCACCGTGAAGGCCACCAGTTCCTCTGGCAGGTTGAGTGCCTCAGCCACGATCTGCATGCGCTCCTCCACCGGGGCGATGCCCAGCATCAGGCCCCCCAAGCCCAGATGGGTGAGTTCCAGCCAGATATTTTCCGTGCAGATGGCGCAGTCGATATCCAGCATCTCCGGGGCAGGATTGCCGTCCCTCCGATAGCAGATGACAATGGCGGCAGGAGCCTTGCCTGCAGGCCAGGCGTATTTGCTGGCTGCGCCGAGCTTCTCCAAGACTTCTTTGTTCTCCACCACATAGAATTCCCAGGGACGCTGGTTCATGGCCGTGGGGGCCGCCATGGCTGCCCGCAGCAGCTGCTCTATTTTCTCCTTTTCCACCGGCTTGTCCTCATAAGAACGGACGCTGGCTCTTGCAAAAATCTCCTTCATGTGCGTTGCCTCCTCTTTTACAAAAGCCTTCCCCTGGAGGGGAAGGCTGCATAGTTACTTCAGGCTGTAGCGGTTTACCCAGGTGGAGTAACCTTTGGCATAGGCCCTGAGCCTGTTCAGTCCTTTGATGGCCGGCTCATTGGGGCTGATGGCGCGATAAGCGCCCTCATACTCGTCCTCCACGGGCTTCCAGCCGGTACCGCTGCTCCAGTAGTCGCCCTGGACAATACGCTCGGTGCCTTGAGATAGGTTCACGGCTTTTTTCAAGAACTTGATTTCCAGCACCTTGCCGTTCTTGTCCTTGGTTTCCTGCCACTCCCAGACGATGAGGTTAGGGCCCTTGAGGCGCATAGTGGTGGTGTCAGCGGTGGAGGTGGTGACCTGACCCTCCACGGACTCGTCCTTCCAGAGATCAATCCAGCGATCAGCGGCGGCGGCACGCTTCATCTCACCGACGCGGAAAACCTCATCCACTACGGCATTGTAGTAGGCTTCGTCAAACTCCTGGGAGTTTATCTCCTTGACCCGGCCCTCGGTAGTTGACCAGACCACCTCACCCTTGGCATTGTAGAAGTCTTCCTTCAGATACTGGAGGTTGCGGTTCTGGGGGTTGACGGTGATCTGGGCCAGGCTGTAGGAAAGCTGCCCGGGCTGAAGCACAGCACCGATGCCATAGCTGTCGATGGTCTCCTTGGCACCGCCATAGCTGTAGCCCGTCTTGATCCAGGCCATGATCTCCGTGGCCACCTTCTCCCCGGATTCCTTCTTGGCAGACTTCACCACCACCACGGAGGTAGGATCGAAGAACTTGCTGTACTTGTCATCGGAAGAAAGCCAGTACCAGGCTTCAGCGGCCCGCTCTTTCTCTGTCTGCGAGTCCTGGGCAATAGCTGCCGCCTCGGCTTCGTCCACGAAAGCCGTCCCGCCCAGAAGGCAGGCACAAAGGCCCATGATGGCCAATCCCCTTGCTTGCTGCTTAGTAAATATCATCCTGTCCACCTCTTATCCAGATTTCTCAGTATGGTTCATTCATCCTCTTCTTCGCAGTCCTCACTGAGCACTGCAAAGGAAGTCAGCATGCTGTCTGCAGGTTTCTTCTCCCGCATTTCGTCCAGATGAGCCCCATCGGTGATGATGAGCTTGGGAGGCTCTGTGAGCTTGGCCAAAGTCTCCTCCAGCATCTCGGGAACGCAGCTCATGACCAGGCACTTCCTGCCCAAAAGCTCGCAGAGGAGCTTGAACTGGGGCAGGCTCTCCTTGCTCTTGGCTCCCCTGATTTCCTGAGGGCTCACCAGGAGCACCAACTCACCTTCACCCACCAGGCTGCCCTTCACTGCATAGCCGCCGAAGACCTCAGAGAAGCGCTTGACAATCTCCTCACGCAATTCCTCAAGCCCATCGCCGGTCATGGCACTGACGCAAAGAGGCTCCTGCCCGGTCTTCTGCTCCACGATGCGGGCCAGCACCCGGCCACCGTCACCCAGGGCATCTACCCTGCTGATAACGGGAATCACTGGCTTGCCAGCCTTCTGGAAATTCCTGAACCAGATGAGTTCCCCGTGCATATCCGCCTCGCGGAACAGCACCAGGGCCAGGTCTGTTTCCTTGACGGAAGCCTGGGCAGATTCCTGGCCAAAGTTGTCATGCTTCCACATATCATCCGTGCCTGACATCTCGCTGAAGGTTATCTGTCCTATGCCCTTGATGGAAAGCACCTTGTAAACCCGCTCAATATCATTGCGGTGCAAGGCTCGCACCAAAGCCGAGTGCTTGCCGGTCAGGGCATTTATCAAAGATGTCTTGCCGCTGCCCCGCCTGCCGTAGAGGCCAATGCGAAAGGGCGTCGCACTCTTCTCCTCCTGAAATCCCACGCTCCATCACTCCCCCAGAATCTCTTATTTAGTAAAATTCGGTATACTTGGCCAAATTTTCCATATTTATCATAGTATAACACAAAAATTCCAAATAAACTACATCTTCTCCTGTTCTTCAACTCAAAAGCAAAAAAGTGCCCTATTTCATTTTCTTTTCATTGACATTCATCTAGGACTTTGGTACTATACTATCAATATCGCTCCCCATATTCGTGTTTCATTTGGATTTGGAAGGGATTAAGCCTTATGAAAGAGACTTTGAAGAAAGACACCAGCCAGAGCAGCAGGGTTGAGGATAAGCCTGTCGCTGATTTCCAACAGTTAAGAGCATATTACCGTGTAAATTTCAACGCCCCCGTAGAGTGGCAGCTGCTCGATGACCTGGGACAGGAACTTGATACCCACAAAGGATCGGTCACCGACATCAGCGGCGGTGGCCTGGCCTTCAAAGCTAACTGCGCCGCCGCCCCCGGTGACAAGGTGCATATCCTCCTGAGAGGGCTGCCCATCATCGAGAAACTGGATACCTATGCGAC
>JAGBLH010000249.1 GCA_017635515.1 Selenomonas sp.
GACACCACTTCTAATTACAAGGGCGCGTTTTCGTAAGAAAACGCGCCACACAATTTTGCCTGCTTGTCAAGCAATTTTTATAAAAAATATATTTTTTTACAAACATTTATTCCATTTCTTAACTAAATGACATTGCCTCTATAGGTGAGGGTGGCGAATATCATAACAGGCGGGAGCGCATATCTCCCGCCTCGTTGAAAGGCCAAGAGGAAGCTTTGTCTATCGACAAAGCTGGAACAATGGCCTTATAACTCTGGAAGATCTGGAGGGATTCAGCGATAACCTGAGGGAGAGACTGAAGTTCTTGTTCAGCTCCAGGAATAGTTGAAAAAAACACCGTCTGTATTTGAAATACACGACGGTGTCGATTTATGAGAATGGGAGAGATACGCATATTAGCGGTTCAGGTCAAAATCAGGGACATTGCAGTCCTGAAGCCTGTTGGGATCTACATTTGAGTAGATGCCTGGGCGAATTTCGAACATCTTGAGGTTGTCTGAATTCTCCTCCATGATGTCACGGGTGTAGTTCTCCACGTGGTTAAAAAATTTCTTTAGCATAGCAATCCACTCCTTATTAGGTTATAATTACAGCATATACAAATACATGAAATCCATATTTCTTGTTTATAGATATTATGACACAAGCAACTGATAATGTAAAATACAGGTTTTTCATGATATTTATAAACAGTGTTTATGATAACTGGAATAATATATAAACATGAATTAGGCCTATCAAAAGAAAAGAAATGGGGCCGAAGGAAAGTGCAAGCACTTTGCTCCGGCCCATTAGCAGCACGCTTACGGGGTTACTTTTGCATCATCAAATTCAGCAGTTCCGCTTCTGCCATGGCTGAAGTCTGCTGCTTATCCTCGGTGTCCTCCGGGAGAGAATGCTCCACCTTAGTACTGATGATGGTGGGAATTTTCTCCGGGTGGGGAGAGTGCGTCTTGGTTTGGGCTACGATTTTGTCTTTTTCGTAGACCGTAATAAGCACCGAACCATCTGAAGGACTGGAACGGTTCAAGATATCTGGATCAAGAGGAGTTTTGCAAGATTTCGTTCAAGGTCAATAAGAACAAAGTTATGATATTTGCATCTATGGTAGCGGATTATGTCTTTGCCAGATATGTGTATGAACTTGAAGAGCGTACCAAGTATTTGCCTCAAGGACTCGGAATGAGCAGGGAGAAGCGCGGCGAAATTGGGCATATGCTGCATGAAGCCAAAGATGCCATGGTGAAAATCACAGACGCTTCTAATAATGATGAACTGTTTGAGGCCCAGTACCGGCTTAGAGACATATGCAGTGCCTTTGTGGATGCAGGTTTGCAAGTATTAGAAGGTAACAGTATGGAGGTTTAGGGTGTGTTTTCCAGAAGCAAGAAGAAAAGGTCTACGTAATTAATACATTCGGGGGTATAGAGAATGGAACGAAAAGAAAAAGCTGTGGAGTACAAACATAACGGCTATAATTGTTGTCAGGCGGTTCTGGCAGCATTTTCGGATGAGATCGAACTGCCAGATGATATGCTTAAGCGTATGGGTGCGGCGTTTGGCTTCGGTATGGGTGGCATGGAAGGAACCTGCGGTGCATTGTGTGGAGCGGAAATGGTTCTTGGGCTACGAGACTATGCCGGAAAACCAATGCCTGTTCCAGCCAAGGCTATGCTTGAGTTGTTCAAAAATAAATCAGGTGCTACTATTTGCAAGGAGCTAAAGGGCATAGATTCTGGGAAAGTGCTATGTTCCTGTGATGATTGTGTTCGCTACGGGGTAGAAGTAGTTATGGACATTGAAAATCTTAGGTAAGAGCATTATGATTCTACCTGCAAAACGTCATACATTGCGGAGTTGGAGGGCTGCGCAATCTTTTTGTAGGGTGAGAATTATTTATTTGAAAAGGTTAATATTAGCAAAGAATACTAAAAAGAAAGGATACGGAATATGACTGGAGAGACATTGGAGCAGTTCTATATGCGTAAGCTGCCTGAGCTTAGGCGGAACAGATGCAGAGCATTTGCCACCGGAGCTAAAGGAAAATGTGCTGGGGATAATGAAGAGGAGCCACCCTGAGCTGTTCCCAAAGGATTTTTGAGGTATTGCCATGATAATCAGTGCCAGCCGCAGGACGGATATACCTGCATTCTACTTTGACTGGTTTTGCCAGCGTCTGAAAGCTGGGTATGCGGATGTGGTGAATCCATTTAACCGCAAACAGGTCAGTCGGATATCACTGACGCCTGAGAATGTGGACTGCATTGTGTTTTGGACGAAGGACCCGGCTCCAATGCTGGAGCGTCTGGGGGCACTGAAGGGATATCACTACTATGTGCAGGTTTCTATCACGCCCTATGGCAGGGATGTGGAGGAGAATCTACGTCCTAAAGGCGAGATTATAAAGACTGTGCAGGAACTGTCTAGGAGACTGGGCAAAGAGCGGGTGGTATGGCGGTATGACCCGATACTGCTAAATGACAGCTATACCGTGGCTGGGCAGTTTGTGTGGTTCGAAAAGGCACTGGCGGAATTGTCCCCATGTGTGGAGCGATGTGTCATCAGCTTCATAGATATGTACGCCAAGATGAAGAAGAATACGGCAGGGCTGAATCTAAGAGAACTGACGGAGGCAGAAATGCATGAGCTGGCAACGGGCCTGGCGGAGAGAGCCAGGGGCAGCGGTGTGAGACTGCAGACCTGCTCGGAAGCCATAGACCTGGACATATACGGGATAAGCCACGGTGCCTGTATTGACGGAGAGTTGATAGAGCGGATTACGGGGAAACCAGTCAAAGCAGGAAAAGCCAAAAGCCAACGGCCTCTCTGCAACTGTGTGGAGAGCTTTGACATAGGCCAGTATGATACCTGCATCCACGGCTGCCGTTACTGTTATGCCAATGCAAGCCTTGACAGAGCAAGGCAGGGCTTTGAGAGACATGACATGGAAGCTTCTGTTATCACAGGGAATTTGCTGGGAGATGAGAAAATCACCGTCCATGATTAAATGATACTGGACTATCTGCTGCTCTTGATTGACGATAGCAGAAGCCCTGACGAATGGCTGGATATACAGGATAAACAGCCACTGGAAAAATTGGGGGCACAGGCAAGTGTAAGAGGTGAATTCTCTATGGCAGACCAAAAGAAAGTCAAGTTTGCCGGAGTGGTTGAATCTGTGCAGCCACGGTCAAATGTATGGCGGTACAGGCTGGACAATCGCAATCACAGTACAACAGGGTACAATATATTTTTGAAGGGTGTGGCAGAAGAAGCGGAGAGGAATTTTGCTGTGGCCATATCTGAGAAGCAGCAGGAGAAGATGAGGTTTCATATCGGTGATGAGATAAGCGGCACGGCATGGACAAAGAAATACCCCAAGTTGGAGTATGCGGATTACTACAGGGCCGGAGCTTTGAAGAAGAAAACGGCAGCAGAATTACCTGAGGAGGAGACAGCCTCTCCATGGACAGGGGAGGTGCCAGCACTTGGTGTGTATGACTGGCGGGGTTGCCGGATGCTGGATGGCAGAACCTACAGGGGCAAGTGTTTCAAGTGCAAGTGGGCTTGCATGGCCAATGTAGCCATTGAGTATGACTGGGGAGTGCAGCAGAAGTTCCGCTTTGAGAGTTTCTGCTATGGCCCTAAGAACTGCAAGCTGTATAAGAGGGGCAAGCCACGGTCAGTACCATATAAGGGGGATGAACCCTCTTATGATGAGGGATATTTGGATGACATATGCACAGAGCGACGTGAAGATGATGAATAACAAGAGGATACGTACCTCAAAAGCCCACCCTATGTGATATTTAGGGTGGGCAATGCTTTAGCTGGTGAAAGCAGGATTAGCTTTGCGGATGGTGCCGAGATGGCTGGAATTTAGAAGTTGGAAGGCTTTTTCAACTTCTGGTGGAATATCTACATGAGGGATGAAGCCTTTGCCTTTTGGGCCGTAGCCGTTCTCGTCATCCCTGAGCCTGGATATATCCCCAAGGAGCAGGGTGATGTAATGATTGATGTCCCAGAGTCCCCAATATTGACGTACGAAGGAAAGACTGTTATTAACTACTGCAAGTCGAGGAAGGTAGGGAGCATAGTTTATAATGATGGTGTCTGAACTATCGCCCAACTCTTTATAAAATCCGGCAGCCATGCGGCGTTGCATGGAGGGTTCCTGCATGATGAGGATAGTCCTGGCAGTTATGCCGGATTCCCTGAGCTTGGCCAGGGCATAAGTAACATTGTTGCCGCAGTTGGTGGATTTTGTTTCCAGCAAGAAATCATGTATGCCATGCTCTCTGGAAAGGTAATCCGCTATCATTTCTGCCTCTGACTTGTTATCCGTTTCCATTTGGGGATATCTGGCACTGAATTTGTCCCGCAGGGATTGGGTGGTGTGCCCTATGCCCCCGACAATCATCATGTGTCTGGCGAGTTGGCGTTTCCAAGCTGCAGCGGCCACCTCACAGCCGAAGGGGATGGTGCCGCCAAAGAGTATCATAACATCTGCTTGGTCAATGCCGTATTTGCTGTGCAAGAGGTTACGCCTAAGCTTGGGCAGGTCACGGATGCCAAGGAAACGGGTGAGGGTGTTGGCGGCTTCTGCCAGGCGTCGCAGGTGGGCGTTGCTGCATTGCAGGCTGTAGGCATCTGAATCAATGTATTTATCAGGTGGGGGTGCTATCATCGGCGCTCATCCTCTCAAAAAATACTATGAGTAAAGCATAACTGGTTTTGTCAGGGAGCACAAGGGTGATTTTATGGATTATTCAGTCGAGTTTCGGAAAAGCAGTATGCCTATGGCGGATTTCAGGCGAAGGTATCAGGACAGGAAGAAGTTCATTGCCTACTGCCGGGAGTGTCCTCGCTATGACACCGTATGGTCTTGTCCGCCCTTGGGTTTTGATGCTGATGAGTATCTGAAGAGATTTTCCTGGGTGAGCGTTGTGGGGGCCAAAATCGTACTGGACAAAAAGGTAATAGAAGCAGCGGACACGGCTGATAAAATGAAGGATACAGGCTGGAAGATACTCTCCAAGGTAAAGCTGGAATTGGAAGATAAGATGCGTCAGATGGAGGGGCAGGTGCCGGGGAGTGTAGCCTTGTCTTCTGGCGGGTGCAATATGTGCAAGGAGTGCAGCCGGAAAGAATGGAAGCCATGCAGAATGCCGGAGAAGATGAGGCATTCGCTGGATGCCTTTGGCTTTGACCTGAGTGCCATCACTAAGGACATGCTTGGGATTGAGATACTGTGGTGCAGGGACAGACTGCCTGAATACTTCACACTGATACACGGGCTGATGACGGCAGGTGATGTACAAAAAGAAGTCTGGAATGCTGCGGGATGGAGATTTATTACAGAGTGATGATTTGAAGAAAGGCACGATGGTGTACAGGATTTTGTAAAGGGGAAATAACCAGGAACCATGTGCCTATCCTAAGGGGACGGTAATGTTTGGCGGGCATGAGAACTGGCAGAGGAAGTATGCTGCCAGGCACCCGGAGGTGAAGATTCTCAGCGGTACGGAGGATTTCGCGGAGAATGTGGTGTCAAACAAGACACGGCTGGTGCTGCTGAACAGCCATCACATGAGCCATAAAGTGTTTTACAAGATTCGTAGGCTCCAGCAGCGCTTGAGGTTCAGGATTGAGTATGTGAAGTGACTGCCAAAGGTGTTTGTCGAAGGTACATAAGTGAGATAAAATAGATATGGGGGTGAGGACATGGGCAAAAATGGTCGGAATTATTTCAGAAATACGCTGCTGGCCCTGGCAAGGCTCGACAAGCCGTTCATCATCAGAGGCCGGTATTTTGCCAATCCTCACCTGGACTATCTGACATATACAGATATCCGTCCCTATGTGCCAGCAGGGGCTTCCACGAACATGATCTGCAATCATGTGAATGTGATGCTGCCTGACCTAAGCAAATACATAGCGGTGAGGCCTGTTATGACTAGCAAGGTGATTGACATGAGCAAAGAATTTATCCAAGCACAGGAACGAACTAATCCTGTGTTTATGACAGCCAAAACGGCAATATGCCTGATGGCAAAAGCAGAATTGCCCGGCGCGGAGGCCATAGTCAGTGCTCTGGGACTGGAAAACAGCGAGCCCCTTAGGGAAATGTCTGATGAAGAGACAATTCTGGGCAATGCTTTGGTGGTTGAAGCCAAGTACCGCACTATGTGTCGTCTGATTGAAGACACAGGCTTCAAGACATGTGTGGATTTGCCATGCGGCTACACCCCCAAGGCTATCCATATGACAGGGCGTGGCTTGCGCTTCGTGGGCCTGGACTTGCCTATTGTGATAGAGGAAGTACGGCCTGTCATGCGTTCCTTGGGAGAATACGCAGAGAGAATGTCCTTTGGCGGGGTAGATGCTACCAATTACGCTTCTCTTGAGAAGGCTCTGCAAGGGGTTGAGGGGCCACTGTGCATTACTACTGAAGGCATGATGATGTACTTCACCGAGGACGAGGTGGAAAATGTCATAGCAAACATAGGCAGGCTGCTGACAAAGCATGGTGGCTGCTGGATAACGCCGGACCCGGAATTCTTGTTGCAGTTTGTATCGACCTTTCGCTCCGTATTCGGAGAAAATTCTCTTGGCAAGCTGATGTTGGCAGGGAAAACGGCCAAGGCTCAGTCCGATGTGGCGAACTTATCTAATTCATTCATACTGAAACCGGCAGATATTCCTGGTTCTTTGGAAAAGGCAGAAACTCTCCTGACTAGACATAGAATGAAGGCTGAAAAGATCAATTTGGGGGAGGTTATGCCTGATCTCAATATTTACAAGCGATTAACACCAGAACAGGTACAGAGATTCAAGGAAAGCATGCAGAGTTGCCACTATTGGTTCATCACCTTGGATAGTACAAAGCAAGAGCGTGAAGAAGATGATTTGGCAGGGCAGAAGCAATTTGAAATGCAGTATAGCGTTGAGAGTGGTATCATGCAGCTATGTCTTGTGGGCAGACTGGACAGCATATCTTCACCAGAACTATTGATGGCCTGGGAGGCGGAGCAAACAGCCAATACCATTGACGGTATAAGAATAGACTGTTCAGGGCTGGAATATATCTCCTCGGCGGGTATCCGCTTGCTGCAGGAGCTACAAGCTGAATGTCCTCAAGGAATAGGATTCAACAAGGTGTGCCCTGCTGTGAAAGTGATTTTGAAGCAGAATGGATTTACAATTTAAGCAGGATACGGCATGTCTATGACAAAATATGGAACGCTGAGCTTGAATTTGTCCAGCCAGCTTCAACATGATTGGGGAGGACATAATGAGTAGAATAAAAGACCTTAGAAAAGTCGTTGGCAACGAATTGCGCAAAAGCATAACAGACGCAGAAAAGCTGGAAAGTGCCTATGCGCATCTTTATGGTGTTTCCCTTGCTGCCACGGTTATAGCGGAAAAGCGTGGCGAGAATTCAGAGCTTGCCAGCATGTCAGCCATGTTGCATGACATCGCGGCCTATGTCAGCGGAACCTATGATGATCATGCGCATAGAGGGGCAGATATGGCAAGGGAAATACTGCTTAGAAATGGTTTGGCCAAGCCGATGGAAATTGACATCATATGCTCAGCTATATACCATCACGATGATAAAATGATAAAAGATGCACCATTGGATGAAGTATTGAAAGATGCAGATGTCATGCACCACACATTCAACGATTTAGCAAAGCCTGTCAAAGACAAAGAATTGGCACGCTACCTGTCACTAAGGCAGGAATTTGGGTTGCCAGTATTGGAGTAGATTCAGGAATGCTAATGAAGACCTGTTCCGTACCCAGCATTGGCATTCGCGATGCAAAAGAATGTTCGTGGTGATGTTGCCGCAAGTGGCAAGTTCCTTACTTACCAATCCCTTGAAGGGCACAATACAGGCGGTGAGCATATGCCTGCGACAAAACTGGAACAACGGCGTTATAACTCGGAAGAAGATGTCCACCACCTCTATAGGCAATGTCATTTAGTTAGCCACCGGACAAAATGGCGTAATTTTAGTATTTATGCTGGATAGGGCAGGATTTTAGGGGTGTTACTTATGCGTAATTAAAAATGAGCATGACACTCAAGCGGTCAGAGGCC
>JAGBLH010000250.1 GCA_017635515.1 Selenomonas sp.
AGTCCTGCTTGATGACCCGCTTCAACAAGTCCATGCGGGTCATGAGGTCGGAAAAATCCTTAGCCCCGAAGAGCACATCCAGATACGAGATCTGCCCGTTGATGTAGATATCACGCACCCTTTTGCCCAGCTTGCCCGTCTTGTCCTTGTAATCTGCCTCGGCTTTCTCGAGCTTTTCCTCATTTTCCTCCAGACGGGAAAGGGTGGCATCAAGCTCTGCCTTGCGGGCCTCATGCTCGGCAATGGCGGCCTCAGCCTCCTCATCCAGGATGCGCTTTTCCTCGGACAGGGACTCGATTTTCCCTGCCAGCTCCGCACTCTGCTGGCGCTTTTCCTCCGCCTGGGCATCGTAGCTGGCCTTGTCGTCCTCAAGCGAAGCCAGCACCTGGGAGGACTGCATGAGCATCAGCCCCGTCAGGGCCAGGCTGAAACTTTTCTTCTTCGTCATCTTCATGGTCACACCTTCAGGAAACGCTTCAGGGAAATGGCAGAGCCGCCCGCGCCGATGGCCATGCCCGCAAGGATAATGCCCACCGTGACGTAGTTCATGAAAGGATACTGGGGCATCAGGGGGAAGAAGGCCAGGGTGCTGTAAATCTTCGCCGCCATGGCCGCATAGAAACTGCGGAGAGCCAGCGCCGCCAGCAGGCCGCCGAAGCAGCCCATGACAATGCCCTCGATGATGAAGGGCCAGCGGATGAACCAGTCCGTGGCGCCCACGTATTTCATGATGGCGATTTCCTTGCGCCGGGCAAAGACCGTCAGGCGAATGGTATTGGAAATGATGAAGAGCGTGGCACCTGCCAAAAGCACCATCAAGGCCAGGCCAAAGACACGCATGAGCCGGGTGATATCAAAGAGGTGCTCCACCACATCCTGGCCGTACTTGGCTTCCTCCACGCCTTTGATCTGGGCAATGGCGGTGGCGGCAGTCTCCACCAGTTCCGGCTGATGCACCGTCACTTCAAAGGCATCAGGCAGTGGGTTCTTGTCTCCCAAAGCCTCCAGCAGGTACTTCTGGTCACCCAGCCTTTCTGCCAGTTTGTCCTTGGCATCGTCACGAGAGACAAATTTCACCGACTCGATGCCCTGCATATTCTCTATTTCACTCTTGATTTTCTTGTGGTCGCTATCCTCCAGCTTCTCCTCCAGATAGACGCTGATCTGTACCTGGGACTCCAGCATGCCCGCCATGCGGTTCATGTTCAGCACCAGGATGAGGAACACGCCCAGCACGAAAAGGGACACCGCCACAGTGCCTACAGAGGCAAAGGTCATCCAGTTATTCCGCTTCAGCGAATGGAAGACTTCCTGCAAGAAATATTCGCTGGTCCTAAGCTTCATAACCGTATACCCCCCGTGCTTCATCTCTTACTATGTGGCCGCCCTCAATGGCAATGACCCGCCGCTGCATGGTGTCCACGATATGCTTGTCGTGGGTAGCCATGACGATGGTGGTGCCCGCCTGATTGATGCGGTGGAAAATGTCCATGATATCCCAGCTGGTCTCCGGGTCAAGGTTGCCCGTAGGCTCGTCAGCGATGACGATGGTAGGCGAATTCACAATGGCGCGGGCAATGGCCACACGCTGCTGCTCGCCGCCAGACAGCTGGGAAGGAAAGCTCCTGTACTTGTCACGGAGGCCTACCACCTCCAGCACCGCATTGACGCTGCGCTGCATGGTGCGGCGGGGAGCCTCGATGACCTGCATGGCGAAAGCTACGTTCTCAAACACGGTCTTGTCAGGCAGGAGCCTGTAGTCCTGGAAGATAACCCCCAGCCCGCGCCTGAGATACGGCACCTCGCTCCGCTCCATATTCACCACCTCATGCCCGTTCACCAGCAGTTCCCCGCTGGTGGGCAGTTCCTCCCGGAAGAGCATCTTGATGAAGGTGGACTTGCCCGCACCGCTGGCTCCCACCACGAAGACGAACTCCCCCTTCTTGATGTCCACATTGACCCCGTCCAGTGCCACCACCCCGGTGTCGTAGACCTTCCGCACATTGCGCATATGTATCATTGAGGTTTTTCCCTCCTTAAATATTCCCCATACAAATACTCGGCCAAAGAGTATATCGCATTATATTCTACCACAAAGGGAAATATTCTCAAAGAAAATTAAAGGTACAAAAAAGAGCCGCCCCCGTAGGAACGACCCTTTCTTTGTCCGTTTTGCGGACCTCCGTGGTGCCGCTGGCGGTCAACCTGCAACACCATTGCATATTCCACCTATATCCATTGTAGCATGTTTCCATGAATAATGCTATACTTATTTTTGCTGTGCTCCTCTCAGCGGAAGGGAGGGAACTCAAATGTATATTCCACCGTTGATGCGTGACCTGCTTATCTCCGTGATTGCAGGGCTCATTGCCAACGCCGTATTTCATGTGCTGGTAGGTTAAGCACAGCACCAGTACGAACCTCGGGCAAAGGTCAGCCACAGAGGGAGAAAAGCCACCTTCGGGTGGCTTTTCGTTTGTTCTTATTGGGTTTGGCTGCTGGCAGGAATCTTTAAGGTGGGCAGCCTCAGCTGAGCCTGATAACCCCAGGCCGCTCGATGCGCCAGTTGCCCAGCACTGCCTTGAAGATGGCTGGCAGCTTCACCTGATAGCCGGTGTAGGTAGTGCCACGCTCGAAGTTGGAGGCGAAGGTCTCCTTCATGCCCTGATGGTCGTGGGCTTCAGGATTATAAGCCTTGATGGGATTGGGCACCACGGCGTACTTGCCAGGGCCTGCCCCTTCTATGGTCATGGCCCAGAGGCTGCTCTGGAGGATATCGCCTATGACCACGAACTTGGGCTGCTCGGTCATCTTGTCGATTTCCGTGAAAGCCAGCATGGCCAGATGGTACTTGTCCACGAAGTTTTCGCAGGCCTGCTTGTAGCGGGGCTGGTTCATATTGGCAGCCAGGCCATTGAATTCGTCCACCATGGCCTGCCAGGGTGTCTTGTCATCTGGCACTTCCTTGGTGACAGCCGCGGCCTCCTCCTCGGAGAGCTTCTCTGCCGTGGCTTCGGCCTCGGCCTTCTCCACAGCCTTTTCCAGCTTCTCCAAGGCCTCCACGTCCATGGCTTCCTCATCCTTCAACGAGGGTATCAGCCCTGCCTTGCCCAGCCGGTTGGCGGCCATGGTGGCCTTAAGCTTGATTTCCTCCTTGCGCAGGCGCGTTTCCACATCCTTCATGCGCTCCTTCATCTTGTCATACTCGTCCATGAAGGACTGCATTCTGACGTACTTCTTCTGGCCGTCCTGCATCATAGTCCAGGCGTAAGCCGCAAAGACAAAGGCCAGGATACTGACGGTAAGGCAGACAAATATCAATAAGTCCCTTAACATCGGTGAAAAAATCCCGTCTGACATTTTTATCCCTCCTTGTCAAAGCGGCTTAGCCGCCAGTTTCACAAAATTTTCTCCACACCGCCCGATAGGCGGCTTCCAGCTCCTGCATATAGCCCTGCGCATCCATGAGAGGTGACTTCAGCACATTGGCCCGCAACCCTGAGTGGTAGGCGCCGATGAGCTGGGGGGAATTGCCTATCTGCACCGCCCGGCGCACATAGTTGATGTCATTTTCCACCACCAGTTCCTCCACCCCGGCATTCACCAGCAGGCTGGCCCCGAAGCGGGAGCCGTGGCTGCGCCCCCGCATGGTAATCACCGGCACCCCCATGAAGAGAGCCTCACAGGTGGTAGCGCCGCCATTATAAGGGGCTGTATCCAGGGCAATATCAATGTCCCTGTACTGCTCCAGATAATCCGGGCTGTAAGGGCGAAGCTCCACCCGCGCCAGTTCGAAGTTCAGCTTCTGCAGGCGCTGGCGCAGGATCTGCTGCCCCGAGGGAATGCTGCAGATCTTGCCCTTGATGACCAGCTTCGAGTTGCGTACCTGGTCGAGAATCCCCCGCCACAGGAGCAGCATTTCGTCCGTAACCTTGGCGAAATTATTGAAGCTGCCAAAGGTCACATAGCCGTTCCTGAGCACCGGCGCCTCACTGCCCGCCTCGGGCAGCTCCCGCACAAACCCGGGAGCATAGCAGAGATGGGAATGAGGCAGGCGAATGATTTTCTCCGTAAAGCCCGAGGCCGCCCCATCATCCCCCGTGGGCAGGCAGGTTTCATCTGACAGGAAGTAATCTATGGCAGGGACCCCCGTGGAGTGGGTGTAGCCAATGCCCGCAATCTGCACAGGGGCAGGACGGTGGGCAGTGATGGGCAGGGTCGAATTCTGGGTGTGACCCGAGAGGTCAACCAGAATATCTATGCCATCCTCGGCAATGAGCCGGGCCGCCGTGCGGGGGCTCCTGCCCCGCAGGTCGCGCCAGCTGATTGGGCCGGAGCGGAGGCGCTTGGTGACATTGTCTGTCCTGCCGGTGGAATAGCAGTAGACCATGAACTTGCTGCCGTCGAATTTTTTCAGCAGCGGCGCCAGGAAGTAGGAAACGGCGTGCTGGCGGAAGTCCGGGGAGATATAGCCGATGCGCAGCTTCTTCTCCGGCAGACGGGCCGCCTCGGCGTGCTGGTAGGGCACAGCCTCCTGCACCTCCGCGTATTTCTTCGCCGCCAGGTAGCTTTCCCTGATGCCCTGCTCCCGGTAATTCCGCATGAAGAGGTACTTGCTGTAGTAGTCAGCCTGTTCCTCCTTGGTCTCAGCGGTTTTAGCCAGAGCCAGGAGCTCCTTGCCCGCTCCCTCGGGGTCAGCCGCCAGGTACAAAGCGTCCGTGAGCCAGCCCCGCGCCTTGGTCATGATATAGCCAAGGGCACCGTAGTAGTCATCCTCAGGCTCCAAAGCCGCCTGCTTCTGGCTGCACTCTGCCACCAGATTCTTGAGGCAGGGAATGGCTTTGTCCAGGACGAACTCATGTGCCCAGACGCCCCCCTGCACCAGACGTCCCCTGAGGTGCCTGGGACGGGCCTTGAGGATTTCCTCTACCAGATCCTGGGCTTCTTCTGTTTCTCCCGTATATAGAGCCGCCTCTGCCATGATGGCCGCCCCGTCCATGCTGGACGGGTCAAGCTGCCAAAGTTCCTTGGCGCAGGCCCGCATGCCCTTGGGGTCGCCGTCCACGGCAAATTTGTCGGCCAGTTTCAGCCAGTTCAGCTTCTCATGATTCATCTCTATCTATCCCACCACTATGCTTACAATACACTATCTTTTATATTATACACTAAAAGGCCATTCTCCTGCCAAAAAATATGAGCGCCGCCATGGCGCTCAAGTAAATTTCTTAAATTCACACCTCCGGGCAAAGCTCCCCGCCGTATTCCTTGACAAAGAGCTTGCGGTAGCCCTTGTAGGACGAAGCCAGGGGCTTTTCCTTGGGGCAGTGGATGCACCAGAAGTCTTCCTCCTGATTGGGCACCACTACTTGGTAGCCCGCCCGCTGCATTTCCATGCACATGGAGGTGTCGTACATATGCCAGCCCGTGAAGAGGTCTTCCCGCCAGGGAATGTCATATTGGGTGGCCAGGAACAGCCCGTCCACCGCCTGCACTTCCTGATAATCCCCTTCCGGCTCCCGGCAGTGGGAATCCACCACGCTTTCCGGCTCGCAGGCATGGAGCACCCGCCCATAGGTGCGGAGCCCGTCCCACCAGACCCCGGTGGCAGGCAGGCTGCGGCAGCCGATGACACCCACCAGGCCAATCTCGGGATGGGCAAACAATTTGAGCAGGTCTGCCACCAAATTCTTATTCACCACCAGGGTATCCTGATGGAGATAGACCTTATACTTGGCCTCGCTCTCCCTCTGCCCCGCATTGTAACCCGCACACATGGACGCCGCTCCCCGCTGGGGCAGGAACTCAGCAGTGAAGCCCTCTGGCAGGTTGAGATGCTGCAAGTAAAGCAGGCACTCGCTGTACCAGTCCTCGCTGTTGACGCAGGTGATGAAGGCGACCTTCCTCTCGTCCAATTTCCTGCCTCCTATCTCTCCCATGCTTCCATCTCCTCAATCATTCCCAAGGCTTCTGTCTTGTCAAGGGGAAGTTCCTCTAACGTTTCTGTCCCCCGCCGCAGGTTAGCATAGAACTCCTGCGGATGGAACACTGCCTCATGGATAAACTCCCCGGCATAGTCGGCAAAGAGCTTCAGTTCGTCCCACATCTGCCAGAACTTCTGGCAGGAGGCAGCAAGCTCCACCTCATACTCAATCCTGTGCAGCAAGCGGCCAAGCTGCTTCCGCTCCTCCGCCGTATACATGGACTTCAAGAGCGCCAGTTCCGGCATGGAACGGTCAGCCTTCACCAGCCAGTATTCAGTCTCCAAATCGTCCCCGATGTTCTCGAACCCCGCCGCCAGAAGTTCCTCCAGCCTCCCCGGCGGCGCCTGCCGCTTCTGCCCAAAGCAGCGGACATTCTTATAGAAAGAAGCATAAAGCAGCCGCTCAAACTCAGGCCGGGCAAAGAGCCGGGACACCACCTGATAATAATGCCCGTCCCGCAGTTCCTCCAGCACCGACCAATGGCGGATATTGCGGAAACTGGTGAGAAAAGCCCCGGTCTCCTTGAGATAAGTAGAAAACCCCGCCGCAATATCCTGCGGATTGCCAGCCCGCTCCAAGGTTAGGTCAGAGATGATGTAGTCAAGGGACTTAGGTTCAAATGGCAAACGCTCTGCGAGATAATCAAGACAATGAAACTCCACTTCTAAGTCCTGCGGCAATTCATCTAAAGCATCCTTCTCGTCGGCTACGGCTAGGAGCCTGGCAGCAGGGAACATTTCACGCAGCTTAGGTAGATAACCAACACTCTCAACTACTAAAATCGTAACAGGCAGAGCTGATGGCTGTAGGAAGTATAATAGTTCTGGTTCTATTTTCTCTGGCATATATCAATCCTCATAATAACACACCGCCACCTCATCCACCGCTTCGCGGTCCCCCTTCCCCATAGGGGAAGGCTTATTGACCGAACCCCAGGGCCCATGGATGGGCCCCGCGGACGCGGAAATCACACGATGTGATTTCAGTCCGCGTAAACATGCCACCGGCATGTTTACCTTTTTGTTACTTTTTCTCTGTGCCAGAGAAAAAGTAAGCCGCAGGCATCAGCCTTTCCTCCCGTGGTAAAGGCACCACGGTTCCTCCGCCATATAATCCCCTTCATGATAGCAAGCCGCCCGCGCCCTGCACCCACCGCAAACTCCTTTGTAACGGCAAGACCCACAGCCCCCGCTATAATTAAGCGTGCGAAGGTCGCGCAAGACCTCATTCTTCTCCCATATCTCATCAAAGGGCGTCTCCCTCACATCCCCCAATTCCATATTGAGATAAGCGCAGGGCTGCACCTTCCCTCTGGGACTGATAATGCAGTAGGAAAGCCCTGCCAGACAGCCACGGGTAAACCTGCTCTTAACGCCTAATTGGTCAGCAATGCGAAGGAATTGCGGCGCGCAAGTGGGTTTGAGCTCAATATCCACCGTCTCCTGTTTCTTCATAATGCGGGTAAGCACTTCCTCATACTGCTCTGCCCGCAGGGACTCCTCCTCGATGGTTTTGGCTCTCCCCGTAGGCACCAAAAAGAAGAAATGGTGAGCCTTGGCCCCTATCTCCACGGCAAAATCCGTCATGGCCTCAAGCTCGTGACTGTTCCAGTCCATCACCGTGGTATGTATCTGGAAGGGCAGCCCTGCCTCACGGCAGTTCTTCATGCCCTGCACCGCCCCCTCCCAGGCTCCCGGGAAAGCGCGGAACTTGTTGTGCTTCTCCCTGTCCAGGGAGTCAAGGGAAATGCCCATGCCCTTGGCCCCGGCTTCCTTCAGCTTCTTTGCCATCTCCAGGGTAATCAGCGTGCCATTGGTGCCAAAGACGGGAATAAGGTGCAGGTCGGCAGCGTATTTCACCAGCTCCAATATATCCGGACGCATAAGAGGCTCGCCCCCGGAAAAAATCATAATCTTGAAACCTGCCCTGGCAATCTCCGTCAGCAGCTTCTTAGCCTCGGCAGTGGAAAGCTCCTCCTCCGCCTTGCAGCCCGCTTCGCGGTAGCAATGGGCGCAATACATATTGCAGGCATTGGTGGTGTTCCAGGAGACAATCTTCACCGGGCCGCCATGACCGGGGTGATGCCCTCCGGGATGCCCCGTGTGACCGCCGGTGATACCTTCTGGCATATTCATTTCTCTGCCCCCTCTCCCCCAAGGCCAATTTCTTCGTCAGTAAGATAGCAGGAAGGGTCGCTCTCCCAGAAATCACCGGTGCGGGCCTCGGCCCTGGTGCGGAAATTGCCATTGCAGTTATCCAGGAACTTGCACTTGGCGCAACGGCCTTTCAGCAGATGTTTCCTATCCTTCAGTCCTGCCATGATGGGGTTGGTCACATCACTCCAGATATCCCCGAACTTCCTCTCCCGCACATTGCCGAAGGTGTGGTGCTGGGTGAACTGGTCAGGGTGCACATAGCCTAAGGGGTCAACTTCCCCAAAGGCAATGCCGGAGCGATTGCCGCCGTTCATGGAGATATACTCCTTGATCTTGGCAGCGGTTCCCTCCTCGCCTTCAGCCAGAGCCTTCAAATACATATAAACCCCGTCGCAGTGATTGTCCACCGTGAGGATTTCCTTCTCCAAACCTCTGGCCTCAAAATCCTTGGTGCGGCGGATGATGGTATCCATGGCCCGGCGGGACTCCTCCGGGGTCACATCCTGATCCATCATGCCAGCCCCCCGGCCGGAGTACACCAGATGGTAGAAGCAGACGCGGTTGATGCCCTTTTCTTCGATGAAGTCAAAGATTTTATCCAGCTCCATGATATTGTGATGGTTGATGGTAAAGCGCAGGCCCACCCGCTGACCCACAGCCACGCAGTTTTCAATCCCCTGCATAGCCTTTTCATAGGCGCCCTCTACCCCGCGGAACCTGTCATTTACGTCCTTCAGCCCATCCAGGGAAATGCCCACATAACCCACGCCGATATCCTTGATGCGCTGGGCCACCTCCCGGGTGATGAGAGTGCCGTTGGTAGAAAGGGTGGGACGTACTCCCTTCTTTTCCGCATACTCCGCCAGCTCGAAGAAATCCGGACGGATCAAAGGCTCCCCGCCAGAAAACAGCAGCACAGGCACATGGAAATCTGCCAGATCGTCAATGAACTTCTTGGCTTCCTCGGTAGTCAGCTCATCCTTGTACTTCTGGGCATCGGACTGCATATAGCAGTGCATACACTTCAAGTTGCAGGTCTTGGTAGAATTCCACACCACCACCGGTCCCATGCCCTCGGCCGCGCCGTTGCGCATGGCATGGGCATTCTTCGTATAGCGGAGCTGATCCCCGTAGTATTCCCTGGCAAACAAAAGCTTCGTTACGCTAATCAAAATCAAACACTCTCCTGTAATAAGGTATAGGAGGCCTTCAGCCTTCCCCCTGCAATCCTAATGGACATTTTTGCGGTTGTTTTTCCTTGCGGATGCCGTTCAGCAGCAGGCATGTCTTCATGCGTACATTTTCCCTGAAGGGAATGTCCAGCTTGCTGAAGGCTGCCGCCTGATAAATGGAATGCAGAGTCTCAGCAATCAGCTCTGCCGGCACATCATCGCGGATCTCTCCAGCCAGCTGCCCCCGGCTGATGATTTCCTCAAAGATGTCCTTGAAACCCGGCGTGGCAGAGCCATGCCCCGCCCCCGAGTGTCCCATGCCCTGCGGGTGATGAGACTCTGCCGCCCGCTCAGAAGCAGAGAGGAACAAAGGAAGCACATAGCGGTTCTCGTCCAAGAAGGTGGAAGTGGCCATGATGCCGGCCGCCAAAGTCTCCACTGCCTTGTCGCCCCGCTCACGGCTTTCCCGCACCGCCGCTTCCACCATTTCCACGGAGTCTCCCAAAAGGGCCATCAGCACCTCTTCTTTGGACTGAAAATAATTGTAAAAGGTGCCCGTGCCCAAATCTGCGCCATTCATAATGTCAGCCACGGAGGTCTCCTTGTACCCTCGGTCGATAAAAAGCTGCTGGGCAGCCTTCAGGATAGCCTGCCGGGAAAGCTGCTTCTTTCTTTCCCGGCGGCCCACTATCTCTGCCATCCTTATCTCTCCTGTCTTGCAAGCCTGAATTAATCATTCAATTCAGTATAACTGAAATACGTCCCCTTTGAAAGTCAAAAATGAACTCTATTCATTATTTCGCGCTAGTATACAATATTCCTGCTAATGGTGGCTTTTATTTATCATTTCTTTACGATAAAATAATTATGCACACATTTGGGCTCGTAAGCAGGAAACACAAAATCTATGGCGAAAGTATATGGAAAATCTACAATGTGCTCGTTCTCACTATGCACACATTCACATAAACAAGCGCTATCAGATAAAGGAGTAAGGCTATCATGGTAACCATCAAACAAATAGCGGAGCTTTGCGGTGTCTCCCGGGGTACCGTGGACAGGGTGGTGAACCGCCGGGGCAAGGTGAAGCCCGAGAAAGAACAGCTGATACTCGAGACCATGCGGAAGCTGAACTACCAGCCCAACCCCGCCGGGCGGGCTCTGGCTGCCCGCAAGAAGTCCCCCATCGTAGGGGTGCTCATCCCCTCCATTGGCATCCATTTCTTCGACGATGTGCTGGCCTCCATGCAGAGGGCCGCCAAGCGCTACGACTCTTACGGCCTCAAGGTCATCTGGCGCAGCATGAGAGGCTACAATGTGGAGGAGCAGTGCCGCCTCATTGACGAGCTCTCCCCTCAGGTGCAAGCCCTCATCATCAACCCAGTTGACCATCCTGAGGTAGTGCACAGGCTCAACCGCCTCATAGATGACGGCATCTTAGTCATCACCATCAACAATGATGCCCCCGGCCTTTCCCGCCACATCTATGTAGGCTCCGACTACCTGGAAGGTGGCCGCACAGCAGGGGCTCTCATGCGCATGATTGGCCCTGAGCAGCTGAATGTGGGGGTGCTCTTGGGGTCGCTCTCCATGCTGGGCCACCGCCAAAGATTGGATGGTTTCCGAGAGACTATGGGCGACAAATGCAACATCCTCTCCATTCACGAGACGGAAGATGATGACATGATCGCCTACGAGCATGTCACCGAGCTCTTGAAGAACGAGCCGAAACTCAACGCTCTCTTCGTCATTTCCTCCGGCGCCTCCTACGGCGCCAGCCGAGCGGTACTGTCAGCAGGACTGGCAGGCAAGATCACCATCATCGTCTTCGACACCATCCCCACCACCCTCCGCATGATGCAGCAAGGCGTCATCCAAGCCGCCCTCTACCAGCATCCCCACGAACAGGGCCGCCGCTCCATGCAGGTAGCCTTCGAGTATCTGATAAATGGGACACCGCCGGAAAGAGATCGCTACATCATGCGCAACGAGATACGTATTCTTCAGAATGCAGAGAACTGACTGCCTTCCCCTCTGAGGAGGGCTTTTTCATTGCCCAAAAACCACAAAAAAATGAGACAGCCAAAGGCTGTCTCCAAGCTAGGGTTTGAACTTTATTGAGAAAGTAAGGTACACGCAAGATTAGAGGATTTCCACCAGTTCCATGCCCAGCATGGTGCCCAGGTCATGGAGCTGTTCGGGGGTCAAGGTGAAGGACAGGACGGTGTGGTGTCCGCCGCCTGCGCGCATCCATTCCTCGGAGCCCTTCCTGAGGCCTACGGTGGGAGTCCAGAGCTGCTTAGCTACCGGCAGGTGCGGGGTCTCAGCCTCGGCCTTGCGGCAGTCAACGGGGTAGTAAATCAGGCGGAAGCCCTCACGGAAATCTGCCACGGTGACATCCACGCCCTTGCCGTCTGCGCCGGTGAACACCAGGCGGGCAGGATCATCCTTGCCGCCGATGTCGAGAGGATGAACCTCCACGCGCGGCTTGTCGCTGGCAATGGTGGGATCAACCTCCAGCATATGAGCGCCCAAGATAGCCTCATGGCCCTTGCGCAGGTCGAGGGTGTAGTCCTCCATAAAGACGGTGCGGTCATTGTGAGCCATGATTTTCAGCAGGCGGGTCAGAGCCGCATGCTTCCAGTCGCCCTCGGCGCCGAAGCCATAGCCCTCAGCCATCAGCAGCTGGGCAGCCAGGCCCGGCAACTGCTTGAGGCCCTTGAGATCCTGGAAGTTGGTGCAGAAAGCGGTGTAGCCCCTGTCATCCAGGAATTTCTTGATGCCGAGGTATTCCCTCAGCTGATACTTCACGGATTCGGTGAACTTCTCAGTGGCATTATCCTGGGGAGCCAGGTCATACTTGTTGCGGAGTTCCTGATAAGCGCGGTCAATGTCCTCTTCGCTGACAGCGTCAATGACCTCCACCAGGTCGCCCACCGGCCAGTAATCCACCGTCCAGCCCAGCTGAATCTGAGCCTGCACCTTGTCACCCTCGGTGACAGCCACATCGCGCATGGTATCGCCGAAGCGGCAGACCTTCAGCTTGAAGCTCTCATTGTAGGCCACAGCCACATCCTGCCAGCTGGCAATCTCGGCCTGCACTTCCTCATCGCCCCAGAAGCCGTAGACAATCTTGTTCTTGAGGTTCAGGCGGGAGTTAAGATAAGCATACTCGCGGTCACCATGAGCGCTCTGATTGAGGTTCATATAGTCAAAGTCGATAGTGTCATAGGGAATATCCTGGCGGTACTGGGTAGCCAGATGCAGCAAAGGCTTCTGCAACAGCACCGTGCCGCGAATCCAGTTCTTGGCAGGAGAGAAGGTATGCATCCAGGTGATGACACCAGCCACTTCCTCGTGGTAGTTCACATCCTTCATGAACTGGGTGATGCCGTCAGCAGTGGTCATAACCCCTTTGCACACTACCTTGTAGGGCAGCTTGCCACTCTCATTGAGCTTCTTGACAATATCTTCCGCATCACGGGCCACATTCTTCAGCTGCTCCTCACCATAGAGGAACTGGCTGCCAGCCACAAACCAAAATTCATAATCAGGTACATTAAGCATGGTAAAAACTCCTTTGCTAAACTCTCGTATTCTAATAGACATTACTACGGCTTCACCCGCCGTAACCTCTACCTTACTCCGCAATATGCTGTCCAGCCGCCCGCTCCAGCTCCAGCCCCTCTTTATAGGCCCGCAGGTAGGCATTAGCTCCCATCCTGCTTTCTGCCTTGGGCGGCAGGGTCGTGCTCTTGGCTTCGGCAAAGATGGCCCTCTCCAGGAAGTCCGGCAGGCCCTCATGCTCATTTTTCTTTCTGAGATACAGAGCCAGCACCGCCATGCCCCAAGGGCCGCCGCTGCCTGCCGTCTCCATGACGGTGATGGGCACTCCCAAAAGGTCAGCCAAGGCCTGCTGGGCAATCTCCGGGGTCTTCAGGAGGCCGCCCTGTGCCACCATGGACTCAGCCTCCACATGCTCCTCCTCTGTGAGCACCTGCATGCCCACGGCCAAGGGAGCCAAAGCCCCATAAAGCTGGGTCAGCATGAACTCAGGCAGGTGCATCTTCGCTTTCGGCCCTCTCACAAAGAGAGGACGTCCCTTGTCCACCCGGGTCACATTCTCGCCGGACAGGCAGCTGTAGTTCAGCAATCCCCCTGCATCCCTGTCAGCCTCCTTGGTGTGGGAAAGCAGCAAACTGTAGAGCTTGCCGCCCTTCACATCAGAGCCTAAGAGCCCTGCAAACTCCTCGAACAGCCCTACCCAGGCATTGAGGTCAGAAGTGCAATTGTTGGTATGCACCATGGCTACGGTAGCCCCATCCGGGGTCATGACCACATCTATATCCTCATGGACAGAGGCCAGGGGGGCACTCAGCACATTCATGGAAAAGGCAGAAGTACCTACGGAAATATTGCCGGTACCGGGACGCACAGCATTGGTTGACACCATGCCGGTGCCCGCATCTCCCTCGGGAGGAGCGCAGACCGTTCCCGGCTCCAAAGTGCCACTGGGGTCAAGGAGCTTTGCCCCCTCTGCCGTGAGCTCACCTGCCTGCTCCCCTGCCTTGAGAACTCTGGGCAGGAGCTCTGCCAGCCGCCAGCCGCAGCCTTTCACCTCAGTGAGCTGCTGGAACTTCAGGAGCATATCTGCATCGTAGCCACCGGTAGCTTGATCAATGGGGAACATGCCGGAAGCATCCCCCACCCCCAAAACTTTCTCCCCGGTGAGCTGCCAATGCACATAGCCTGCCAAAGTGGTAAGGAAAGATATCCTTGGCACTTCCTTTTCCCCGTTCAGGATAGCCTGATAAAGATGAGCGATGCTCCAGCGCTGGGGAATATTGAAGTTCAGCAGTTCTGTGAGCTTTTTGGCAGCCTCCCCGGTGATGTTATTTCTCCAGGTGCGGAACTGCGACAGCTGCTGCCCTTCTTTATCAAAGGCCAAATAACCATGCATCATGGCGCTGACGCCGAAGCTACCGATCTTCGTGAGCTTCACGCCGTATTGCTTCTCTACATCAGCCGCCAGTTCTGCGTAGCAAGTCTGAATTCCCTTCCAAACTGCCTCCAGACTATAAGTCCAGATACCATCTTCCAGCTGATTCTCCCAGCCGAAGCTGCCTTCAGCGATAGTATTTGCCTCGCCATCCACCAGCACAGCCTTGATATTGGTGGAGCCAAGCTCCAGTCCCAAGGCTGTGTCACCGGCCTCAAGTGCCTTTATGATTTCTCCCTTTGCCAACCCAATCCACTCCTTAACTGTTCTTCTTGCTCTTGAAGTGCAAATCTATAGCCACGGCTGCAAGCAGAACCAGCCCTTTAACCACACGTTGTACATCCACAGACCAGCCCAGCAGGGACATGCCATTATTGAGCACGCCCATGATCAGTGCGCCTACCACGGCGCCGGTCACGGTGCCTTCGCCGCCGGGAACGGCGGTGCCGCCGATGTAGCAGGCAGCGATGGCATCCATCTCGAACATATCACCGGCCTTCGGCGTAGCAGAGGCATTGCGGGCGGTGAGGATGACACCGGCCAGGCCTGCGAGGATGCCCATGTTCACATAAATCCAGAACATGACCTTGTTGACCTTGATGCCGGAGAGAGCTGCTGCCTTCCTGTTGCCGCCCACGGCGTAAATCTGACGGCCGGGCACGGTGCGGTTGGTGAGGAAAGCGTAGAAAGCCACGAGGACTGCCACAATCATGAGCACCAGCGGCAGACCCATATACATGGCCAGCTTCACGGTGAAGAAATTGACGATGGCAATGGAAACGCCCACCTTGAAGATAGAAGCGCCCATAGAGGGAACCTCAAAGCCATTCTTGGCCTTGTTGCGGCGGGAACGGATTTCCATGAAAACAATCAAAGCCGAAAGCAGGAGACCTGCGGTGAGAGCCAAAAGCTCAAACTTCGTGCCACCAATGGTCGTGAAGAACTGGGGCATATAGCCTGCACCGATCTGGGTGAACTCCTGCGGCAGGGGGCCTTTGGTCTGGCCGTTCAACACCACCAGGGCCAGGCCACGGAACACCAGCATATTAGCCAGGGTAACTATGAATGGCGCGACTCCTAGCTTCGATATGAAGAACCCCTGCCAGACACCTACCAAAAGACCAATGCCGATGGCGGCGAGGATGGCCAGGGGGATTGCCATTTGGTAATCCACTACCATGATAGCGGCGATAGCCCCGGAGAAGGCCACCACGGAACCAACGGAGAGGTCTACGTTGCCGGTGAGGCAGCAGAGCAGCATGCCTAGGGCCAGCACGATGACGTAGGAATTCTGCATGATGAGGTTATTGACGTTCATGGGGGATACATTCTTGAAGTCGGACATGAAAGCAAAGATAGCGTAAATGACCACCAAGGCGATGATCATGCCGTACTCCTTGAGCCCCTTCAAATTTTCTTTGAAATTGCTATGTGTATCAGGTGTTGCTGCTTGTGACATCATTAAGCTGTCTCCCTTCTGGCGCTGTGTGCCATGATAATCCGCATAACTGCTTCCTGATCAAATTCCTCCTTCTGCAGTTCCCCTGCAATCTCGCCCTCATTGAGGACATAGATGCGGTCGGAGAGACCCAGCAGTTCCTCCATATCCGAGGAAATGACCACCACCGCCTTGCCGGACTCGGCCAGCTGGTTGATGACGGTGTAAATCTCGTACTTCGCCCCCACGTCGATGCCGCGGGTAGGTTCATCCAGGATAAGCACATCCGGGTCGGAAAGCATCCACTTGGCCAGTACTACCTTCTGCTGGTTACCACCGGAAAGACTTTCCACCCGCTGGGTGAGACTGTCGGCCTTGACGTTGATTTTCTTCGAGTAATCCTCAGCCGCATGAATCTCGTCATCAGCCTTCAGGATGCCGTTCTCGGAGAAGCGGGATTTGAGGCTGGCCAGGGACATATTCCACTTGATATCGTCTATCAGCACCAGTCCGTAGGTTTTCCTGTCCTCAGGCACATAGGCGATATGCTGGTCGATGGCGCTCTGCACATCGGGAATGGTGATTTCCTTGCCATGCTTGAAAATCTTGCCCCGGCTGCCTGCGCCGTAGGTGTGGCCGAAAAGGCTCATGGCCAGCTCTGTGCGGCCTGCGCCCATGAGGCCCGCGAAGCCCACTACCTCTCCCTTCCTCACGTTGAAGGAGATATGGGAAAGGCGCTCCCGCGTGGGGTCGTCTTCATCCTGCACCGTCCAGTCCTTCACCTCGAAGACCGTCTCGCCAATCTTGGCGTGGCGCTCCGGGTAGCGGTTGGTGAGCTCGCGCCCCACCATGCCCTTGATGATGCGGTTCTCGTCGATGGGCTCGCCGTGGTCACGCTGGATAGTCTCGATGGTGTGGCCATCGCGGATAACCGTGATGCTGTCCGCCACCCTTGAAACTTCATTTAGCTTGTGGGAAATCATGATGCTGGTGAGGCCCTTCTGCTTCAGCTTCAGCAAAAGCTCCAGCAAGGTATTGCTCTCCTCATCATTGAGAGCCGAAGTCGGTTCATCGAGAATCAGGAGCTGTGCATTTTTCGCCAAGGCCTTGGCAATCTCAATCATCTGCTGCTGGCCCATGCCCAGGTCTACCACCTTGCGGTTCACATTCTCATGCATGCCGATGCTCTTCAGCACCTCAGCCGCCTTGCGCTGGGTTTCCTCCCAGTCGATGACCTGGCCGTATTTGAGGTTCTCGTTGCCGATGAAGATATTCTCAGCCACCGTCAGCAGAGGTATGAGTGCCAGTTCCTGATGTATGATGACTATGCCTGTTTTCTCGCTGGCCTTGATATCGCTGAACTTCTGCACTTCACCTTTATAAACGATGTCGCCTGTATAGCTGCCATAAGGATAAACCCCGGACAGCACATTCATCAGCGTAGACTTGCCTGCGCCATTTTCGCCGCAGAGAGCGTGTATCTCCCCTTGGCGCACCACCAGATTCACATCATCCAGAGCCTTGACCCCGGAGAAATCCTTGGTGATATGGCGCATTTCCAAAATATTGTCCATGCCGCCGCCTCCCGTTATGTGGACGAGCACATTTCTAATTTAATCATAAGGGCGGAATCCTTCCCGCCCTTATGAAAACCAGAAATCAATCAAATTTCAGCCCATGGATGGGCGTTTGCGGCCGTTGGATTTCATGGATGAAATCCAAGGCCGCGCTTTCTTTTGGTTCGTTTTCTTTACTCTAAAGAAAATGAACAAACGCGCCCTTACTTCAGCTGGTCAGCCTTGTAGTATCCGCTGTCCACCAGCTCTTTCTGATAGTTGGTCTTGTCCACTGCCACCGGAGTGCAGAGGTAGGAAGGAACTACCAGCTTGTGGTTGTCATAGGACTTGGTGTCGTTGATTTCGGGAGTCTTGCCTTCCAGCACAGCCTGCACCATGGTCACGCACTTGTCAGCCAGGGTACGGGTATCCTTGAAGATGGTCATGGTCTGCTTGCCGGAGATGATGTTCTTGGTAGCCATGAGCTCGGCATCCTGGCCGGTGATCAGAGGCCAGTTCTTGCCAACCTGATAGCCTGCGCCCTCAAGGGCTGCGGCGATGCCGTAGCTGATGCCATCAAAGGGAGAGATAACTGCATCCAGCTTCTTGCCATCGGTGTAGTAACCGGAAATCAGGTCTTCCATGCGGCGCTGTGCGGTCTCCTGAGACCAGCGCAGGGTGCAGATGGTGTCAAAGTCGGTCTGCTTGGAAGGAACCACCAGCTGGCCGTTGTCGATGTACTTCTGGAGCACCTCGAACACACCGTCATTGAGGAAATGTGCATTGTTGTCGTCCGGGGAGCCGGCGAAGAACTCTACGTTGTAGGGGCCTTTGCCCTCAGCCAGGCCGAGATTCTTTTCCACATATTTGCCGATCAAGGTGCCTACGCCCTTGTTATCAAAGGTTGCATAGTAGGAAACGCTGTCCGTGTCCATCAGGAGACGGTCATAGGCGATAACGGGAATGTTATTGGCCTTGGCCTGTGCCAGAGCATTCACCAGGGCGCTGGAGTCGATGGAAGCTACCACCAGGCAGTTAGCACCATTGGTGATCATGTTCTCAATCTGAGAAACCTGTGCCTGTACGTCATCCTCGGCGTATTGCAAATCAACCTGATAGCCCAATGCTTCCAGCTTTTCCTTCATGTTGGCGCCGTCCTGAATCCATCTCTGGGAGGACTGGGTAGGCATTGCCACGCCTACGCGCTTGCCACCACTGTTTGCTGCCGAACTGCTGCTGCCGCTATTGGCACCACCGCCGCAGCCTGCCGCTGCAATCATCATGACGCCTGCCAGCGCCGCTGCCACTAACTTCTTGAGTTTGAACATTGTTTTCCCTCCAGTTGAAGACCGTTGATACTAAACCTGACAAACCCTTGCACAAACCAGTTTCCTACGCTTCTGCCGCACCTTCCTTCATGTATCGCATTCCCACACAGTAGAAGACCAGGCAGAGGGCAATAGCCACGTTCAGTCCCACGCTGGCGGGCCAGTAGAAGGAAATAAAGCCACAAACCGCCGTGAAAATCTCCACAGCCTTCAGCTTCCTGGCGTTATCCTCCCGGGCATCGTCGTCATCATGTGACGTACACATGAGCTGATATCCCTGTCCCGTGAAGCCGGTCATGACCAGTATCAGCAATGCCTGCTCCGAGCCTTCAAAGATAGCGGTCATCCCCGCCGTCACCAGCATCATCATGAGCAGCACCTGCATAGCTCTCTTCACGGCCTCACGCCCTTTCTCTGTGTTCGTGCACAACTTACGATATAAATATATCACTTCGTATGTTTTATGTCAATATCATTATTATTGTTCAGCAATTTTTTATTTTAGCAACAAAAATGCCCCTTGAGCAGGGGCGAGAAAAATGATATAATTTCTTTAGAGAAAAGGTGACCGACGGGTGGTGCTGCCGGACTCCCCTTTTTCGAAATATGTGAGGAAGTGCCAGTTTTGCGACGTGCCGCTACCTCCTTACTTCAAGAGTGTTATGATGAGCGTTGCGATTGCTATCAAAAGTGACAGCTTTTCGCAAAGACTCATGGCTTCCCCCTTTCCGGGGATTCGCGGCTCCGTCGACCACGTTCATTGTGCCACGGAGCCAAAAGAAAAAGCAAGCCCGCCAAATCGGCGGGCTTTTTTACATACTATTCATCAATCGTCATAGTGGCCGCGGCAAGCAACTATATAAGTTACTTTGTTTTTCTCATAGTACACAATGCGATTCTCATCATCAATCCTTCTGCTCCACAGCCCCTGTAAATTATGTTTCAACGGCTCTGGTTTTCCCAGTCCCTCAAATGGATTTCGTTTGATATCCTGCAAGAGCATGTTTATACGCTTCAAAGTTTTCTTGTCCTGTATCTGCCAATAAAGGTAATCTTCCCAGGCTCGATCTTCCCACATCATGCCCATTGGTCAATCCACCTCTATCAGCTCATGTTCTTCGAAATGTGCTTTGCCATTCTTTATATCTTGCATTATCCCTTCAAGATAGCGTATGTTGCTCTCAGAATAGAAACGATCCGTCCCTGCCGAAACCTCGAAAGGTATCCTCCGCTCTCTGCCAACCTTCTTGGCAAAGATGGTAAAAGCAGCGCTCATGGACAGGCCCATGTCAGCGCACGCCTGCTCCATGCTCTTCTTCACATCATAATCCAGCTTGAAATTAACACTTACAGAGTGTGCCATATTTAACGCCCCGCTTTCATAAAGAAATCTTATATAAAGATTATAGCAAAACCATATAATAATGCAACACAAATTTCGCATATAAAAAGAACCCCGCCGAAGCGGGGTTCTCTATTGTTGTTTAGTTGTTCTCTAATCCAGAGATTAGAAGAGCCACTCAACACGACCGAACAGCTGACGAACCTTCTCGCCGTTGTTGCCACCGATTGCCTTGTTGTTACCGTACTGGACAGTACCGATGATGTTCTTCATGAAGGTGTAGTTAGCACCGATCTGCCAGCCCTTCAGTCCTTCGTCCACAACATCCCAGGTCTTAGCCGGGGTTGCAGTGATACCGAGGTGACGGTATGCAATCCACGCGCCCCAAGTGCCCTTGTTGGCAGCCTGAGCACCCTTGTAGTCAAACTCGATAGCCCAAGACTTATCCTGGTTGCCAGCGAACTTAGAGTTGGTATCATAGTCAAACTTGACATTGCTCTTAGCATAGTAGCCATGCAGAGCGCTGTTCTTGTCGAACTGATAGCCGGCCTTCAACTGCCAGATGTTGTTCTTCTTGGAACCGTTGTTGCCATCAACGAACTTGCTGCCGTTAGCATAACGGAAGAAACGGAGAGCACCGAAGAAGCCCTTGTTGCGGTTAGCATTGTAGTCAATACCAGCATAGAACACGCTGTTGCCGTTGTCAGCCAAGCTTACATCAGAACGGTTCGTGTAACCCTCAAAGTGCTGGACATAGTTGGTATAAACACCACCATCGAAAGCACCACGAGCACGGCCAGCACCGATAGCACCGGAAACCTTGTTCTTGTTGCCAAGGCTCAAATCAGCACCGGACATCTCGGTATCGTTGATGCTGTCATTGCCGTACATGCTGAAACGACCAAAACGAACGCTGAAGTTCTTGTAGTCGCCCTGAGCCCAAGCACGCTTCAGACGAACAGTAACATCCTGAGCCGCATTATTGTTCAACTCGCCGTCTTCCTTCATGTCAATCTTGCCATCGATACGAGCATTCACATGCCAGTGATCATTGACCTCAGCGGAGGGCTCGAGACGGAAGACCAGGTCATTAGACTTAGCCTTGTAGTCAGTCCTGCCATCAGCCTTGTAGGTGTCATGGGTGTAAGTGTACTCCAACTTACCGTTCCACTTAACCATGTCAGCATGCTTCTCGAGGTTAGCAACGCGAACGCCAAGGTTGTTCAGCTCATCAGCAAACTCAGCAGCGAGCTTGTCGATCATAGCCTTGTCAGCAGCGGAAACGTTGCTCTTTGCCATAGCGCGGGCAACCATCTGAGCCATCTCGTAACGAGTGATGGAACGGTCACCACGATAGGTGCTGTCGCCATAACCTTCGATGACACCGTCAGCAGCGAGCTGGCTAACAGCATCATAAGCCCAATGGTCAGCAGGAACATCGGAGAACGGATTTGCAGCAGCAAAAGTGGTGCTAGCTGCGCCAACTACCAGAGCGGTAGTCAGAGCGGATACGAGAGTCTTCTTCATTGAGAAACTCCTCCTTCTGAAAAAATAAATTTATACGGCGCCGAGTCCGTAAGAAGGAGTTCATAAGAGTTTCCTTGTTCCCTCTGGTTCACTCCACCTTATTTTCTCGACAGTTCGTATTCTATCATCTTTATTTCAGATAAGCAACCCCTTTTTTTCAAGAAATCACAAAAAACCATATACGAATCATTTTTTTCATACTTCTGTGGTATTATGAGAAGAGGTTGCAATGCTCATAACTCAGACTTTTCCTTTCACCATCTTGGCGAACTTGCCCCTGGGCAACAGGATTTCCCTGCCGCACCCCTCGCATTTCAGCCGCACATCCGCCCCCAAACGCAGGATTTCCCATATCTTGCTGCCGCAGGGATGGGGCTTTTTCACCTGCACCCTGTCCCCTTCGATGTAAGCAAATTCTTCCATTTTCTAATCTTCCTTTCATTTATCTACGAGGTGATCGACTTGAAAATCTCCCTTTTGCAAATGCACACCATCCTGGGCCAGCCGGAGGAAAACATCGCCACATTCCTGCGTATGGCAGAGGCCGCCTTGAAGGAAAAGCCCGATGTGCTGGTCTTGCCCGAAATGTGGAATATCGGCTTTTTCCCCCGTCCCGTGGAAGACTATGCCGACCAAGACGGCGAAAAGACCCGCGCCCTGCTGTCTGTCTTCGCACGAAAAAATCAAGTAAATATCGTGGGCGGTTCCGTAGCAAGGCTGGACTCTGCCACAAGAAAAATCTACAATACCTGCTACGTCTTTGACCGCACAGGGCAGGAAATCGCCACCTACGACAAGATGCATCTCTTCTCCCCCGGCAAGGAAGACCAGGTTTTCGAGCGCGGCCAGAACCTCTGCACCTTCACCCTGGACAGCCATAAATGCGGTTTGGCCATCTGCTATGACCTGCGCTTCGGCAACTTCCTCAGCCAAATCGCCCAAAATATAGAAATCCTTTTCCTCCCCGCCGCCTGGCCCAAACTCAGGCAAAAGCACTGGGATGTGCTGACCCAGGCCAGGGCCATCGAGTATCAGGTGTTCGTAGCGGCGTGCAACGGAGGGGCAGCGGAAAGCGACAAGCATCCCCTAGGCGGCCATTCCGTTATCTATGACCCGTGGGGGACGATGCTGGTCAGGGCTGGCGAAATCGAAAAGATTATTTCGACCCAGCTCGATTTTTCACTTTTGGAAGAAGCTAGGAAAAAAATACCTGTACGGGACGATAATATCCTCTAACTCACGTTGAAACACCTATTTGAAATTTTTGCCCAAGACAAAATTTGAGCAGCTGTGTTATAATACCTTTGCTGCCTCTCCCCCAACTTATTGTGAAGGGAGGTGTTAAGCATGACAGAATTCTTCATTTCCACGGCTGCCAGCGTATTAGGCGGCATTATCGCTTACTATGTGTGTAAAGCCCTGGAAGGCAGCAAGAAGCAGCAACCATCTGGGAGTTCGCGCAAGCCCTAATCAAGCCAATACGTGAACCGCAAAAAGCCCGCAGGTTAATCACTCCTGCGGGCTTTTTGTTGCGCTAAGTATGACAGAATTCTTACTGTGTCTAGATTATACCACTTAACACTCTATGAAATCAAGAAAAATCCTCACACATTGAACAGGAAGTTGGTCACATCCCCATCCTGCATAACGTACTCCTTGCCCTCGGTACGCACCTGGCCCTTTTCGCGGGCGGCAGCTACGGAACCGGCGGCTACAAGGTCATCGTAGCCTACAATCTCGGCGCGGATGAAGCCACGCTCAAAGTCCGTGTGAATCTTGCCTGCAGCCTTAGGGGCAGTGGTGCCCTTCGTAATCGTCCAGGCGCGGCACTCATCCGGGCCGGCGGTCAGGAAGGTCATCAGGCCCAAGAGGTCAAAAGCTCCCTTAATCAGCTTGTCAAGGCCAGATTCCGTGAGGCCCATATCAGCCAAGAACTCCTTGGCCTCGTCCTCGTCCAGTTCCGCAATCTCGCTTTCCACCTTGGCAGAGATAGCCACCACCTCGGAGCCATGCTGGGCGGCGAAATCACGGACTTTGGCCACATACTGGTTATCCTTGTCAGCCGTAGCCACTTCGTCCTCGGACACATTGGCCACATAGAGCACCGGCTTCAGGGTCAGGAGATTCATTTCCTTGATGAGGTCAAGTTCCTCGGCATCAAGGCCCATGCTGCGGGCAGGCTTGCCCTCTTCCAGCGTCTCCTTGATGCGGCGCACCAGTTCATCCTCCGCCCTGGCTTCCTTGTTGCCGGATTTCGCCAGCTTCGCCAGACGAGAAATGCGCTTCTCCACCACATCCAGGTCAGCCAGGCAAAGCTCGGTCTGGATGATCTCAATGTCCCGCAGAGGGTCTACGCCGCCCTCCACATGGGTGATGTTGCCGTCCTCGAAGCAGCGCACCACATGGGCCACCGCATCCACCTGACGGATGTGCTCCAAAAACTTATTGCCCAAGCCCTCGCCCTGGCTGGCGCCTTTCACCAGGCCGGCAATGTCTACAAAGCGGACAGAGGCGGGAGTGGTCTTCTTGGAGTTATACATCTCATGCAGCACATTCAGTCGCGCATCCGGCACCGCCACCACGCCCACATTGGGCTCGATGGTGCAGAAAGGATAGTTGGCGGCTTCTGCGCCGGCTTTGGTAATGGCGTTAAACAGCGTGGACTTGCCTACGTTAGGCAGGCCTACGATACCTACTTCTAAATTGCTCATTGAAAAATCACCTTATAGTTAGAATTCTAAACGTCTGCCCGAATATTACAGGGTGCCGAAGATGCGGTCACCAGCATCGCCCAGGCCCGGCACGATATAACCGTGGTCGTTGAGCTTCTCATCCACGGCAGCTACATACACCGGCACATCAGGATGTTCCTTGTTGATGACCTCGATACCCTCGGGGGCAGCCACCAGGCACATCAAGATGATGGACTGGGCGCCCTTTTCTTTGATCAGGGAGAGAGCTGCCGAAGCGCTGCCGCCGGTGGCCAGCATGGGGTCAACCACGATGAGGGTACGATCTGCCACATCGCTGGGCAGCTTGCAGTAGTATTCTACCGGCTTCAAAGTCTCCGGGTCGCGGTACATGCCCACATGGCCCACACGGGCAGCGGGAATCATGTTCACCACGCCATTCAGCATGCCCAAACCTGCGCGCAGGATAGGCACCACGCCTACCTTCTTGCCAGCCAGCACCTTGGACTTGCATTTAGCCACAGGAGTCTCAATCTCCACTTCCTTCAAGGGGAAATCACGGGAAATCTCATAGGCCATGAACATGGAGATTTCCTCCAAGAGCTCACGGAAATCCTTGGTGCCCGTGCCCTTCTGACGCATGAGGGTCAGCTTGTGCTGGATCAGGGGGTGGTCAATGACGTTGACTTTCAGTTCTGACATGACATTATCTCCTTTATATCAATATGTTTGCCGAGGTTATATCTAACTTATAATATCACGAAAGGACAGCTGACACAACAGAAAAAGAGCCGCCCCCGTAGGAACGGCTCTCCCCTTGTCCATCATGCGGACTTCGCGGCGTCGCAGGGGACCAACCCGCAACGCCAAATGCCAAGATGAACCTTATCAACCCTAGCTTCATTGTAGCACAAAATATATAAAAATGCTACCCCTCCAGCAGTTCCAACGCCAGTTCCGCATTCCGCGCTGCCTTTTCTCTCAGCTCGGACAGCAGTTGGGCATTGCGCTTCTTGAAGGTAGCCTTGTCATTCCACTTCTTGCGGATTTCTGCCAGCAGTTCCTCTGCCGTGAGACTTTCCAAGTCCCCTACCGGCTCCTCGCCGATGGAAGACAGGAACCTGTCTATCTTCGGGTCGTAGGAAATGCCTATCATGGGCACGCCCATGACCCCGGCGAAGATGAGCGCATGGAGACGGATGGCCAGCATCAAGTCCATATTGCCTACCAGGGACAGGAACTCGCTGGTGGTGTACTCGTCCTCCAAGACAGTGCAGGGCTCCTTCGTCAGTTCGGCAATGCTCTGAGCCGCCCGCACATCCTCCGGGAACTGCATGGGCAGGAAGACCACCCTGGCCCCCAAATCCCTGACAATGGCATCGCTGGCTTTCGCCAGTTCCTCCTTGAAGTGATGGCAGCCCTGCCAGTCGCGGACGGAGATGCCCACCAAAGGGCTGGCGCCTTCGGCATGGTATCTCTTGAAGATAGCCCTGCCCGCTTCCTTGCCCACAGGGTGGATAGCCAGCACCGGGTCAGCGGTACACTCGATATGGGGCCGGGTGATGCCAAGGCTTTTAAGTTCTGCCAGCGAACCCTGGTCGCGCACTGTAATCAGGTCAACCCGATTGGCGATATGCCCCATGACCCGGCGGGCCAGCCCCCCCTGAATGGGGCCGATGCCCTGGGCGTAGAGCATGACCTTGGTGCCCAGCAGTTCCGCCATCTTGATGATGGCTAGATAGTAGTAAAGGCTCCTGCGGCTGGTGACGTTCTGCAAGAGGCTGCCGCCGCCGCTAATGAGAAGGTCTGCCTTTTTCAGAGCCTTGCAGATGGCAGACATGTCCAGCCAGGAAATGGCCTCTACGCCGTGACGCTTCGCAGTATCCTGGGGGGCAGCCGAAATGACGGTGATATGAAGTTCGGGTTCCAGGTCACCTAGCACTTCCAGCATGGCCGCCAGCATGGCTTCATCGCCGGCGTTCTTCGAGCCATAGTATCCTGAGATGACAATCCTGCTCATCAGTCTTTCTTGCTCCCCTCCTGATTAGCGTTTGCGGCACGGGCCATAAGGGCCTGCCAGATTTCTACCAAGACCATGGCGACAGCGCCAACGCCTGCCCCCCATACGATGCCCCCAATCCCGCGCACGAAGGACATAAAAACAGGCGTGCGCATGTGGGCAAAGGTCTCCACCATGGAGCCCTGGCCGATGGCGGCCACCAGCACCAGGCAAAACAAGACCATGGTGGGCCATTTCCTGAAGAAGGCCATAGCCGCCAGCATAAAGGCCGGATGGCCTATCATGAGTTCCTTGGTGCGGGGACGGGCATAGAGGGCCTGCTCCAAAAAGGCGCGGAACTTCAGCTCCAGCCCGGACACAGGCATGCCCGAAGTGTGGCCGCTGCGTGCCACGAAGACGATGCCTGCCACCAGCACAAAGAACAGCCCCACCAAGGTCTTGATTTTCACGGGCATATCCAGAATCTTCTTCAGCTGGGCCATGACTCCATCGCAATCATCCATCTTTCCATCGAAGATATCGAAGCGCTGCATGAAGGCAATGGCTACCAGTATGATGGGCATGACAAAGGTCAGCTTGATGCCCCGGAAGATGTTGAACTCAAGGAAATACTCCGTATCAGCCAGTGAGCCGGACAGGTAAGCCGCCCCGATATAGGAACAGGCTCCCGTAAGCCAGAGAGCTGCTGCCGCCGTCACCATCATGCGGGGCAGGGAGATTTTCTCCGGCAGCTTACGTCCCCGCACAAAGTCCAGCAGATATATGAGGGCCAAAGACGGGAACAGGTTGGCGCTGGCCAGAGCCGCGACCACGCGAATCTTGGAGCCGTTGCCCATCAGCACCGGCACAGCCGCAGCCAGGGCAAAGACGGCAAAGAGAATATACTGCAGTTTCTTGCGCCTGTTCAGGGCAGGAACCACCAGCGACAGGTAAAGCACACCTGCGGCGGCCACACCAGCCATGACCAGCGCACGAAGAAGCTTGCTTGGATAGTAAGCGGCAAAGGTGCCCGCCTTGTCGATTTCATAGCCCTGCGCCGTGAGCTTGTCATGGACAGCCTTGAAATACTCCATGTTGGTTGCCAGGAGAGTCTTGTCCGGGGCAGGCTTCTCGTAGATGCGCAACAGGTCAATGCGGATATTGCGCTCCTCGTCCGTGTTGCTCCACCGCTCCACGGCAGCATCAATCTTGAGCTTGGGCAGCTCGTCCTTGCCGATGGAGTAAAGGCGTGCCACATGGTCATAGCCCAGGCCTGCGGCAATTTCCTTCATGCCATCCTGGGGATAGAACTGTAGCTGGGTGACGCCCTCGATAAGGCCAAGATTGATGTTCCTGGCCTTCATCTGGTCGATGGTGGCCTGCAGGGCTTTGTTGGCTCCCAGGCACTGAGGCCCGCTGTAGACGATTTCGGAAACGTCAATGCCTTCAAGACGCTTGAAGACTGCCGCCACATCGTCAGGTGTGCAGTTCTCATAGTTGCTGGGACGAGCTAGTACATGGAAACCGGCGGCGTTCACGGCTTTCATCTCGTCCGTGGGCATGCCGAGATTCATTTTCTCGAAGGCTTCATAGTAAGCCTTGACCGCCAGCACTTCCTCCGCGCCCACCTGCAGGACCTTCACCCGGTCAGCGCCAAGGCGGCGGAAGATATCTTCCTTTACCTCCTTGTAAGTCTGCGGGTCATGTCCCACCACATAGACCTCCGTGCCAATGACCTGCCCGCTCTCGCAGAGAGCGCGCCAGGCAGGGTCAGCCAGGGAACCGCTGTGATAGCGGCTCAGGATCTCGCTGCCCTTGGTGGCCGTGGTCTTGCCGTTGACATTGAGCTTCTTGAAAGTAGTCTCATAAACTGCCAAGCTGGAAATCCCCGCCTCCCTGGCTTCCCTCAGCACCTGCTCGGGAGGCAGTCCTTCGCGCTCCGAGAGCTCCAGCAAGCCCTCGTAGTCTATGGCGAGGTCCACCTGCCGGCTGGCCTGCTCCACCTGATGTCGCTGGACACCGATGACAAGCGCCGCTATCAGCCCCAGGACAATGACTCCCAGCAGCAGCTTATTGTACTTCCAAACCTTCATGCTTTATCCACCTTCATCAATCCATTGCCGGGGGCATTTCCGCCTTCACGGCAATGGAACCTTCCAACTGTCTGACTTCCGTAACTCTCATGCCCAGGGGAATCTTGTCGGGGCCAGCCAGGAGCACATCCCCGAACACATCGCCGAAAAGCCCGTCCAGCTTGACTTTCCCCAGACGGCTGTTCTTGAGGGACAGATGCTCCATGCGGAAATACAGGGAACCTGCATCATCCACCACCTGCCCCGAAAGCTCAGCCTGGGACATCCTGCCCATGACCTTGACCTCGGCGGTGACCAAGACCCGCTCCGGGGTAATCTTCACCTGGACATTTTCCAGCTTGTCCACCCTGCGGGAGAGCACCTCCCGCAGGTTTTCCTCGTCAATGATGCCCTGCAAGGTCAGCTTCTCGGCTCTGGAAACCTTGAATTTCTCATCATCCAGGAGAGACGCCATATCTATATGAACATCCCTGCCCTCTAGGGTCAATTCCTTAACATAGACCTGCCCCACCTTGGCCTGATGAGTGACAGCCTGCAGAGTGTCAACCTGCCCCAGCAGCATTACAATGCTGGGAGAGGAATTGAGGCTGACCTGCGCATCCTTAGAAGCCAGTCTGTCCCCTATGCGGCGCTCAAGGGTAGAACTAACAACTTCAGGCAAAACGCCCTCAACCAGCACAGCCAAAACAACCAGCAAAAGGCTACCCGCTATAAAAAACTTACGCATATACGAACCCCCGGCGGCCCATGGATGGGCCGCTCCTGCGAACCTTTGGACTCGCGTGAAGCGATCCAGGTTCGCATTTTCTTTTTGGTTCTTTTCTTTGTATCAAAGAAAAGAACGGGCGCAGCCCCTTTCGCAACTTAAATCTCGTGATTAGCCTTAGCCGCGAGGAAAGCCCGGATGAACGGATCAAGATCCCCATCCATCACCGCCTGGACGTTGCCCGTTTCAGCACTGGTGCGATGGTCTTTGACCATAGTGTACGGCTGGAACACATAGGAACGGATCTGGCTGCCCCACTCTATCTTCTGCTGGTCGCCCTCAAGCTTGGCCAGCTCTGCTTCCTTCTTCTCCATCTCCAGCTCAAAGAGCTTGGCGCGGAGCATCTTGAGGCACTGCTCACGGTTCTGCAGCTGGGAACGCTCGTTCTGGCACTGCACCACGATGCCCGTAGGCTCATGGGTCATGCGGACAGCGGAGGAAGTCTTGTTGATGTGCTGGCCGCCGGCGCCGCTGGCGCGATAGGTATCCACCCGCACATCAGCCATATTGATATCCACTTCCACCGCATCATCAATCTCCGGCATGATATCGCAAGCGGAGAAAGAGGTGTGGCGGCGGGCATTGGCATCAAAGGGAGAAATGCGCACCAAACGGTGAATGCCCTTCTCGGACTTCAGAAAGCCGTAGGCATTGTGGCCCTTGATGAAAAGGGTGGCACTCTTGACACCAGCCTCATCGCCGGGCAAGAGGTCTGCCGTCTCCACGGTGAAGCCATGGCGCTCAGCCCAACGTCCGTACATGCGCAGGAGCATCTGGGTCCAGTCCTGTGCCTCAGTGCCACCTGCACCGGCATGAAGGGTCAGAATGGCGTTGTTGGCATCATAGGGGCCAGACAGCAAGACTTCCAGCTGCAGGGCCTCCAGCCCCTCGGCCACTTCGTCAAGCTCTGCCTTGACATCCTCTTCCATGGAGGGGTCATCTTCCTCCAGGCCCATTTCCAGCAAAGTCTCAGCATCCTCGTGCTTCGAGCGCAGGGCCTTGTACTTGTCCACCCCGGATTTCAGGTCAGCAAGTTCCTGATTTATCTTCTGGGCAGCTTCCGCATCGTCCCAGAAGGTAGGCTCTCCCATCTTGTATTCCAGCTCGGCAATCTTCTCTTCCTTCACAGGAATTTCCAGAGCCTCGGCCATGTGGTCGAGTTTCTCCTTCAATTCGCCCAGCTGGGGCTTCAAATCTTCAAGCATTATATAAACCTTTCTTTTTGAGTTAGAATGAACACTGACCATGGCGCAGGGCCTTTGGCCTTAGCGGAGCGTTAAGTTGCCTGGCGTTAAGCTTGATTTTTTTGTCAGCCAGACACCTAACAAAAAGCAGCGTCGTCCAAACGCAGTGCGTTCAGCTGCTTTTTGTGGTTTCACTAAAAGACAAAAAAATCAAGTAGCCAGGCAACGTGCGAAGCTAAGGCCATTGGCCCTGCGCCCCGCTAACTTCAACTTATGCGTTCTTTCCGCAGCAGTTCTTGTACTTCTTGCCGCTGCCGCAGGGGCAGGGGTCATTGCGTCCCACTTTGCTGCCGTCCTTGTTGGTGACTGGCTTCTTCTTCGCCTCGGCGGCACTTACATCATCGCCGTGGGCGGCCTGGGCATCTTTCAGGTTGTCCGTGAGCTTGGAACGCTCGGCGGCAAGGGTGCGCTGCATCTGCTCCTTCTGAGCCTCGGCAGCGCGAGCCTGAGCTTCCTCGTCTGCCTCCTCTGTCTGCGGCTGGGGCATGACGATGCTCACATGGTACATGAGGGAGGCAATCTGATCCATGATGGAACCTTCCATCTCCTCGAACATATCGAGGGCCTCGATCTTGTACTCCACAAGCGGATTGCGCTGGCCATAGGCGCGGAGGTTGATGCCCTCGCGGAGCATATCCATGTGGTCCAAGTGTTCCTTCCACTTCTGGTCCACCACCCGGAGCATGACTACCTTCTCCAGCTCGCGCATATTCTCTTCGCCGAAGAGCAGCTCGCGCTGCTCATAGCATTCCTCCGCCAGACCCTCAAGGGTTTCCTTGAGCTCGTCACGGCTGAGCTCCACCAACTCCTCTTTCTTCAAGCGACCTGCAGGAGCATAGATTTTCTCCGCATCCTCGATAAGGCCGTCCAGCGTCCATTCCTCGGGATAGAGCTTCTCATTGGCGTACTGGTTCATCTCATCCTTGATGATGTGCTTCACCATGCCCATGATGTTCTCCCGCAGATTCTCGCCCTTGAGGATTTTCTTGCGCTCTCCGTAAATGACCTCGCGCTGCTGGTTCATGACATCATCGTACTCAAGGACGTGCTTGCGGATATCGAAGTTGCGGGCCTCCACCTTCTTCTGGGCATGCTCCACAGACCTGGTGATCAGGCTGTGCTCGATAGGCTCATCCTCTTCCATGCCCAGCTTGTCCATCATGCCCGCAATGCGGTCAGCGGCAAAAAGGCGCAGCAAATCATCTTCCAGCGACAGGAAGAAGCGGGACTCGCCGGGGTCGCCCTGACGTCCGGCACGGCCACGCAGCTGATTGTCAATGCGGCGGGATTCGTGGCGCTCGGTGCCCACAATAAAGAGGCCGCCCAGTTCCTCCACGCCCTCGCCCAGCTTGATATCCGTGCCGCGGCCTGCCATATTGGTGGCGATGGTGACAGCACCCTTCTGGCCAGCGTCAGCCACAATCTCGGCTTCCTTCTCATGGAACTTGGCGTTCAGCACATTATGGGGAATGCCGTACTTCTTGAGCACCGCAGACAATTCCTCGGACTGGGTGATGGAGGTGGTGCCAATCAGCACAGGCTGGCCCTTGGCATGGATTTCCGCCACCTTCTGGCCCACAGCCTTGTACTTGGCCCTCTTGGTCTTGTAAATGAGGTCGGGGTGGTCGATGCGCTGCACCGGCTTGTTGGTGGGCACCACGATGACGGGCAGATTGTAAATCTTCAGGAACTCGTCTTCCTCGGTCTTGGCGGTACCCGTCATGCCGCCCAATTTGTCATACATGCGGAAGTAGTTCTGGAAGGTGATGGTAGCCAAAGTCTGGGACTCCCGCTGAATCTTCACACCCTCCTTGGCCTCGATGGCCTGATGGAGACCGTCAGAATAGCGGCGGCCCTCCATCAGACGGCCCGTGAATTCGTCCACGATGATAATCTCATCATTGCGCACCACATAGTCGCGGTCACGCTTCATCAGAGCCTTGGCACGCAGTGCCGCGGTGAAGCAATGAGAGAGCTCGATATTTTCCGGGGCATAGAGATTGGTAATACCCAGCATCTGCTCAATCTTAGGGATGGTACTGTCAGAAGGAGCCACAGTCTTCTGCTTCTCGTCCACGGTATAATCCGTGCCTTCCTTGAGGCCGGACACAGCACGGGCCATGACGGCATACATATCCGTGGACTTCTGGCCGGGGCCAGAAATGATCAGCGGCGTGCGGGCCTCGTCCACCAGAATGGAGTCCACCTCATCCACGATGGCAAAGTTCAGCTCGCGCTGCACCATCTGGTCTTCGCTGATGACCATGTTGTCACGCAGGTAGTCGAAGCCGAACTCATTGTTCGTGCCGAAGGTAACATCGCAGCTGTAAGCGTACTTTCTCTCCGGGAAATCCATATCGTGGGCAATGAGGCCCACACTAAGGCCCAGGAACTTATAGAGGCGGCCCATCCACTCGCTGTCGCGGCGGGCCAGATAGTCGTTGACCGTGACCATGTGAACGCCCTTGCCAGTAAGTGCGTTCAGATAAACAGCCAACGTAGCCACCAAGGTCTTGCCTTCGCCGGTACGCATCTCAGCAATGCGGCCCTCGTGGAGGCACATGCCGCCAATCATCTGCACATCAAAGTGGCGCATGCCCAGCACCCGGCGGGAAGCCTCGCGGGTCACGGCAAAGGCCTCGGGCAGGATATCGTCCAAAGTTTCGCCACTAGCCAATCTTTCCTTGAACTTCGCTGTATACCCGGTCAGCTTGTCATCGGTCAAATTCTGCATAGCAGGCTCCAGGCTGTTGATCTTCTCCACAACCTTGCGATACCTGGCTATTTCTTTATCATTATTGTCACCCAAGAATCTCTTCAAGAATCCCAGCAAGCAAATCACTCCTTCTCTTAGGTTCGCTACCCTACAATATTAGCAGACTGCCTATGATAAGTCAATTTCAACGCATATTAAAAGGCCCCCTCATGCGAGGGAGCCTCACTTCTCTCATTTAATTATGCTCATTCGCCGGACTCAATCAGGCCGTAGTCCCCATCATCACGGCGATAGACCACGTTGACATCCTCGGTCTCGGCATCCCTGTAGACAAAGAAGTTATGATTGAGGAGGTTCATCTGCATGATGGCTTCCTGCACATCCATGGGACGCACCATGAACTTCTTCTTCTTGACTACGGCATACTCCTCGCCTTCATCACGGGGAGCCGTGATGGTAGCATCCTTGAATGCCTCGGCCTTGAGGCCGCCCTGGCGGAAGCGCCTGGAGAGCTTGGTCTTCTGCTTGTGGATCTGGCGTTCCAGTTTCTCTACCACCAAGTCGATAGAGGTGTACATATCCATGGTGGCTTCCTCACCGCGCAGGAGAATACCGCCCTGCACCGGCACGGTCACCTCTACGATATGACGACCCTTGGAAACAGCCAGAAGCACCGTTATCTCGCCCACATTCTCAAAGTACTTAGTGACTTTGCCGACCCTTTTCTCCACGTATTCACGCAGGGAGGGAGTGATCTCGATGTTCTTGCCTCTTACAGTGAATGTTGCCATACGCCACATCCCCTTTCTTGTTTATGTATATAGCTATTCTACACAGATGGGAAAATCCCTTCTGCCTATAAAAAAAATAACCCCACGCTCCTAAAAAGCATGGGGCTATCCTTGGTTATGCTATTAAGGCTCCTATCAAGCAGTCTTGACCACGTTGGCAGCCTGAGGACCACGAGCACCTTCCACGATCTCGAACTCCACATCCTGGCCCTCAACGAGAGTCTTGAAGCCTTCATCCTGAATAGCGGAGAAATGCACGAACACATCGTCGCCATCTTCACGAGCGATGAAGCCGTAGCCTTTTTCTGCACTGAACCATTTCACTTTGCCTACCATAGAGATTCCTCCTAAAAAACCGGCTATGCCTCCAAGCGTGGCACAGCTGCCTCGCCACATCCCCGTGGCGTCTTACTCAAGGGCACTGCCCTCACGAATCACTATTATAAAGAATATTTATCAATCTGTCAACCACGTCTTATGTTTCATAATTGTCTGCAATCTGCCGCAGCCTTAAATAATCTCAGCCTCTATTTTCCTCTGCAGCCGCTCCACGGCAATGTCCGCCAGGCAGTCACGCTGCTTGGGACAGGAACGCTGCCAGCAGTAAAGGCAGGAGCGTTCCACCTCAAGGGCATTATCCAGCTGGCCGTAAGGGCCGTTGCGGTTGGCATCGGTGGTTCCCATCAGCATGAAGGTAGGCGTGCCGAGGCCGGAGGCAAGATGCACGGGGCCGGTATCACCGCCCACGCACAAGCGAGCCTGCTGCAAGATATAAGTCAATTGCTTGACATAGCTGCGGGCCTGAATCTTCCTTTTCAGGGGGCCATATTCCCGCAGGAAGCCTCGCAAGGACTTGAACTTTTTCTTTTCAAAAAGTTTTTCAAAGCGGCCTGAGCTGTCTTCCAGATTCACGATGCTGGCAGCTTCATCAAAGCCAAAGCCAAAGCCCTGCACCTCATCGTGGCCGTCACCATTTTGCAGGGCCACTTCTGCCCCCTTGGCGCCGGCCCAGATGATGATGACATCACGGCCCGCGCCGCCCCGGGCGATGTCCTCGCTGCCCAGGGTGATGGTATCCCGGCCTGTGCCGCCATAGAAGGTATCCCCCTCCCCATTGCCGCCGTCCTTCATGACGACGCCCTTGGTCTCGCTGCGCTTGTCCAGCACAGCCCTATCGCTGCCGGACCAGGCTGCCAGCTGCTTGTTGTTGCCGTTCTTGTCCGTCAGGCGGGCTTCATAGTAATCCTTCCCCTGCTCAGCCTCGGAAAGGTCAATGGCACCATTGGCCGCCAGCCCCTGGGCATAGGTCGTGCCATAGGTCAGCCAGCCATCCTCGGTGATGATAATCTCGTCAGGGTCCAAGGTACCTGATACCTTGGCAAGCTTTATGGTATCCTTTGAGACATCGTAGTTTTCGGGCCGCTTGGTCTTGCCCGGGGCAGATTTGATGGTCAGGGACCGGCTGGGGTCGGAGGGATAGAGTTCTTCCAGCATATCCTCATTGATGCCGGTTCCTTCCTCCAGCGGGGTGGTTTTCGTGACGCCGTCCGCTCCTGCCTTAATCCCAAGGTCGCCTTGGTAAAGGAAACACCCTGCCGAGGCTTCCAGGCTGGCGTTTTTGGGGATTACGAAAATGATTGGCCGTACCAGAAACTATGCCCTCAGCCCTTCCGCCAGCCAAAGGCTCTATCGTCAGTACACCTCCATAGCCCTCACCATTGTACAGCCCGCGCAAAGTAAGCCCCTCGGAAGCTGCAACGGTAACCTCGCTAGTATTTCGTCCCGGCAGCGTAAGCCCCCCTTCTATCAAGCTGCAGCTTCTATTTGCCGGGACAGTATCCCTGAGGAAAAAATCACTACCCTCTATCTCGAAGCACCCAATATCTTCCCCATTCTTGATGGTGCAGACTACTTTTCCGGCATTTAAGACATTGACCGAACGCCGGGTATTTTTATTAGTTGCGTCGATATGGGGCACGCCGCTATCAGCATCCAGCGTCAATTGGGCCTGGGTATCGTCACCAGAATCCGGGATAGTCAATGTACCATATACCGTACCCGCACTGTCCTTCAGTGTTATGGTATCGTACTGGCGCATGCCAGAAAAATCCGGCAGGGTCAGGGTAACCTTGCTCCCATCTTTCACCACCGCCGTAACTTCAGTATTCGCAAACCTCTGCAGATCAAAAGCAAATCCCTTCAGGCCGCCCTCCCCGCTACGGCGTATTGTTTGCCCTTATTGTTTTGGCAATATTACTGCTTAACTAATCACACTATATTGATTTTTTCTGGTTTTGGTGCGGGGATATTTCTCTTATTCAGAATAACGTGACAATTTCTGTTCAATTCCCCAATATCTTTAGAAACAACTTCCCATGCAACCTCTGTATCCATCTCAATGTAATCATGTGTCAAACGATCACGCATACCTGCAATAGCACGCCATGGTATATGCGAGTTTTCTGCCCTGAACTCTTTTGACAACTTCTTTACCAATTCGCCTATCTGCAAAATTGGCATAGACAAAGCATTTTGCATCACAAAATTATTTTCAAATTCATCCTTGCTGACACTGTATGCTTCAATAGTTGTTTCTATTTGGTTGCAGTATTTTATGATGTGCTGTATTACTTGCTCATCTTTATTGGGAATCTCCATATATCAGTACCTCGTCTCGTCTTATGCTGTCAATAAATGGTTTCGACAACCCCCCATTAGGCAGGCGAGTCATTAGGTCCACCTCACACCCCAATGCTTCCTTTAAGTCCATATAAAAACTGCCCACGGCAAAACCGACCAGTTTCTTGCTGTTGCCTCTATCCACACGAATATCTACATCACTATTTTCATTCGCATCCCCCCTGGCATAAGAGCCAAAAAGGTAGGCATTCTTTACGTCATATTTTTTTAATATAGGCGTTACACGTTCTTTAATTTCGGATACCGTAAGCATATTCTCTCACCTTCTTATCCTACATAAAGCCAATGAGACATTAATATTATTTATGCTCTAATAATAAAATACCTCTCTGAAAAATGTCAAGATAAATCCAACGCCCCAGTATCAGCAAATTGACTACAGACAGGGGGGGCACTCTCACGCCATGGGAGAGGTTCCCTCCCCTTTCTTGTCTCAAAGTCGGCCTGCCACCTATCCCTGCTAGGGATATAGGCAGTTATCAGTGATATGCCGCGTTCGCCCTGGGAAACAGCCCCCAGCAGCGCCTATTCTATCACTACGCGGAACAAACCGTCAATCCTATACAGTAAGAACATCTCCCTCTATGTTACAGCACCTTGGAAAGAAAACTTCTAGTGCGCTCTTCTTTTGGATGCTCAAAGACTTCCTTCGGCACGCCCTGCTCGATAATGCGGCCCTCATCCACAAAGAGCAGCCTGTCCCCCACCTCCCTGGCAAAGCCCATCTCATGGGTGACAATCACCATGGTCATGCCCTCTTTGGCCAAAGAGCGCATGACATCCAGCACCTCGCCCACCATCTCTGGGTCAAGAGCCGAGGTAGGCTCGTCAAAGAGCATCACCTTGGGGTGCATGGCCAGGGCCCTTGCAATAGCCACGCGCTGCTGCTGGCCGCCAGAGAGTTGGGGCGGATAGCTGTCAGCCTTCTCTGAGAGGCCCACCCGGGCCAGAAGTTCCTTGGCGGTCTTTTCCGCCTCGTCCTTAGTCACCTTTTTGACCTTCATGGGTGCCAGCATGATATTCTCCAGCACCGTCATATGTGGGAACAGGTTGAAGCGCTGGAACACCATGCCCACTTCCTCCCGCACCTTGTTGATGTGAGCCTCCCCGTCCAAGGGAATGCCGTCCACCGTCACCAGACCTGCTGTGGGCTGCTCCAGATAGTTCATGCAGCGCAGCAGGGTGGACTTGCCGGAACCGGAGGGGCCGATGATGACCACCACTTCCCTGGCCTCTATGGAAAGGTCTATGCCCTTCAGCACCTCATTTTCACCGAAGGCTTTTTTCAGTCCTTTAATGTCTATCATCTGCTGCAAACCTCTTTTCCAAATATGCCACGAAGCGGGAAATCGTCAGGGTCATAACGAGATATACGACAGCCACGCTGATCCATATCTCCAGAGAGCCATAAGTCTTGGCGATGATCAGCTGCCCACGGCGGGTCAGTTCCTCAAAGCCGATAACGGACACCAGAGATGAGTCTTTCAGCAGGGCGATGAACTCATTGCCCAAAGGCGGGATAACACGCTTGAAAGCCTGGGGCACGATGATGTAGCGCATGGTCTGCACCCAGGTCATGCCCAGGGAGCGGCCTGCCTCCATCTGCCCATTGTCTATAGACTGGATGCCCGCCCGGAAAATCTCTGCCACATAAGCGCCAGAGTTGATGCCGCAGGCGCCGATGGCAGCGATATAGGGGTCAATGCGCTGCCCTGTGATGACAGGCAGGGCAAAGTACACCAGGAAGATCTGCACCAGCAGTGGCGTACCGCGAAAGAAATCCACGTACACTGCCGCCAGCCACTCCAACGGCTTGATGCGGCAGATGCGGGCAATACCCACAAACAAGCCGATGATGACACCAACCGCCACGGACATGGCCGTGATCTTGATAGTGACCCCTGCGCCCAGAAGCAGCAATGGGAAGGAATTGACAACCAAATCGAAATTAAAGGACATAAGCCCACCTCTTCACGAATAATTATGCACATTTCTTGAATAACTATGTGAATTATACACGTTGCCAGGTGTCCTGTCAACGTATACATACAAACAAACGCCATGCTCCATAAGAGTTAGAGCATGACGTTCATCATTGCCTTAGTTATCGCTAGTGAGTGAGGGACATGGGTATGGCATAAGCGAAACGTGTGAAATTTTTCCGCAGGAAAAATCTCAAGTGAAGCGTTGCCATACCCATGTCCCGAGCGCCTTAGCATGTGCCAGGCTTACTTCTTGACGCCACCGAACCACTTGTCGTAAATCTTCTGGTACTCGCCATTGTCCTTGAGCTTCTTCAGGGCAGCGTTGATTTCCTTCTGGAGATCAGCATTGTCCTTGCTCATGGCAATGCCGTAGTTCTCAGCGGTGAGCTTTTCGGGCAATTCCTTCACGCCGGTGGCGCCGCTCTTGGTGATGTAGTACTCATTCACCGGCTTGTCGTTCACCACTGCGTCCACACCGTTTGCCTTCAGCTCCATGAAGCAGTCAGCCGGAGTGTTGAGCTCCTTGATCTCCACGCCGTCCAATTTCTTGACTTCCTCGGCGCTGGTGGTGCCGATCTGCACAGCTACCTTCTTGCCCTTGAGGTCCTGGAAGCTCTTGATGCTCTCCTCACTGTCCTTGACGATCATGGTGAGGCCTGCCTCATAGTAGGGGTCAGAGAAATTCACATTCTTCTGGCGCTCCTCGTTGATAGTCATGCCGGAGATGATGGCATCGATGTTCTTGGCCTGCAGGGCAGGAATCAGGCCGTCAAAGCCCATATCCTGAATCTCCACCTCGCGGCCCATTTCCTTGGCCACAGCGCGGATAAGGTCCATATCGAAGCCCTGGAAATCCTTCTTGGTCTCATCCTGGAACTCGAAAGGTGCAAAGTCAGCCGAGCAGCCCACGCGCAGCACCTTGGCTCCTGAAGCAGCCCCGCTACCGGAAGTTGCCTGCTGACCACCGCCGCAACCGGTGAAAGCAGCCACGCTCAATGCGCAGGCAGCAGCTACTGCCAACAATTTCTTGAATTTGAACATATTTAGTCCCCCTTGACAATAAGAGAAGCCCGGACACGCTGCCGGGCCTCACCTTCACGCAACACCATATATTTTATAGCAATGTTACACTTTATGCAAATATGCTTTTATGCCTCAGCACGACGCTTGTTGAAACAGTCACGGCAGTAAACCGGACGGTCATTCTTCGGCTCGAAGGGCACCTCGGTCTCCTTGCCGCAGTCAGCGCAAGTAACCTTGAACATCTGGCGCTGCTCACCGCCATCACGGCTGCGGCGGCGCTTGTCGCGGCAGTCACGGCAGCGTGCCGGCTCATTCTCGAAACCCTTCTCGGCATAGAATTCCTGCTCACCGGCGGTGAAAGTGAACTCCTTGCCACACTCTTTGCACACTAAAGTCTTGTCTTCGAAAGCCATACGATAATCCCCTTACTGAAAAATTATAGTTAACCTGCGTCCCATATCTGTTAACGATTCTCGAACGCCTACTCGACAGTATACCACAAGCCAGCAGAAAATGCAAATTATTTGTGAGTTATATGAATATTGTTGGCATTTTTTTGCCCAGTTATACTTCATTTGCATAGTATACATCGACAAAAACAGTTCCACGGCGTTATAATTATGCTAAATAAATTCAACTGCAGCACACATCCGAGCAGAAAGGAGAAACCTGAAAAGGTACTGTTATGAAAAACTTTCTCATTGTAAAACTGAGCGCCATCGGCGACGTGATCCACGCCCTGCCTGTGGCCTACGCTCTCAAGGAAACCTACCCGGACAGCCACCTCACCTGGGTGGTGGAACCACCAGCCTGCGACCTGGTGAAGATGTGCCCCTACATCGACGAAGTAATCCTCTTTGAAAAGAAAAAGTTCAAATCCCTCCACGGCTTCCTGCGGGAGTACGGCCCCCTGAAGCGGAAAATCCAGGCACGCAGCTACGATGCGGTGCTTGACCTGCAAGGGCTCTTCAAGTCCGCCGCCATCGCCCGACTGGGCAAGGCACCCGTGAAGCTGGGCATGTGCAATATGCGGGAGCTCAGCGACCGCATCTCCCGCCCTGTCATCGGCCCCCATGCAGGCGGCCATATCGTGGAACGATATCTTGACGTGGCCCGCGCCCTGGGATGCCGGGTGGAGGAAGTGCGCCTGCCCCTAGAGGTGCCCGAGCGGGAGGCAGACCTGGCCCGGCGGATCTTTGCCCAGGCAGGCGCCAACATGGACAATGCCTATGCCGTGTTTGCCATCGGCGCCAACTGGCCCAACAAACGCTGGCCCGCCAAATACTTCGCCCAGCTGGCGGACAAGCTCTACGACAGGCAAATCATCCCCATCCTGGTAGGCGGCGGGCCGGTGGACGAGCAACGGGCCGCCGAAATCTGTGGCTATACAGAAGTCCCGCCCGTGAATCTGGTGGGCAGGACAAACTTCAAGCAGCTCACCTGCATCCTCCAGCAGGCCAGACTGTGCCTGGGGGGCGATACCGGCCCCGTGCATCTGGCCTCCGGCCTGGGCACCCCCACCATCATGGTCATGGGGCCCACCGATGCCAACCGCAACGGCCCCTACGGCCAGCTAGGAAACGCCATCGAAGCAGACCGCCCCTGCCGCTACTGCTGGCAGAGAGCCTGTCCCAAGGGCCTGGACTGCCTGGAAGTCATCACCCCCGAACAGGTGATGGCCAAAATCGAAGCCATAATTTGATAAACAAAAGAGAGCCTCCCCAAACGAAGCTCTCTTTTGTTGCATATGAAAATCGCCTGACACCTACGACGATACCTTGTCCAGGAACTCTGGATGCCTGACCAGCCAGCCGGTCAGCTCCACCAGCGCCTTCCGCTCTGCCGCATACGGCACCGCCTCCACCTGCTCTGTGGGCAGCAAATCCTCTGCGGGCAGCCAGGACTGGGCGGTGCTGTTGCCATAGTCACCCACTTTACCCCCTGCCAGCCAGCCATAGGGAGTCACAACATGGTCCAGCCTCTCCAGCAGGGAGGGAAACAGGGAATAATATTTGAATCCTGCCGGAGCAATCAATTCCATCAGGGTAGGCAGGATGTGCATGTGCGTGCCCATGGTGCTGCCCAGCATTTCCTGCCGTAGCTCAGGATGCTGCATGGCGAAAGTGGGCATGCGGATTTCCCTGAGATTGAAATACTGCCGAGGCAGCAGCCCCGCCTCGTGCAGGAGCTGGGGCGAAACCAGCCCCCCGGCGTGATCCCCCGTCACTATGAACAAGGCATCCGGATATTTTTTCCTCATGCGCAGGGCAAACTCAACCAAGGCGTGGTCTGCATACCAGATGCCCCCCAGCTGGCGGGCCGCCTGCCCCTTGGCCTTCAGCAGTTCCGGCACTTCCCGCAGGACGTCCTCTGCCCTGTAGCCCAATTCCTCCATAGGCATATTATAAGGGCCATGATTGGAAGTGGTATAGACATAATGGAAGGCTGGCCTGCCATCATCATGCTCCCCAATCTTTTTTTCCACCCCCTCCAAAAAGAGATGGTCGTAGACCCCCAGCCAGGTGCTCGGCGCATCTTTGCTGCAAAGCTCCGGGCCGCCATAGCTGAAATCAAAGCCGCAGGCAGGAACGAAGTGTACAAAGCTCCCCCAGTTCAAGCCCCCGCCATAGTAAAATTCTGTGCGATAGCCCAGGCGGCGCAACTGTTCCGGCAAGGAGAGAGGTGTCCGCCCCTGCCAGAAATCCTTGTTCTCGTTCAGCTCCAAATTATCATCAAAAAGCCCTGCCAGCTGGCTAGTGATTGAGGGCTGGGATATCAGCCCCGCAGGCAGGAACTGCTCCAAAGTCACCGTCCCCTGAGCCTCACGCCATTTTTCGCTGCTCTCCAGCAGATGCAGCTTCCGCCAGGCCGGGTCAAAGAAAAGCTGGCTATGGCTTTCCCCCAGCAGCCAGAAGATATGAGAGGGCTGCTTGATTTTGGCGCCGCCTGCCCCTTTGGCAAACTGCTCCCAGAAATCCTCCCTGCCGCGAGGTTCCACAAAGCCCTGCCAGATTTTCCGCGTGGTTTCATCATCATGGGTCAGGACTTCGCTGACAGGCTGCCTGAAGACCATTTCCAAAGCCACAAAATCATCCACCACGGCCTTGCCGAAAAAAACATCTTCCTTCACCACCGCCGGCACTTCATCCCATTCAGGCTTCTGCCGATGGCTGAAGCTGCCGCCGTAGCGCAGCCAGTAAAAGAGCGCCCCCGCGGCTATGAAAGCCGCGGCATTGGCCCCATACTGCCAAACCGCTGAATCCAGCTGCCAATAAGGCAGCAGGGGCAGGGCCAGCAGAGCCTGGATCAGCTGCCAGCAAAACCAGCCATAAGGCAGATACCCCAGGAGAATCCAGCCGCCATGATTCTGGTGGAAAAAAATATCCACGAAATTCATCTTGTCGGCATTTTTTCCCAACCGCAAGGTCTGGTTGAAAGTATCGTGGAAATGGAAATAAAAGATCATCTTGCCCATGAAAGCCGTATACATGAGCAGCAGATAACCCAGGATAAAAATCCCCCGCAGGGTATCGCCCATTTCATAATAAGCCGGCAGGAAAGCCCCCGGGATAGAAATCAGCACCAAGGGAAACAAGAAAACATACGCATGCCAGTCCAGCCCCCAGCGCAAGCCATAGGCAAAGCACTGAAACCACTTGTGAAAAGTCTCTTTGCCCGGCAGCTTCTCAGGACCGTAAACCTCAATGAAAATCAGGCGAAACAGCCCTGCTAAAAGAGGTGCCAGCAGAAAAAGCCTGAAATCCTGCTGAGCGCCAAACCAAAAGTGCATGAACATGCGCTAAAATTCCCCCATAGCCATCACAGCTGCTCTTTTGCCCGTTCCAAGGCGCTCTTGATCACATCGTCCATGTCGTAATATTTGTACTCAGCCAGCCGCCCGCCAAAGATGACCCTGCTTTCCTTCGCGGCAAGCTCTGCATACTGCCGGTAAAGCGCCTGGTTCCTGTCGTTGTTCACAGGATAGTAAGCCTCCTCGCCTGGCTGCCAGTCAGCGGGGTATTCACGGGTCACATAGGTCACAGGCTGAGTTCCGAATTCAAAGTGCTTGTGCTCGATGATGCGGGTGTAGGGCACTTCCCTGGCAGTGTAGTTCATCACCGCTACCCCCTGGTGATTTTCCTCTGCCAGGCGCTCTGTCTCAAACCTCAGGCCACGGTACTCCAGGCGGCCCAGCTTGTAAGCAAAGTATTCATCGATAGGGCCGGTATAGACAATTTTCCTGCCCAGTTTGTCGTAAGTTTCCCTATCCTGCAGATAGTCGGTATCCAGCCGCACCTCAATGCCCTCCAGCAAAGCATCTATAAGCTTGTTGTAGCCTCCCACGGGAATGCCCTGATAGCGGTCATTGAAGTAGTTGTTGTCAAAGGTCAGCCGCACAGGCAGCCGCTTGATGATGAAGGCGGGAAGCTCAGTGCAGGCACGCCCCCACTGCTTTTCCGTATACCCCTTGATGAGTTTTTCATAGACGGTGCGGCCAATCAGAGAAATGGCCTGCTCCTCAAGATTCTGCGGCTCATCTATGCCCGCCTCACGCCTCTCGGCCTCAAGCTTTGCCTCCACTTCAGCAGGGGTGTGCACCTCCGGCCAGAGCTTGGTGAAGGTATTCATGTTGAAAGGCAGATTGTAGAGTTCCCCGCGGAAGTTCGCCACAGGCGAATTCACATAGTTGTTGAACTCCACAAAGCTGTTGACATACTCCCAGACATCCTTGTAAGAAGTGTGGAAGATATGGGCACCATAGCGATGGATGTTGATGCCGCCCCTCTCCTCACAGTAAACATTCCCCCCCGCATGGCTCCTGCGCTCCAGCACCAGGCAGGACTTGCCCTGTTGCTTCATTTCATGGGCAAAAACAGCCCCAAAAAGGCCGCTGCCAACAATCAGATAATCATACATTGCTTTTCTCCTCATTTCCATCATTCTTCAATAAGTACAGGGGACGATTTTTCACTTCCGTATAGATACGGCCCAAATATTCCCCCATGACCCCCAGCATAATCAACTGGGTGCCGCCAAACAGGGAGAGACACACCATAATGGTGGTCCAGCCGGACACAGCTTCATCACACACATATGCATACAATACATGCAGGAAAAGCAAAAAACTGAACAGCGCAAGAATTATCCCCGCTACAAAGGCTGCCCTCAGCGGCACTACCGAGTAGCCCACGATGCCGTCCACCGCCAGCTTTGCCATCTTTGAGAAGGAATACTTTGACTTCCCCGCAAAACGTGGTGGTGCCACAAAAGGCACTTCCGCCATTTTGAAGCCCAGCAGGGTCACCATGCCCCGCAAAAAGCGGTCATGCTCCCGATACTTGCGCAAGGCCTCTACAGCCTGCCTGTCCAAAAGGCGAAAATCCGAGCCACCAGGGCGAATATTTACACTGGACAAATTATTGATGAGCTTGTAATAAAGCTCTGAGGTTTTCTTTTTTAACCAGCTTACCCCCTGGGTATCAAGGCGGATGGTCTGGACAATCTCATATCCTTCCTCCCAGATCCGCAGCAATTCAGGGATAAGTGCCGGCGGATGCTGCATGTCCCCATCCATGGAAATGACTGCATCCCCTTGTGCGTGGTCCAGGCCACAGGTCAGCGCCATCTGATGGCCGCAGTTGCGGGACAGGGCCAAAACCTTGATATGCTTGTTTTGCTCCTGCAGCCTCTCTATGATTTCCAGACTGTTATCCTTTGAACCGTCATCTACAAAAATAAGTTCCCAATCGTAGGCCAGGTTCGTCATTTCCGCTTCTACAGCCACAGCAAAATGCTCAATATTGTCTCCTTCATTGTACACTGACACAACTATTGATACACTTTTCAAATCTCTCTCTCCTCTGACTCATGATAATAGAGCTGTTGCCTGTAACCGTCAGCCAACTTATGCCATTTCCCCGGCCATCTTTCCTGCAGTTTTTTTATTCCCTGTTCCGTGGAAATGATCAAGAGCGGCTTATTATGATTTACCGAGAGAATATCCTTCTTAGGCACTATATCGGTAACACTCCAGTCGAGTTTCCGCTCCTCCATGAGCTCCTGCTTTTCTACCAGGTCAAAGGTATATGCTCCCGTGTAATATGAAAAAGATATCACACTTCCGCTACGTTGGAAGCAATAAACCTCCACCCCTTTGTCAAGATAGCTCTTGGCTGCCAGCGCCATTTGATATGAAGAATGATTTTCCATGCGTGGAACTGCCACCAGGAACAGGACACTTACATACACCAACGACATAACAGCTGCCCCATAAAAGAATTTCTTGCCCGTATGACAGAAAAATCTGGCCATCAGCAGGACTACGGGAAACATATAAGGGAAAGTGTAGGTCACATATTTCGTGGCAAAGCACTGGAACACCAGAAAAACTGTCACTGCCCACACCAGGAGGAATTTTGTCTCAACCGTCAATTTGAGCCTCCAGCCCTTGCGCCATTTCTGTATAGCTGCAGGTATAGCCACCAGGCTCCAAGGGAAGAAGCCCGCCAGGAATATCCCGATATAATAATACCAGACATTATCGCTTGGGTGTTCGGACACGGTAGCCCTCATCACATTATGAACCCCCAAGAAGACATCGACAAAATCGCGTCCATGGAGCATGAACATCGGCACATACCAAATGCCCGCCACAGCCAGGAACAATATGAACCCTAAAAAAATCTCTTTTGCCAGCAGTACACGCCAGTCCTTTTGCCACCCCAAAAAGATAAGAATGATAAGCCCCGGCAGGCAAAGTCCGATAGGGCCCTTATCCAGCACAGCAAAAGCTGCCGCCACAAAAGCATAGTAAAAAAAGCTGTTTTTCCTCTCCGTATACCCCCTGTAAAACATGATGAGCGTAAGGGATACCGTGACCAGCAAAGTCATGTCCGTGATTATGGCATGGCCTACATACCAGGTTTCCAGGGAGGTGGCAAACAAAAGCGCTGCCACCAAAGCCACGCGGCTGCCATAAAGCCTCTTGCCCCAAAAGTAAAGCAGCGCCATGGCTGCTGCCACCATCAGGGCAGAAGGGAACCGAGCCGCAAAATTATTCAAACCGAATACAGCGAAAGAAGCAGCCAGTTCCCAGTAGTACAAAATGGGTTTGTCAAACCAATAGTCCCCCAAGATGCGGGGAGAAAAATAATCGCTGTACTGGAGCATTTCTCTGGCCGTTTCCGCATAATTGCATTCTACCGGTTCTGTGACAGTGAGCAGGTTATTGCCCAATAAATAAAGCAATGCCCACACTGCTCCCAACACCCATAGATGATTCTTTTCATCCACCATACGCATTGCCTCCAAATGCAAATACTTCATCAAGAATCTTTCATCAACGCCTGCAGCTTTTCTGCCAGCATGATGTCTACAGAACATCTCCATATATATCAGCTATACAGCATTTTATCTTTTCAAACTCAGGCACATATTTCTCTATAATCAAATTGGCCAGTTCCCTTGCTTTTTTTCCATCATAAATGTGGGTCAGGTCATTTCTTTTCTCCAGCATTTCCAACCAAGTGCCCTCATCAATGAAGTCATAGGTTTTATAAGCTTCCTTGATGATAGCTCTTGGCGAACCAGATGCAGATACAGAACTTCCTTCATATTTCAGCAGCTCTTTAAGCACTTTCCACCCCAGCTCAAACTGCACAAAAAATTTGTCTATGATACCGCCGATGATGAACTCATTATTCAAATCCTGCTCTGATGCTTGAGATAAAACCGCCAAATTGCTGCAAAAATTATCATATTTTCTCATAGATGACTACTCCATCTCTCTTTATCTCTCCTGCCAGTTCTTCAGATATCTCATTGTCCATGTTGACTATATCAAAAGTCAGCAATGTCCATACCTTTTCCTCAACATCAAGCTTGAAATTCACAAAATCACGGCAGCCATACACAGCAATATCAACATCACTCTTCTCGCTGTTATCGCCCCTGGAACGAGAGCCGAACAAGATTATTTTTACGACACCATATTCCAAGGCCAGCTTTTCCAAATCTGCTATAATTCTATCGCTCAGGTTCATGGCCTCTCCTTCTCTTGTTGCAGCTCATCTCTAAGCCGTCCAACTCTTCATGAAACAGGCAAAGAAATGTCAGATAAGCATTCCGCCACTTGTCTGTCTATCTCGTCCAGCATGGCAAAGCGTCTGCGGTACACCGCCCTCTTGCGGGTAGGCACTTCCTCTATAGTCTTGCGGGGCTCCACCAACGGCAACTCGTCAAAACGCTCATCCTCAGTCTTCCAGCCTCCGGCCTCCAGCCAGAACTCGCTGAAATCAGTCTTGAGCTTGCGGTCTACCCGCACATGGTTCATGGCGTAGTAACCCTGATTGGTGACAGCATAAATGTGCTTCAAGCCCAAGCCGCGCGCCAAAGCCTGGGTCAGATAGAGAATGAGATTTTTCGTGCGATAGGCATGGCACCGCTTGGTGACCTTCTTGACGATATCCCGCGCCCCCTCCATATTCGGCCCCTGCATGGCGCCGATATAAAGGGAATATTCTCCAGCCCTGTCTTTGGCCAGCCAAAAAATCATCTGATAAAGGCACATATCCCCAAGATAGAGCATCATTGACAGCAAGCCTTCTTTCCTTTGGCCTGTTTCAAAAGCGAGCTTGCAGCGCAAAGGCAATTCTCCTTCAGCGCAATCTTCCCAAAGGGTGTAGTACTCATGGTCATACAAGCCCCGAAAAATCTCCGGGCGCAAATTTTCCTTCAAAAAGGTCATATGCTCCCGCACAATGCGCAGGCGACTGTCAAAATTCGACTTGCAATAAAAAAAAGCGCGGGTAGGCTGCTCATAGACGAAGGGACAGGTTTCAGCAATAGCCTGCAGGATTTCATCACTTGCAAAAAAACGTTCCAAATCCCTAAGCTTTCCCCTGTGCAGGAATGCCCTGGCCCTAAATACCCAATAGCGCCTTACCTCACGGGGATTATCCATATTATAAATGGCATGGCCAAGCTGCCTGAATGATTTCATAGTCAACCTCCTAAATCTGAGCTTCTCTAACGCCAGGCAGAAAATCTCTCCGACAAACACCAAGTCGTCTCCCGAACATGACTTTTTTTCAATGTCAGATTAATTATCCACGGTGTCATGCAGCAACTTTTCCCATTTATTCCAAATGTTTTCAGCCCTGTAAGGTTTCATCGCCTGCCTTGCCGCATTTCCCATCCTGGATCTCAGGTCCCTGTCCGACATCAGCTTTCTCAGGCCTTCAGCATAGGCCTCCACCCCGTCGTCTGCCAGGAATCCGGTTTTGCCATCTTCAATCAGCTCATTCACAGCCGAACAATTCTTGAAGCCCACGGCTGGCAAGCCCATGCTCATAGCTTCTGTCAGGGACATGCCCCAGCCTTCATAGGCGCTGGGGAAGGCAAATACATCCCCTTCTTTCAAGACTTTCGCTACATCGTGAGTGGTTCCCATGAACTTGATCCTGTCGCTCAATCCCGCCTGATCTATTTTCCTCTGCATGGATTTTGTGTAGGATAACTTATCATCAGCTCCCCACAATTCTGCCTGCCACTGAGGAAATTCTTTCACCAGCTTGATAAAGGCTTCCACCAAAATATGTGGGCGCTTATGATTTTTCACCAAACGGGCCAGGAAGATGATTTTATAGGTTTCTTTTTCTGCCTGCAGTTCGGCCTGTTTCTCATATTGAGGTACCACATTCCCTATGGCCACTGTCTTGAGATTTGGAAACCGCTTCTTCAGGCTATCCTGAAAAGACGGTATCAGCACCTGATTAACAGCGCTTCGCTCTATAGCGGGCAATTCAGCCACCGGGTAGGTATGGAAATAATCCTCCGGATCTCCATGGGACATGGTTATGACAGGGACATCGGTCTGTATATCCAAGAGGAAAGATTTGCTTGCCGCCGGCTGCCAGGACACTATCACATGAGGTGCGACTTCCTCCAGGGCCCTGCGTATATTTCCCAATAAATTTTTCTCTATGAAACTATCATTTACACTCCGTGCCCTGCGTATATCCACCACTCGCAAGAGTTCCCGCTTTATCTTCAATCTCTTGGGAAAAGCAATATGCTGGCCATAGGCATGCTGCAGATTTATGGCCCTTACATTTTCATTTACCGGATAGAAGAAATCTCCCTCTTTATCGTCGCAGTACATCGCCGTGACTTCATGTCCGCGTGCACACATTTCATTGGCGAAAGCACAGAAGACCTTAGCCGCCCCTCCTGAGTCATTAACCATTTTAGAAAAATTAGCTAATAAAATCTTCAAAGCAATCTCTCCTATCACGAATCTGCTGAGGAATACCTGCCTGCAGCACTCATGGAAAACCATCATTTATTGGAATCAGGAGGTTACAATTCTCTGCAGCATATTTCTCATTGATAATTTTCCTGTCACGGTGCTATAGCCATGCCTTGCAATTTTTACCCGCAGTTCTTCATTTTCTAAATAATACCCAATCTTATCCAAAAGATCTGCTGCAGTTGCATAGGTTGCGCAATCCTCATTGGAAAGGCTGCCCCAATACTCTCTTTCATCCATCAGCAAAAAGGATTCCGTAGCCATAATCTCGAAAGAACGCGGATTCGGACTTTTGTGTCTTTCCGCATGTATATTCAGGCATACCTTCGTACAACTATACATAAGCGCTGCTTCCACAGGCGATACCGTTCTGTTTTCCAGGAATTTGCAGATATGCCGCCATTTCCTTTGGAAAAAGATTTTTTTCCAAGGATATTTTTCGTCATAAAAGGGTCCGATTATTTTCAGATTCCAGGAACGTCTTTCCGCTTCCTTGGCCACAGTCTCTAAGATTTTCAGCCTGTTGGCAAAAGGAGAACCAATGAAGACTATATCCGTATCCCTTGGATTATCCAGCTTGGAAAAAGCTTCGCTATAGCCTACAGGAAGATACGTTGCCTTTATCCCCATATTCTCCAGATAACTCACATCGCACTCTTCAAAGAGAAATATCTTCTCAAAGTAAGGCAAATATCCTAAGACCTCAGGCCTTTCGCTTATACCATCCACAAACCAACAAGCCGTGTGACACCTATCCCGTACATACGCCAAATCATTGGGAGCCATTAAATCCTTTGGAGTATTGACGAACAGCACTAAGTCCGGAGAAAATTCATCAACGAGTTTATTTAGATTTTCTTTCCAATTGCGTTCATATCTGATGCGGCTGCCCTTCAGTCCTAATTTGTCCATTTTCTTCTTATAATAGGAACATATCATGCGGTAAGCATCTGTATATACTGTCCGAACATCATGTCCCATTTTTTTCAACGTATCTTCTATCAAAAGTATCTTATCATTTCTTGAGAAAATGGCCAAAACTATCCTCATGATACCTTCTCCACAACAGTTACACTAATATGCATAAAGCTACATTTGCTTTGTTGGCTGCAACAAATTATCTATAAACTTCTCCTTGGCATATTCCATATTTGCCTTTGCCAGTTCTTCCTTGTACACAGATTTTCTCGCCTCAAAATTGGCAATAAAATCAAGCATCTGTTCCTTAAAGTGGCCAGCGTCATCCATATCAATAATTTCCCCAATATGGAATCTCTCCATTACCTCCGGATTAAGGACCCTTGTGGTAAGCACAGGCTTGCCAGCCCCTATAGCAGTAAAATATATGGCACTCCAATTGTAGATATAACGCTCTGCCGTATAAGGGAGATACATCACATCCACGGACCTTATCATTTCATACCAGTCATCCTGCAAGAGCTTGCGATTGATGAATTCTATCCTTTCGCAGCCACTGTACTTGACTGCTATCTGTCTGGCTTCCATCTCATCTTCGGCAGTAGTGGGAGCCAGCTGCACTATGAACCTGATCCCCGGAGGAAGCTGTTCATGGGCGGCTATATTGAGAAGCCACTCCATCTTCTTCTCACCCTTGCGGTAATGCCCAAAGAAGCCAATTTTCAAAGTCTCGGTATCCTCACTGCTGACAAAAGCCTCCGGCATCATCACAGGAGGCTGGATAAGGCGCAAATTCGGCAGTTTTTCACTGCCAAAGTCATCCCTCAAGGTAGTCACGCACAGCTTTATCTTCTCATGCCCCAGGCACTTGCGGGCATAACGCAGGAACTTCGGCTTCTCCTGGGGATTTACTCCCAGGAAGATGAAGTACACCGGCACAGAGCTTTTGAGCAGCTTGCTTCTCTGCAACGAGCGCAGATAGCGATAGGTGGCAGTGGTCAAGAGGATAGCATCTATCCCTTCCCTGACAGCCGTTTGGGCCGCCGAGTCAAACCATTTGATGCGCCGATATTCCCGCTTCAGGGAATAGATCAGCTTCTTCAGCCCATGTACCCTGTCATAGCTGACTATGGCCCCGCCAGCAAGCTCATAGACCGGCACCCCAAAATCCCTGTCCAGCTCCGTCTTTTCCGGCACCATCATCACAGGCTCATGGCCTGCCTTGCGCAAAGCCTCGATGATTATCTTGTCAAACTCCAGCTCGAAGCCTGCCTTGGCTTTGACTGTTTCGAGGATTGCTACCTTCATGCCTCTTGACCTCCGCTGAATGTCCTGTACCTGAGTTTCAAGTACTTCATAAATGTATAATAGCTGTGGAGCATGGAAAAAACCAGTCCCAGCTCCCCGTCCAGAAAACCTTTCTGCAGCACATAAGCGCGGAAAAAAGCAAATATGGGCCGCACAGTCAAATCTGCCAGCCCCGCCGTCTTGCCTTCCTCATGCATTCGCTCTGCCATCATGTCCGTGTAACTGGACAGCTTATGGAAATAATTCGTCCAATCAGAATAAGTGTGGTGCAGAAGTTCACCGTCCATCTCACGGCTCGGCAATGCGGAAACCGGTCGCTCGTGCACCACGCCTTCCCAGCTGACAGTACCGCGACGGAACAACCGCAGGCACCAGTCCGGCCTATGGGCACCGTGCTTCATCAGCTTCCCCATGATGATATTCATGCGCTTCAGGGAAAAAGCAGCCTCTTCGTTTCCAACCACTATCTTCGCCATGCAGTCAGCGGCTCTTTCAGTGATGCGTTCATCAGCATCCAGATAAAAAACCCACTCGGCTTCAGTCTGGCCCAGGGCAAAGTTTCTCTGTCCCGCAAAGCCCTCCTCTCCCATGGGATGAAAGACGAACTTCGCGCCCCTGCTTTCGGCGATGGCCTGAGTTGCATCCGTACTGCCTGAATCCACCACCAGTATTTCATCTGCAAAAGAGGCGCTGTCTATGGCTGCTCCGATATTTTTTTCTTCATTCCTGGTCAGAATAATGACCGCCAGTCTCGATGGCATGTCACAGCCCTCCTCTTGGTTCAAACGAACAACCTCCCAAAATGCCGCTCACTCTGCAGCGTTGTCATTAAATCTCGCCCAGGCCAAAGCCAGGCCCAGCACCGTCCAGAAAAACTTCACGGACACCGAAGCTCCCCAGGTGTATTCCGTCAATCCATGCAGCATAATTCCCAGCACAGCCGCCATGATGCAAAGACGGGCGGTCTCACCATGTCTTTCCCGGCGGGACACGGAAAAATACAGCAGATAGAAAACAAAGATAATAAAAGCCAGCTCACCTACAGCACCGCCCTCAGCCAGCATATGCATGAAATTGCTGTGGGCATGGGTCAAATGCGGCTCTTTGGCCAAAGGTGAAATGTAGTCAGGATAGCAATCCTTGAATCTGCCCGGGCCAATTCCCAGCAGCGGATTATCTTCAAACATCTGTTCCGCACTTTGCCAGAGAAGCTTCCGCTCCATATGGGATTGCTCATTGCTGTCTGCCACGGACACAATGCGCTGCACCATTGGCATTTCAGGAAAACTTGCCATCAGCCCCATGGCCACAGCCAGTACACAGGCATAGGCCAGCAGCATCTTCAGCCGCTGGCGCACAGCAAAAAGTCCCAGCACCATCATGCCGATGGCAGCTCCCAGCCAGGCACCGCGAGTATAATCTATCAGCAAGAGCCCGCCTGTCACTGCCATGAGAGCCCCCCACAGGCAGCGCCGCCTGGGCACGGTATCTTTCAGCACTCCAATCCACAAGCAAAGGAAAGTCATGGAAAGGATGGTAGCATAGTGCATATAGTTGAGGAATCCTGCATATCGCCCCCCCAGCACCATTCCGGCCGCCACGAACTGATACACGGCTACGCAGCCATTTATCAGCACCGAAGCTAGCAGGCACTTGGCCAGAAAGACAATTTTTTCAGGCTTCCTGACAGCAAACAAGATCAAGAACATGGGGGTTGAGCGATAGAGACATTTGTCAAAAAATGCCCCCATGCCCTTCACCACATCTGCAGAAAAAAGCGCTGAGACAATCACTGCCGCCCACAAAAGCAGAATTACCACCAAAATCCCCCTGGGAGGCAGCCCTCTTTTTCTTGACCGAAAATCCACGTACAAATATCCAAGTCCAAACAGCAAAGAAAGCCCCAGAAAAATATTTCCCAATGCTACAGAACAGCTGGACACGAGAGCAAACATCGCTAGACAGGCAAATGTCCCCTTCTCCATCGTCTCCGTGCTCATCCATGCACGAATACTCATCTTCTTTTCTCTCCCAAATTCACCTTGATATCCTCTATGCCATAGTATTTGCAGAGGCCTTCCTTGGTCACGCCATTGTCGAAGTCCACAAAAAATACATGCCGCAGAGCACGATTCTTCATTTTGATGGGTTCCATATAGGCGATTGGCTCGCCTTGAGCGGCTGCTGCCTTCACAATATCAATGCGGATAGCATTTTCCTGATTCATATCATAAGTAACCAGCATGGCCGCCGACATAGTGAAGATACCCAGCCCGGCCGCAGCTGCCAGCAGCACCTTGTGTGCTGGCAAAGCCAGGCGTTCGCGAATCAGCGGCTCTCGCAATACAGCCACCGTCGCAATGATAATCATAGCCACAGAACTGAAGGTAGCCCGGGCCGGAAAGGTGGGGGCTGCCAGCATAACCAAATTGTTTGCCAGTGCCAGCGCCAGCATATATCCTGCATAACGAACCACCGCAAAGGACTGCCATACCTCACGCGCTTTTACCTTTTCCGCCAGGGTACGTATAGCCTGCGGTGTCAGTCCCAGCTGCTTCTTCACCAACGCGTAGACAAAGAAAATCGTCAGCCAGTAAATGGCCATTTCATCGAAGCCATTAAACAGATTATCAAAGTGATCCACGGTCTTCTGCTTGGTCAGTCCCAGCGGCACCATCACGGCAGCATACAAGATGTCACGAATGGTCCAGGCTACAAAACTGCCGTTGAAATAAGATATCACCAACAGGATGATGAAACCCAGCATCAGCCAATGACCATGGCTCAGCCGAAGCTGTCCTTGCTCAAGGGGAAAGCCCTTCTTTTCCGCCAGCACCAGCTTGAAAACGCGCCAGGCACAGAGCAGCAACAAGACCATAGGCAGAATGTACAACAGCATCTCACCGTTGCCCGCAAACTGGTTGCCGATATGATGCAGGATGCCCTTGCCGCTGCCCTGCTCATCGTAGCGGACGAAATTTCCCGGCGCAGCCACAATGCCGATAAGTCCCAGCAGAGCGCCCAGGCTCCCCGCCGGCATCCAGCCTGCCATGCTGCCCTGCCGATGGAAATACCAGCTGATTCCGGCAGTCAGCCAGACCACCGTCACCGCCAGATTTTCCACAGACCAGCCGGCAATGATCCCCAGCAGAAACATAGGCAAAACCGCCCAGCCACTCAGCACAGCTTTGCTTCTAGCCAGGGAGATATTATACGGCAGCAGGAAAAGGGCTGCCGGCACAGCCGACCAAAGGTAGACGGTGGAACCGCTTTTCCATACGGCCACTTCGCCAAAATGGGGAAAAGACAGCCAGGCCAAGAGGCCTGTCACTGCCAGCAGGACCGGCTCACGGTTCCATACCACCGAACGGCGTGCATGGAAGTAAAGCAGGAGCACCAGGGCCGCAAACATCAGGGCATTGGCAACGTCGAACCAGAACTTGCCCAGCCATAGGAACAGATCCAGGCAGAACACCGTGAACATGCGCCCGCCATGCAGGAAATAATGGCGATAAGCCGAGGTTATCACATCCTGAAAAGACGCAATATGCTCAGTGGTCAGCCAGATCAGCGAATAATCATAGTCATCCCGGTGAAGCGGCATCAATTCGTTCAGCACAAACATCACCAGAAAAATTACCGCCAAAACCAGCAGATTAAGAAATAGACCATTTTTGCTCTGGGACAAGTCCTTACACTCCCTCATTCTTATCGTCCTGTTCCTTGGGCAGACTGCATTCTGAGCTGCCGTATATCATCTTTTTTCCGTTGTACTCATCCACCAGATAGATGGGTCTGCGCTTGCTCTCGGTAAAAACCCGGCCCAGATATTCACCTATGATGCCCAGGGAGAGCAGCTGCACTCCCCCAAGAAAAAGCATGACTGTCATCAAGGTCGGATACCCGGCTACGGGGTCGCCGTAGCAAAGGGCGTTGAAAAGCACCCAGCACATATAAAACATAGCCAGCAGGGAAACGCCCAGCCCCAGCATGGTCGTCAGGCGCAGAGGGGCCGTGGTGAAGGAGGTAAGCCCCTCCACCGCCAAGTTGCAGAGGCGCAGAAAATTCCAGGTAGTATGCCCGGCCGCCCGGGGACGCACATGGAAAGGAATCTCCTTCTTGCGGTACCCCACCCAAGTAAACATGCCCTTGGTATAGCGCTGATTCTCACGCATCATCCGCAAAGCAGCCACACAGCGCTTATCCAGCAGGCGAAAATCCCCCACATCCCGCTGCACCTTGTAATCGGAAAAAAATTGCAGGCTGCGGTAGAAGATGTTGGACATGTGGCGCTTGAACCAGGTTTCATCCGCCCGGTCCGTGCGCTTGCCACAGACATCATCATAGCCCTTACGCCACCAGTCAATCATCTCGAGAATGAGTTCCGGCGGATGCTGCAAGTCCGCATCCATGATGATGACTGCATCCCCCTCAGCATAGTCAAGACCGGCCAGCATGGCAGCTTCCTTGCCAAAATTGCGGGACAGGCTGAGGTACCTCACGGACGGCTCCCGCCTTGCCATAGCCTGCAATAAGGCCAAAGTTCCATCCGAGCTGCCATCATTTATGAAAAGGTAGGTAAATTCGCAGTCAGTAACCTCCTGCAAGGCATGGGATACCTCGGCATGAAATTTTTCTACGACCTCCTGCTCATTGTAGCAGGGGACAATTACAGTTATTTTTTCCATCCCAGTCTCCTCAATCTGCCAAAGCGAGGAAGTTCGTTATTTCCACCTGCTCTGAAACTGCCAGCTCCCGGACCGCCGGCGACACAATGGCTGCTAGCTCTGCCTCGAAATCGTGCTCCCAGGCGCATTCCGGTATCAGTACCCTGTTATCCAAACCGGGGTGCATCATGACCTCTGTAGTCCCGGGTTGCAGCTGACGGATGAAGTCCAGCAGGTATGCTTCCGAGACAGCTTCACCTGCCACGATGCCGGCAAAATGCTCGGTTGTGGCCAGGCCCTTCCGCTCCGCCTTCCAGGCCGCGAGGCAGGCCAGCGACCCCAGCCCCAGACGCCCAATAAGCTGGCCGAGACCGCCAAATTCACCGCTGAAAAGCGGCGTGCGCGGCGTGCGCAAAGCCTTGATGCCGGAGGCTTTGCTCAAAGCCAGAACTATATCAATGATGCCTGGCAGGGTGTGCATATGCTGGTGGCTGTCCGCATGAGTGAGCTTTAGCCCTGCGCCCTCCAGCTTATTGAGCTGGGCCGCCAGCTCTGCCCGCACTTCTTCCAGATTCACCCGCCCTGACAGGAAATTTTTCACCAAGACCGTGTAATCATCAAAAAAGACGCCCTCTGCCGTGACCAAGGAAGGAATCTCCTGTGGTGGCAGTATGGGATAGCCATTGACCAGAGTAAAATGAATGCCAACCCCCAGCGCCTCATGGCGCCTTGCTACAGCCACGGCCGACTCAAAGGCTTTGCCCCCCGGCATCAGGGTAGCCGAACGCAGGCAGCCTTCGGTCACACCTTTTTCCACTGCCTGATTGATAAGTTCATGCCGGCCGAAATCATCGGCATTGATAATTAAGCGTTTCAAACCATTCATCTAATCCAGTCCATATCAGTTGCATATCTTTTACGTTTTCCCAAGTGAAGCCTCAAGCTCCCACCCCTGTATCTCGGGCGGAAATAAACTTTTTGACCAGTTCCAGCAGGCTCTCTCCCTGATAGAGGATGCCTCTGACTCCTGCCCCTTCACCGCATTCCACATCCCGCGAGCTGTCTCCCACCATCAGGGAATGCTCAAGGTCGATGGCAAAGTCCTTGCAAGCCTTATCTATAAGCCCGCTCTTAGGCTTGCGGCAGTCGCAGTCCCGCCGGTACTCCGGCACTGCCGCCTCGGGATGATGGGGGCAATAATAGAAGCCATCCAGATGGGCACCGATTTTCCCCAGTTCCTCATTCATATAAGCGTGAAGTTCATTAACTGCCTGCTCGCCAAACATGCCCCGGGCTACGCCGCTCTGATTGGTGATGACAATGGCCAGATACCCCATATCATTGACGTACTTCACGGCCTCCCTGGCTTCAGGCATCCACTGGAGCTTTTCCTTTTCATGAAGATAGCCCGTATCCACATTGAGCGTGCCGTCCCTGTCAAAAAAGACGGCAGGAACCTGCTTCTCCATCTTATTTGCCATACTCGAAGTAACCGCCCTGATTGAGGAAATCGCAGTATTCCTTCACGGCTTCCTTCATGTCATAGAAGCCTTGGTCATAGCCCGCTGCCAACAGATGGGTGGGGTCGGACTCTGTGAAGTTCTGGTATTTGCCGCGAAGCACCTCCGGGAACTCGCGGTACTCAATCTTGCCCTTGCCCAGAGCTGCGATGACAGCTTCTGCCACCTCATTGTAGGTATGGGCCTTGCCCGTGCCGCAGTTGTAGATGCCGGAAGGGCCCTGGTTCTCCCAGAACCAGAGGTTCACCTTCACCACATCCTTGACGTAAACGAAGTCGCGGCGCTGCTCACCGTCCTTATAGCCGTCAATGCCCTTGAAGAGGCGGGCCACGCCGGTCTCGTTGACCTGGTTGTAAAGTTGGTAGAAGATAGAGGCCATCTTGCCCTTGTGGTGCTCCTGGGGGCCATAGACATTGAAGTACTTGAGGCCCACAATCTGGCTCTTGGCCTCAGGCATTACCTGACGCACATAGCGATCAAAAGCCAGCTTGGAGAAGGCATAAGGATTCAGAGCATCCTCACACTCGTCTCCCTCCCGGAAGCCATGCTTGCCGCTGCCATAGGTGGATGCGGAGGAAGCATAGAGGAAGGGAATGCGGTGCTGGAGGCAAAAGTGCAGCACGGACTTGCTGTACTCATAGTTCACCTTCATCATGTAGTTCACATCATACTCCATGGTATCGGAGCAGGCGCCTTCATGGAACACAGCATCAATGTCAGTACCATCGAAGTCGTCGTTCTCAATGGTCTGCAGGAAATCGTCCTTGTGCTGGTAGTCGATGAACTGCAGGCCGCGCAGATTCTTGTAGTTGTTGCCATCCTTCAGGTCATCGACAATCAGGATATCAGTACGACCCTTGCGATTCAGTTCCTTTACGATATTGCTGCCGATAAAGCCGGCACCGCCAGTTACGATAATCATTGCTCTTCCTCCTCAAAGAAGTTTCTTCAGCTCAGCCAGCAGTTCCTCCTGGCTGACAGCGTAGGTGCCAAGCTTGGCCACTACCACACTGGCAGCCAGATTGGCCAGGAAAGCGCCATCCTTGGCCTTGAGGCCTCCTGCCAACGCCATGGCAAAGACGGCTATGACCGTATCGCCTGCACCAGACACATCAAAGACATCCTGCGCCCGGGTGGGGATATGCTCCGTATCCTGCTCCCGCACCAGAGACATGCCCTTTTCCGAGCGGGTGACAATGACATTCTTGAGCTTGTACTTCCGCATGATATAATGGGCAGCCTTCTCCACCTGGCTGTCCTCATTCTTGATGCGGTCTATGAGAATTTCGTTGACTTCCTTGACATTGGGCGTGATGTAGTCAGCCTTGGCATACTTGAGCCAGTTGGTGCCCTTAGGATCCACCACCACTGGCACTCCGTGGTCATGGCAAGCCCTGATGATCATCTGGCAGGCGGCCTCAGTGCAGGCACCCTTGCCATAATCGGAGATAATCACTGCATCCAGGCTCTCCGAAAGCTTCTGCTCCACATAGTTCTGAAGCAGAGCTGCATAACGTGCCTCAATAGGGTCATCTTCCTCAAAGTCCAGCCTCAGCATTTGCTGATGGCCGCCGATAACCCTGAGTTTCGTGGTAGTAGGCCTGTCTGTGGTCACCAGCCCCTTGGAATCTATCCCTCGGTCAGTGAGCTTGGCCAAGAGGCTTTCGCAATGGTAATCATCCCCCACATAGCCTGCAATAGAGGTCTGGCATCCCAAGCGCGCCAGGTTGTGAGCCACGTTGGCAGCACCACCCAAAGCTTCCTTCTCGCCTGTTACATGGGTGATGGGCACGGGAGCCTCTGGTGAAATGCGGGTGACCTCACCATAGTAATACTTGTCCAGCATGACATCGCCTGTCACCAGGATCTTGCACTTATGCGTCTTTTCGGCTACGAAATCATATAAAGCCTGTATATCCATCGAGCAATACCTCGCCTTCTTTTTAACATCCCTTACGAGGGTGCAATGCCATTTCCAAGATCTATGACCCGGCAGTTGTAGTCCCCGAGATGAAGGGGCAACTTATACGCCGGCTCCCCGCCGTATTTCTCCAAAAGTTCATCGGCATACGCCATCACTGTATCCACGGGTATGTTCTTCATGCAGGCCATATTCTCAGCCCCTTCTTTGGGGCATTCATGGATGCGGCAGGGGTGACAGGCCTCAGGTGTCTTGATGAGTATATCCTTGCCATCATAGGGACAAAAGCCCGTCACGGGCGATGAGCCAAACATGGTGACAATGGGCACATTCATGGCCACTCCCACGTGCATGGGGCCGGAATCCGTGGTGAGGAAGAGACAGCAGCGGCGCAGCAGCCCTGCCAGCACTCCCAGGCTCACCTTGCCGGTGAAGACCTTGAGATTATTGCTTTCTCGTTCCTCCATATCTTCTATGCAGCTTTCCACCAGTTCTACATCCATGGGGCCGCCGAAGAAGGCCACATGGTAGCCCCGGCGAATGAAACGGTCCGCACATTCGGCAAAATATTCCTTGAGCCAGCGCTTGGTGAGCCAGCTGGCACCGATATTGAAGGCGATGACCTTGGCCTCCTTGGTGAAAGTCTCCTGCCAGAGACGGTCGGCCTTGTGCAGGGCAGCCTCCGGGATGGTCATCTCCAGCCCCGCATCATCTATCTTTTCAACCCCCAGGAACTTCCTGAGCACATCAAAATGCGCCTCCACCTGATGCTTGATAAAATGCTCGTTGGCCATAACACCATCGAACAGCAGGGAAAAACCGGGTTTAGCGTAGCCCACGATATGGCCGCCCCCGGAAAAGGCCGCCAGTGCCGAGGCCCGCTCGTTGCGGTGAAGGTTGATGACCAGATCAAAATGCTTTGCCCTCACCTTCATGATAAACTTCAAAAAGGGCAAGGGGTGATTGTCTTCCCCCTTCTTGTCCAGGAGCAAGCACTCATCCAAATGAGGATTGTACTCCACCAGATCCCTGAGTTTCTTGTCTGCCAGCAGGGTAATCCTGGCTTGGGGATAGTTCGCCCTGAGGGTGCGAAGCACTGGCGTGACCAGCATCAGATCCCCCAGATGCATCAAATTGATGACCAGGATATTCCTATACTCTTTCAGCATGTCTTTTCCCTTACTCTCCCTTGGGCTTAAGGAATCCATCAGCACGCCCTAGCCCTTATCCGCAGATATTTTTTTGATGACATTGGTGGTGGAGCGCCCCTCCACCATCTGCACGAAATGCACCCTGCCGCCGTAAGACTGCACGATCTTCGCCTCAGGCAGAGTATCCAAAGTGTAATCCCCGCCCTTGACATAGACAGCAGGGCGCACTTTGGCAATAAGGTTTTCTGCAGTCTGTTCACCGAAGATCACCACATAGTCCACGGCCTTCAAGGCTCCCACCACCTCGGCCCGGTCAAGCTCGCTGTTGATGGGACGGGCAGGCCCCTTGAGCCTCTTCACTGACTCATCTGAATTGAGCCCTAGCACTAAGCAATCTCCCTGAGCACGGGCTTCGTTCAAATAGCGCACATGACCCGCATGGAGGATATCGAAGCAGCCGTTGGTGAAGACCACCCGCTGACCTGCCTCCCTGAGAGCCGCACAAAAATCTTCTATTCTTTCAGCCGGTATCAGCATTATAAGCCTTCCTTCCCGTCAGCCAAGCATGCAAGGTGCCTCTCACTTCGCCAAAGCCCGCCTCAGTTCCTCGGCGGACACAGTAGCCGTGCCCAGTTTGCGCACGGCAATGCCAGAGGCAACATTGCTGAGTTCAGCAGCCTTTTCGGGGCTGACGCCCGCAGCCAGGGCCAGGATAACAGCAGCCACGCAGGTGTCGCCTGCGCCGGACACATCGTAGACCTCGCTCTTGTCAGACACGGGAATCACATGGACGGCTCCATCGGCCTCCACCAGGATCATGCCCAGCTCGCCCCGGGTCACCAGCACACCCTCAGCCTCCAGAACCCTCAGAAGTTCCTGAGCCGCCTCAATGACCGCCTCTTCATCAGGCAGGCTCCTGCCCACAGCAGCAGCCAGTTCCGCATCATTCTGCTTCACATAGCCAATCCCCTTGAAGCTCTTCACATCATAGCGGGAATCCACCATAGTGGGAATGCCATGCTCCCGAGCGTACCTAATAATAGCCTTTCTGAGTTTCGGCGTCACCGTGCCAGAGCCGTAATCGCTCAGGACTACCCCCTGCATCTGAGGCAGCACGGACTTGATGTATTTCAGGAGCTCCCTTTCGTGAGCTTCCGTCAGAGGTTCGTGGCACTCCTTGTCCACCCGCACAATCTGCTGGCTGACAGTGGCCCTGCCTCCCGCGATGATGCGGGTCTTGGAGATGGTGGGCCGGTTTTCATCTGTCAGCAGGCCCTCAATATGGGCCCCATTCCTCTGCAGCACTTCCTTCAGACCCTCGCCGCCGCTGTCGTGGCCCAGAAGCCCTACGGCAAAGACGCTGCCTCCCAGGGTGGCCACATTGTTCACCACATTGGCAGCACCGCCTGCCACAATGACCTCCTTCTGCTGCTCCAGCACCAACACAGGCGCCTCCCGGGATATGCGGGAGATACTGCCCTGCAGGTAGATATCTGCCACCACATCCCCCAGCACCAGGATGCGCTGGCCCTCCAATTCATCCAATAGGGAAAGCAATTCCTCTTTCATATCTTACCTCGCGCCACTTACCAGGGTGTAAACTGCCACTGGAACTTGATGGAATCCTTCTCATTTTTGTAATGCTTGTAATGGACTATCAGCTGGGAACAATGCAGGTTATGGAACCAAAAATAGTTCATCTTGTTGAAATTGAAGCCCCCTTCGTCCAAGTCATAGGCCACGCCCACCACAAAGCGGTCTTTATCCGAAGCCCGATAGCTGAAGCCTGTCATGAACTTCCTGGCAAAGTTCTCCAGATTATAGGAAAAGAGATTGTTCTTCGTATTATTCTTGTCATAAGAATAAGTCGCATACATAGCCCAGCGGGAATCAAACTCCTTCACGGTAGAAAGCCGCCAGCTAAAGCCACTGACCCTGGAACTATCATAGGACTCCTTGGTGATGGAGTAGGTAGCACTGGGACATATGTACCAGCCTCCCCCCAAGAAAATCGGATCACGGCTAAGCGTCAGCCCATAATAGCTATGATTGCTGGAAACATCATTTGTTTTGTTGTACCAGCGTCCAAACTCTAGATCAAGTGAATAGTGAAGATGAGTCTTGCCCAAAGGGCGGGCATACTTATAGACAAAAGACGGCTGCTTCTTGATCCATTTATCATTGCCATCCTCATAGTCGCCATAGCGCAATTCATAGCGTGAGAACCTGTTGTACCAGCCAATCTGCCCGTTGCTGCGCAAGCCTTTTTTGCTGTTGGCATACAGATGCGCGCCTGCCGACACATTAGGGGCAATGGGAAAGCTAAAATCCTGGGATATCCACGCCCCATCATTCCTTGAGTACCCTACACGGGGAAGCTCAAGATTCTGCTGTTCTTTTTGCAGATCCACCACATAGCTCTTCTTGGTGTAAATGCATACATCCTTGAGCCATATTCCTGCATGCTCCATGACTATCTTGTCTTCAGGATAGATAGTCATTTTTCTGGCACTCTCGTGATAATCCGGCTTCTTGGCCCCACATTTAGTGGCAGTGCCATCATAGACTACAATCTTATCCGGGTAGAACTCAAAGCGCTTGCCGGTCACATAATAATGGTCAACCTTGCCGCTGGCCGCCTCCATAGTGCCCAGCTTTGTGCGGTAATTGTAAACCGTGTTCAGCCCATCCAGGATAACGCGGCTCTGCCCTGGAGTCAGCTGCAGCATATGGGACTTGCCGGGAATCTCGATGTCACTGGTCTTGAGATTCCCCTGCACAGGGCCTTCCGGTGAATCAAACTGATGCCCGTCCATCTGAATTGCATGAACCTTCCCCTTGGCAACGAACTCCCCCGTCTCCTCATTGTATGTGAGGTCATCCCCCTCAAAGGCCATGGGAGCTGCCTTGGCAGGATCTACAGGATGACGCAGATTCTCGGACATCTGCTTCATGTCTTCCTTCAAGCGCTGCTGCTCCTCGGTCAGCATATTCTCACGCTCAATACGGCGGCGGTTCTCCAGGAATTCCAGTGCGCCTGTCCCCGTATCTGAATCGTCAGCCTTGTATATGGCAAATGCCTGGGAGGGCAGCAAGATCAGGAGCGACAAAAAAGCCGCGCAGGCTTTACCTTTATTATTCATGGAATGCTTCCTCTCTGTCAAAGTTTTCCTATCCCATATAGTACAACATATACTGTTTTTACGCAAATACAACCTAAATAATATGAAGGGTCTCCCAGACAACTCCGGGAGACCCTTCATATCCTTATTTTACTCCTGCACCGTAGCCACGCCGTAGAGGCTTTCCTCATTCTCCGTCTGGATATAGAGCTCCGTTCCCTCGGGCAGGTCTATGTTCTTGCCCTTGACAAAAGCACCGCCGATGATTCCGATGGGCCCCAGGAGCAGCATGCCAGCTACGCTGGCCCCGGCTGCCATGGCCATATTCTGCATTTCCTGCTTTGATTCCTCGCCCACATAGGTATCAACCTCTGTGCCGTCAATGGACTTGGTCTTGTTGAAGTCGATCTGCACCTCGGCATTGCGGCCAAAGTTCTTGGCCTGCTTGACCTTTTCCACCACACCGGTGCCCGGCTCGCCCTTGGCGAAAATCAGGCTGCCGTCCACGATGACATCCTCAGCTACCCGATAGTGGATGGTGTCGCCGGCTTTCAGATTCTTGGCATTCACCCTGTCTGCCAAAGCCACCTTGATAAGAGTATTGGCAGGCACCTGCACCCGCTCAAGAGGCACGGTCTCGGCTCCGAAAGAAGCCCTGCCCAGCTTGTCGATGCGAGCCCTGAAGGTACCTTCCTCAGTCTTGCCCATGAGCCCCAGCTCCATATCAGCCAGGCGTGTCTCCACGGGCTTCATGCTCACCTGATGGTCAATATTCCACTCCACGGCATTGAGCTGGGCCAGGATGGAAGGGCCGGAACCGTTGGTATAGAGTTCCTTGTAGAGGGCATCTACCCTTGCCATCAGGCTGCCTTCCCTGTGCTTGCCATCATAGTCCTTCTCCAGCTTGTTGAGCCTCTCCATGACAGCTCCCGTCTGTTCTCTGCCATAGGTGTCCTCTTCCATGAGGGCGAGCTTGGCCTGCACCGTCCCCGGCACAGCTGCTGCCGCAATGCCCATGGTGGTCACCAAAAGCATGACCGTCAAGAGCAGGCTGATGATCTTCTTGCCCATATAAAAGTTCCTCCCTTTACCGATTAAACACTTTCCAGTTTCGATTCTTCATATTGGCTGACCTTGCTTTCAGGCTCATGGATACCCGCAGGCTCCGGGTGGATCACGATATCAAAGCCGCCGAAAGCCTTGCGGATGCGCCCTTCCAGCTCATCGCAGACGGCATGGACATGGGAAAGATGCATATTGCCATCAAAGAGCAGGTGCACATCCAGCAACCGGTAGGAACCGGAACGGCGGGTGCGCAGGCAATGGAAGCCTTTCACCTCCGGCGCGCTTTTCAAAATGCGGCCAATCTTCTCCTCGTCTTCCTCTGGCAGGCTGGCATCCGTAAGCTCCATGGCCGAAGCCCGGATCATATGCCAGCCCTCCCGGAAGATGATGCCCGCCACGAAGGTGGCGATGATGGCATCCAAGGGAGCCCAGCCTGTGACCTGCATGGCAAAGAGGCCAATCAGCACCCCCACGGAAGTCCAGATGTCTGCCCTGAGATGCAGGCCATCAGCTTCCAAGGCTTGCGAATGGGTGATTTTGGCCACGGCGAGCAGCCTGCTGGACACCAGCAAGTTGATGATGATGGAGATGAGCATGATGACCACGCCATAGCCCAAGTTCTCCGGCACCTCGCTGCCGTCCACCAGCCCCAGCACTGCCTCATGGACGATAGCAGCCGCCGCAGCCACAATCAAAAGTGCCTCCACCGCCGCAGACAGATTCTCAAACTTCCCATGCCCGTAGTCATGCTCCGTGTCGGGCGGCTCCACGGACTTCCTGACCGCCAGCCAGGCAATGAGGGCTGCCAGCAGGTCCACCCCGGAGTGCAGTGCCTCGGAGATGAGGCTCACCGCCCCGATGTAGAGACCGACCAAGAGCTTCAGCAGCACCAGGGCGCTGTTGGAAATGATGGACAGCCAGGCTGTCCTCTGCTTCAAACGGTCATTATCATCCATAGAAATCCCCCCTGTCGACACGCCTTAGTAAGATTTCTTGGCTGCTCTCTCCTGTTCCGCTTTCCACTCGTAAATGAAATTCACAATGCCATTCATGGGTGAGCTGAAGCCGTAGTGCCTAGGCATGCGTCCCACCCCGCTTTTTTCCAATACCTCCCTGGTATCATAGGCCTGAACCTCGGAACTGCCAATCTCGTATGTCTCCAATCTGCGGTTGAAGCGCATCTGATAGAGATAGCGCCTGTTCCTGTCGGCCTTCACCACGGCTACCCTTGCCTCAGCTACTTCCTCCGGGGCAGTGCCCTCAGGAATCTCCCCCGTGCCAAAGGCAATGGAGCTCACATCCACATAGTAGCCCGTAAAGCCCTCGGCATCCACGAAGCGCATATCCTCAGCTGAAGCCAGCGGGCTGCAGCTGAGCAGGCATGCTGCCAACAAGCCAAATATCTTCCTTCTCAATCCCTTACCTCCCCATTTCTTCATTACAAATAGATATTATACAGCTATTAAAGGCTTTTTTCCATTGGAAATACATTAAATATGCAAGTATCGGCAAACATAAAAAAGCCCTCCCTAAAGGGAAGGCGCAAAGATTCTATGATGCAGGCAGTTTCGCAACCAGCCCCACGGGGGTCAGGTTGTCTGCAATCAGCGCAATGGCTGAAAGGCGATGCTCCAGGTTGCGGGCAATGCACTTGAGCCGCAGAGTGAAGATATGCGCGTTCACGGACTGCTCTATCTGCTGCTCCTCCCCGGTGTTCACCGCCTGGTTGATGAGGCGCCAGAAAAGCTGGTCAGCCGCTTCATCAAGGTGGTAAAGGGAGTCAAGCAATTCCTGCATCCCCGGCACCCCCAAGCTCTGCAGCAGGCTCTGGAAGGCACCATTGGTATAGAGGAAGGACAGCGCCCCGTCCCTGACTTCCATGATGGCCAGGGGCAAATCGCTGATATGGTCGCTGCGTTCCTCCGGAGACAGGAAGGGGAAGGTGCTCAGCACATTCACCATGCCCAGGCTGTGGTAATAGGCAGCCTCGTCGAAGGGCTCAAAGTTCAGCGTGGCTTGCTCGCCTGCATAGAAAGCCGCTGCATCCCGCAGGGGAGCAGGCCGGCCAAAGAGATAGCCCTGCACCATCTCGCAGCCAATGGCCCTTAGGAAAGCAAACTGCTCCTCAGTCTCCACCCCTTCCACCAGGGTGTGAAGGCCCAGGTCCTTGGCCAGGCCGATGATGCCCTTGATCATAGTCTTGGCCTTGGGGTTGTCCTTGAACATGCGCATGAACTGCATATCCAGCTTCACCACATCAAATTCATACTTAATGAGGTTGTTGAGGGAAGAATAGCCGCTGCCGAAGTCATCCATCCAGACCTCATAGCCTGCGGAGCGGAAGCGCTGTATGGTCTCCTGGAGCATCTCATCCTCGATGGCGCTTTCCGTCACTTCGATGTGCAGCTGCTCCCGCAGGGTCCCGGTTTCCTCCCTGATTTTTTCAATGGCCTCAAACATATCCTTGAGCTGGAAATCCACCCGGGAGAGGTTCACGGAAATGCGGGCCAGGTTCCAGCCCTCCCCAGCGTGCGCCCTGACTTCGGCGAAATCCTTGCACACCTGTTCCACGATAAAGAGGTCAAGCCTGTCGGAAAGATGGGCTTCCTCCAACACCTCCACGAAAATCCCGGGCGAAATCATGCCATACACAGGGTCAATCCAACGAGCCAAAGCCTCGAAGCCGCAGACCTGCCGGGTGAGCACCCGCACCTCAGGCTGATAGTAGACCCGGATCTCACCGCGGACCATGGCTTGCTCAAAGCGGTTGACGATGTACTGCCTGAGCTTGGCCCCCGCCTCCATGGAACTGTCGTAGTAGCAGTAGCTCTGGTCGTAGAACCTCTTTATGCTCTCGCAGGCCAGCTTCGCCCTGTCCAGCACCACCGTCACATCCGCCGCATCCCCTTCGGACACGTAGATGCCTGCCTTCATCCTGATGGACACCTGCTGGGCCGAAGCCTGCACCCGCTCCTGCACCCTGAGCACCCGGGACACAATCTCCTCATTGACGATGGCTGCCACGAAGTGATCCTCATGGAGCCTGGCCAGTATGCCATCGGGAAAAGCATCCCGCATGATATGGGCCACCTGCCTGAGAAAGGTGTTGCCCGCATGGAAGCCATAGGCCTGATTATAGGCCTTGAAATTCTCTATATCGAAGTAGATGACGGCAAATTCCCCATCCTCTGAATCCCGCAGGAGCACAGTGGCATCCTCCAGGAAATGGTTCATATTGAAGAGGCTGGTGATATCATCTATCTGCCGCCTGTTGTTTCTTTGCTCCGGCAAGATTACCCACTCCTTGTTGAGGCGATGGTCCTTTTCCCCATTTATCCACCAAGTTATCCACATTTTTTGTGGATAACTACATCTATGCTGTGGATAACTATTTCTTCAAAGGGGATTATGCACAGAATCTGTGGATAATCCCGCTATGCTCTGTTGATAACAAATCAAAATCAAAGTGAAATGCGGAGATACTCCTCCAGGGCATCCCTGACCGTGATGTTCTTCCCATGCCTGGTCATGCCGAATTTCTTGGACTTCTTGAGATAATCCACCGTAGCGCGGTAAATCTCATCTTCCACCGACCCAGGCACCAGTCCCTCCCAGTTGGCGGGGCTGTAGGCCCTCTCCTTGATGGCATTCTGCGGCCTGCCCGTCACTTCCAGCTCACAGAGGAACTGAATCTGCTGCCTGTCCGGCCTGATGTAGTAATGCTCCAAGAAATAAGTCTGGGGATAGCTGTAGTCCCCCGCTGTCGCAAATTCCCCGGCCCCATCCTGCAGCAACTTCACCCACACATCAATGATCTTCTCACTGGACGAATAAGGCAGGTAACGCCATCTGGCAGTCTGGGTGTCCAGATAGTAAGTAAAGCCGCTCTCATCTCTGATGATCTTCAGATAGCGCTCCTTCACCGGCTTGCCCTTCTCATCTGTTTTCGAGGCATCCTCAGGGCGCTCAAACCAGTCATCAGCCCGGCTGTCATCAGAGGGGCGCTGATACTGGGGAGCAGATTTATTGTACTCTATCTCACTCCCTGTCTCCGTCTTCAAGGCCGTATCAGCCTTTTCCTCCCCTTTTACTATCGTCACGATTTCATCATCGGAATCGTAAGCCTGTCCCGTATTCATAGCTACCAGCAGGGCTGCCCCCAGCAGGAGCCCTGCTAAAAATTTTCCATACCTCATGAGGTCACACCTCCCTACTTGCATAATTCGCCCTTGACAGCGTTTTTCCTTGTAGATGGGAAAATTTATCATCTCAAAAAGAAGCCTGGCCTCCTAAAACTTACCTTTGCAAGTAAGCATTGACTTCCTTTTGCAGTTTATGCAAGCCCATGGACAAGGGCCGTTTTCCTGCATAGATTTCCTGGATGGCATTTTCCGCCATGGTTATGACAGCCCGCTGGTCGCGGAACTTGGGGTGGCATACCGCCTCGTCCATGATCTGGCTGATGGCCTCCAGATCCACGGACTCGGCCCCGGCGCTGCCCCAGCCCCATTTGGCTCTGGCAGCCTTCAGCACCACCTCCCGGCGCACTGGCAGTCCCTGGGATTTTTCCAGGATGGCCCCCTGCACCTCGGGATCCATAGAGATTTTCTTCATGAGCTGCCAGACCAGCCCCGTCTCCGTGGTGCGGCTGCTCATGCCCAGAAGCAGGGTATTCACCGGGGAGATATTCTTCCCCTGGGGCCCTGCCGGCAGGCGCACGCAGTCCCACTCGGAGCCGGCGAACTTTTTGATGCGCCAAGGATAGGGCTTGTAAGTCCTGTACTGGGCAAAGGTGAAGGGGCGGAAAGCCACCTTGCCCTGATCTGCCTCACGGACGGTGACCTCATGGCCATGCTGCAGCTTCCGCAGCTGCATGACAAACTGCACCCCCTGCTCCACGTTTGGAGAAGCAAAGAAGGAGGCCCGGGCGGAGGGATTGAAGAGCCCGCCCCCATTGGAGGTCACAGCCAGCTGCCAGTCGTAGTCGTACATGCCGAACTGGTCCAGCACCCCGTCTCCATCCACGTCCTTGGTGACCTTGGCGCAGATATCATAAAAATCCTGCCAGGTCCAGTCCTCCCTTGGCATCTCAATGCCTTCCCCTGCCAGCAGAGTCTTGTTCACGAACATCATAGTGGGGGCACACTCCACCGGCAGGGCGTAGAGGCTGCCATTCCTCCTGCCGTATTCCAGTGCTGCGGCATAGAAGCCAGCTTCATCAAAGCCCTGGTCCCGCCCTGTGAGATCCGACAGATTCCTGATGGCGCCCATGTCGGCATAGGCCTCAAAATCGTAATCCGGCACCAGAAACACATCCGGCTCCGTGCCTGCCAGGATCTGCTCGGCCAGCCACTCCGGATAATCCTCGTATCTCACGCCGCTGACATAGGTCACATCCACATCCGGGTGCTCCGCCTCGAAGCTCTCGATGGCCTTATCAATCACCGCATGGCCTTCGCTGTTGGGCACCCCCCAGGCACTGCCCACAAAGGTGCCCACCCTGAGCTGCGTGCGGGCATGGGCCGCCTGCCAGCTCCAGAGGCCGAAAACCGCCAGCAGGCACAGTGCCAGCAGGTGCCCCCCCATGAGCTTCCTGCCCATCACTTTTCCACCGCTTCGGCAGCCAGCCCCGTCTGCACCGCCCAGATAGCCAGCTGGGTGCGGTCACGGAGGCCAAGCTTGGAGAGCACGGAAGAAAGGCCGTTGCGCACCGTGCCTTCCGAAAGGCTCAGCTGGTCGGCAATCTCCTTGTTGGAAAGGCCGTGGCCCACCAGCAGGGCGATATTCCGCTCCGTGCGGCTGAAAAGCTCCGCCCCTCCCAAAGTCTCCACCGTGGAAGCAGAGGCACCGCCCTTCTTGGCCATCTGGCTGAAAAGCTTCACCACCTTCGTGACCACCTCAGGATTGATCATGGCCCCGCCGGAAGCCACAGTGCGAATGGCGCTGGAAAGCTCCGACACGGAAACACCTTTCAGCATATAGCCGCTGGCCCCATACTTCAGGGCATTGAAGACATATTCATCATCGTCAAAGGTGGTGAGGATGATGATGCTCACCTCGGGATACTTTTCCTTGATGATGCGGGTGGCCTGGACTCCGTCCACCTCGGGCATGCGCACATCCATGAGAATGACATCCGGCCTGTCCTGCTCTATGAGATCCAGGCACTCCTGACCATCGGAGGCCAGGGCGGACACCTGCATATCCCCGTTCTGTTCCAAAACTATCTTCAAGCTGTCGCGGATCAGCTCCTGGTCATCCGCTATCATTACCTTAATCATACTTCCTCCTTGGCCCCCTGGCCTACGGGTATCACTGCCTCCAAAATAAAGCCATTTTCCGAGCGGCAGGCAAGGCTGCCGTGCAGCAGGTCAAGACGCTCCCTCATGTGCCTGAGGCCGAAGCCCGGCACTGTCTCCTGGCACCCCTGCCCATTGTCCACAATCTTTATCTTCAACTTGCCCTCATCCAGCCGGAAGGTGACAGCAGCTTTCGTGGCATGGCCGTGGCGGTTGGCATTGGTCAGCCCCTCCTGTACGATGCGATAGATGACCTCCTCCACATCCTGCCGCATGGCCTCCGGCCAGCCCTCGATGGAAAGCTCCACCTCCATGGAAGTAGTATCGGCATACTCCTTCACCATGTGGGTAAGAGCCTCCCTGAGGGGCAGCCGCTCCAAATCATCAGGCCTCAGCTTCTTCACGGAGCGCCGCACATCCTTGAGGCCGTGCTTGGCCACATCCCTGAGCTTCTCCAACTGCTCCCTGGCCTTCTGGGGTGCCACATCAATGAGCACCATGCAGGCATCCATGCCCGCCGCCAGGCCCGTCAAAGTATGGCCCAGGGTATCGTGGATTTCCCTGGCCAGGCGGTTGCGCTCACGGGTCTCTGCCGTGCGCTCCGCCTCGGCGGCGTAGAGGCGCAGCTGCTCATTGGCCGACTCCAGCTGCTCATTGAGGGACTGGATGCGCTCCTTCTCCCGGTGCTTATTCTGCACCAGCATCACCAGATACAGGGCAAAGAGCACCACATTCACGGAGGACAGGCCGCTCTTGACCGCCACCAGCACACCCCGCACGGAATCCTTGTAATAGGCAGTGTAGGCATCAAAAGGCTCCACTCCCCGCTGGAAAGACAAGATATTATAATCCGCCAGGAAAAACAGCACCAGCATGGCGCCCATCAGCAGCCCCCCTGTATTCTTGCCGTCATAGCGGTGCATGAGGTCAGCCACCACCAGCAGCACCAGGCCGTCATAGGCCAGGCTCAGGCTGCGCATGGCCACGATGCAGGCAATGGTCTCCGCCAGCAAGGCCAGATACCTGGTTCCAAGAGTCAGGTCCTGGCGATGGTAGATCCTGCCGCAGAAAAACAGCACCCCAAAGGAGAGCCAGGAAAGGGCCAGCACCTCATCTGCAGGCAGGGGCAATACCGGCAGGCTCTGAAGGAAGGAATGGGCACTCATGGCCTCGATGATCTTGTGCTGGGTCACATAGTAGAAGCCGGAAAAGAGCACCAGCACCAGGCCATTGTAAAGCCACAGGAGCTGATGCAGCCGCCCTGCCAGGCTCGTGGCCCTGAACTTGCTGAGCAAGAGGAAAAAATCTATCTCCATTTATTCCCACCCTTCCCCGCTGCTATGCTTCACATTCTCCCGGGTAATGAGGGTGGTCGGCAGCTTCACCAAGGGCTCAGGCTGCTGGCCCTGCAGCACCTTGTAGGCTTCTTCCACCGCCCGGCGGCCGATGCCCCTGGGGTCCTGCCCCGCCGTGGCCTGCATGTGCCCCTGGGCAATGAGGTCGCGGGTCTCCGTCACCCCGTCCACCCCATAGACGGCCACCCCGTCCAGACGCCCCGCCTGCCTGAGAGCCGCCATGGCTCCCATGGCGGCAGGGTCATTGAGGGCCATGACCACATTGATCTCCGGGTGCCGCTCAATCATCCTTTCCATGGCCGGCATAGCAATCTCCAGCTGCCCCTGGCACTCCTCCTGATCCACCACCTCAAACTGGGGATGATGGGAAATGGTGTCCAGGAACCCCTGTATCCTGTCCTGAGCCGAACGAGCCTGGGCATGGGTCAAAAGAGCCACCTTGCCCCCCTGTCGGCTGGCTGCCAAATGCCTGGCACACTGCTGGCCCGCCAGGAAATTATCCGACACCACCGTGGAAACCACCGCCTCATCTGCCTCCACATTGGTATCAATGGCAATCACCGGCACACCTGCCCGCTGGGCCTTGGCCAGAGCAGGCCCGCACCTGCGCCAGTCCACGGGATTGATGAAGATGAGCTTCACTCCATCTGCTATGAGTTCCTCTATTTCCTCATTCTGCCGCTCCACAGAAAGGGCTGGGTCACGGGAGATGAGCACATCCCCCCGATTTTCCACCGCCGTGCGTATCTCCTCGTCCACCACCTCATAAAAGGGGTTGTTGAGAGTCATGTAGACAGCGCCGATTTTCCTGCGCCCCTCCGTCTGGCGAGCCGAGAGATCCGCCCCCAGGAACTGCATCAGGCCCATGGCTATGAGCAGCACAATCATCAAGGCCAGGAAACCCAGGAAAAGCTGTTCACGTTTTTCCAAGAAAATTCCTCCAAAAACATTATGTAAAAATTAACATTTTCTATTATATGCTTTTAATAGGTGGATAGCTAGTCCTCTAGCTCTTCATTTTCTTAGGTGCCTTATTTCGGAGTTCGAATAAAAAAAAGGCTGCCGCGAGGTCGCGGCAGCCGAGCAGAGAAACAATGGATTGTGAAAAATTGTATCTTATGCGAAGAGGCCGATGGCGTAGCCACAGATGCCCAGCGCAAAGAGACCGATGATGATGATGAGGGGGTTCACGCCCTTCTTCAGGAGAGCCATGCAGGCGAAGGTCATGAGCAGGGGCACGATGCCAGGCATCAGGCTGTCCAGGATGCTCTGGACGGTAACCACTACCTGGTCGCCCTGGCTGTTCACATAGGAGGACATGACCAGGGGCATGTTGACGGTGGTCCACTTGGCCACCAGAGCGCCCATGACCAGGAGGCCCAGGACGCTGGCGCCCTCAGTGAGGTAACGCATGCGGTTGCCGCCCACTTCGTCCACCAGCTCCGTGCCCTTTTCAAAGCCGTACATAACGCCGTACCAATGAGTGAGCAGACGGATGGCATTGAAAGCGATGAAGAAGATCAAGGGACCGATGATGCTGCCGGTGAGGGCGATGCCTGCACCAAGAGCTGCCAGCACCGGACGGAGAGTACCCCAGAAAATAGGATCGCCTACGCCGGCCAGAGGACCAATGAGACCGACCTTCACGCCGGAGATGGTCTGGTCGCTGATGTCAGCACCGTTGGCACGCTTCTCCTCCATAGCGGCGATAATGCCCATGATAGGAGTAGCCAGGAAGGGCTGGGTGTTGAAGAACTCCAGGTGGCGCTTCAGAGCCTGGTTCAGCTCCTCGCCCTTGTAGAGCTTCTTGAGAGCCGGGATCATGGAGACGCAGAAGCCGATGGACTGCATACGCTCGAAGTTGAAGGAACCCAGCAGGAAGTTTGAACGAATAAAGATATTGATAAGGTCGCCCTTAGTAAGCTTCTTTTCCATATTATGCTTTCCTCCTTACATGAGATCGGAATCGTCAATGTCATCCACGGGGTTGCCGCTGCGCACAGGACCGGCAGCAGCGCTCTCCAGCTCACGCTGCAGGCTCTTGATATGGAAGAAAGCGCAGATGAGGCCGATAGCACCGAAACCGATGAGGTTGACGTTGGTGAACACAGCAATGAGGAAGCCCAAGAAGAAGTAAGGCATGAGGCTCTTGGCATTCATCATGTTGATGACCATAGCATAACCTACGACCACGATGAAGCCGCCGGAAACCTGCAGGCCGCGGGTGATGACTTCAGGAATGGAAGCCAGAGCGCTGTTGACAGTGTCAGTACCAGCCACAGCAGCGATAGCCATGGCAGGCAGGGCCACACGGAGAGCCTGCAGGAGCAGGCCGCCTACATGGCACATCTCAATAGCGAAGCAGTTTCCCTTGGCAGCAAAGCCGTCCGCAGCATGCTGGAAGAACACGGTGATAGTACGAACGAAGATGGTGAGCACCTGGCCGGCAGCAGCGAGAGGTACGGCGAGAGCAATACCTGCTCCGATGCTCTGATGGCCCACGATGACCAGGATGGAAGAAACCACGGAAGCCAGAGCGGCGTCAGGAGCCATAGCAGCACCGACGTTCATCCAGCCCAGAGCCAGCATCTCCAGCGTACCGCCCAAGATAATACCGGTGGTGATATCACCGAGAACAAGGCCAACCAGCGTGCAGGCCACCAGAGGACGGTGGAACTGGCACTCATCCAGCACGGAGCCCATGCCGGCCACAGCAGCCACGATAAACAGCATGATAAATTGCATTGTGGTCATAAATTAGCACCCCTTTGAGAATTCCCACATAGTTGATAAAAGATAAATCCCTAAAAATAAAACCTTCCAAACGTCTGTCCCTGATTGAATCAGAGGCCCTTGGCATCCAGAGCTGCGATGGCATCGCCCTTGTTGTCAGCCGGAGTCTTCTGGATCTCCACCTTGATGCCCATCTGCACCAGCTCGCGGATAGCAGCTGCATCTTCCTTATTCACAGCCACAGCCGTGGAAATAAGAGTATCGCCCTCCTTGTAGCACATGCCGCCCAGGTTCACATAGGTGAAGGGAATCCCGCCCTTCACAGCACGAACCACATCGCCGGGCTTCGTGAAGAGGAAGAGAGTCTTGAAAGCATCGTACTTCGGATTCTTGTAAGCCTCTACAGCCTTGTCAACCGGCACCACATAGCCCTTGAGTCCGGGAGGAACCACCTGCAGCAGCAGCTTCTTCCTCATCTCGTCCTTGGCCACCTCGTCGCTGCAGCACATGATGCGGTTGCAGCCGGTGATCTTGCTCCAAGTAGTTGCGACCTGGCCATGGATCAGACGATCGTCAATACGGCAGAATGCGATTTCCATTTTGCATAAACCCCTTTCAAAAGCAAAACCCAAATCATCCAAACTCAGTCATGAAAGCTTCATCGCAGTTTTCTATTTTCTGACTATACATATTATATTTTACAATCAATAAAAAGTCAGCTGAAAGCTGTCACAATATGAACCGATTTTATATGACATCTGTCATAGTAAGCGTTACCATTTCATATTTTTCTCAGGAAAAAATCCAAGGGACTTCACAGAACGTCAAAAAAAGCCAGCTCAAATCGAGCTGACTTTTCCATATTTATACCAATCCCCTCCCCAGAGGGAAGAATACCCTCAGTCCTGCACGACTTCTTCTGCACCGACTGTGCCCTGCTTCTCCAGATAGTACTCCGTCTCAGCCACCACTACGCCGGAGAGGGCAATCAGGGCAATCAGGTTCGGAATAGCCATGAGGCCGTTGACGATATCCGCCAGAATCCAGATGGCCTCCAGTTTCAAGAAAGCGCCGGAAGCAATCAGGGCGATGAAAATCAGGCGATAGGGCAACACGCCCTTGGTGCCCATGAGGTAGATCACAGCCCGCTCGCCATAGTAGTTCCACCCCAGAATAGTGGTGAAGGCAAAGAGGGCCAAAGCAATGGTCAGCAGCCAGGTGCCCACCTCGCCATAGGCGGAGCCGAAAGCTGCGCTGGTCATAGCTGCACCGGCAGCATTGCCCTGCCAGACCCCCGTGAGGACGAGAGCCAGACCCGTCATGGAACAAATGATAATGGTGTCGATGAAAGTGCCAGTCATGGAGATGAGGCCCTGCTCGGCAGGTTCCTTAGTCTTGGCAGCGGCAGCCGCGATAGGCGCGGAGCCCAAGCCGGACTCGTTGGAGAACACGCCGCGGGCGATGCCGTTCTGCATGGCCATCATGATGGTAGAACCTGCAAAGCCGCCGGCAGCAGCAGAGCCGGTGAAGGCGCTGTCAAGAATCAAGCCGATAGCTGCGGGCACAGCCTCAAGGTGCATGATGATCAGCCCCAGGCTGATGAGGATATACATGACAGCCATGAAGGGAATGACCTTGCCTGCCACCTTGGCAATGCTCTGGAGGCCGCCGATGGTGATGGCGCCAATCAGCACGGTCAGCACCACATCAGTAGCCAGCTTGGGCACCCCGAAGGAAAGTTCCACGCTGTCCACGATAGCGTTGACCTGCGGGAAGGTACCGATGCCCAGCCAGGCCACCAGCACCGTAGCCACGGCGAAGAAGGTAGCCAAGGGCTTGTACTTCTCCCCCATGCCGTTCCTGATATAGAACATGGGGCCGCCTGCAATCTCCCCCTTCTCATCAGTGGTGCGGTACTTTACAGCCAGGAGCCCCTCAGCATACTTGGTAGCCATGCCGAAGAAAGCCGCCATCCACATCCAGAAGATAGCACCGGGGCCGCCCACCTTCACTGCGGTAGCCACACCAACAATGTTGCCGGTACCCACGGTAGCCGCCAGGGCCACGCAGAGGGCCTTGAAGCTGGACACATCCCCCTCGCCATGGTTCTTGGCCTTGAAAATCAGACCCAGAGCCTTGGGCAGGCGCACCACCTGCAAGAGCTTCAGCCGAAACGTCAGGTAAATGCCAGTGCCAACCAAAAGGGAAATCAGGGGTGGCCCCCACATAAAGGAGTCGATTGCATCAAGTACGGGTATAAGTCCTTCCATATTGTCCTCCTCAGAATGATGTTTACACTCACTGTCCGCGATAAATGGACGTTAGTTTACCTCTCTCGAAGATGCTTCTTATATTACCATACTTACGGACATTTGTCTTTACTTTTAACAAAAAATTTTCTCCGCACCAAAAAGCCACCCTCCTCTTTAGGAAAAGGTGGCAAACTCGGGTATTACCATAAATGTCTGAAAATGTCAGCAAAAACCACCTCTCTTCTTTCCTAAGGATGTTTGCTATATGTTGAAAAACTTCACCGGCATATCTTGAGAAGGTTTGACATACAGCAGGTTTCTGCTAGAATTGGAGCAAAGAGAGAAAATTCCCACCAAAAGGAGTGATGA
>JAGBLH010000251.1 GCA_017635515.1 Selenomonas sp.
AGCTCCTTCCAGTTCTGCCTTGGCCAGCATGAGCTTCAGATCTCCCTGCAGCTCATCAGCCCGGCCCAGTGAATCATCAGCCTGTCCCAGCCAGTCCCTTGCCGCCTGTATGCGTGCCCGCTTGCTTTCCTTGTCCATGCTCTTCGCCCCCTTTCACCTATATAATCCCAGATGGAGAAGAGCCTTTCACCATGGAAAAACAAGCCTTTGGGGCCTTTGGCTCCTATGGAGCCAGAAGAAACATCTTATTCTGGCCCAAACAACACATTTTCTTTTATTTTCATGTCCAGGAACTTTTGAAACGGGCCAGCATGCCGCGCACCCTTCTGATGCCCTTGTCCCGCAGATGGTACACATGGGCCAGGGAAACGCTGAGGCTGTCCGCCATGTCCTTGGCATCAGCCGTGCCCAGGTACATGCCCTCCAGCACGGCCTTCTCCTTGCCAGGCAGCCGGTCAAGGGCACTGTGCAGGCGCTCGGAGAAAACAGCGTTTTCCACCTGCTCGGGCACCGTCAGGGCCGACCTGTCTGCCAGGCATTCCTTGAGGTTCACCGCACCGCCATCCTCCATGGGCAGGGCTTCCAGGCAGGGAGTATCTGCGCCTCCCTCTTTCCTGAGGAAGTCCAGTATCCTGCCCCTGATGCGGTGCATGCCATAGAGGCTGAAGGCTACGCCCCTTTCGGGGCGATAGGTCTCCACCGCCTCGATGAGACCCACTGTGCCTTCCTGCACAGCGTCCATGATGTCCGGGCGGCTGCGCCAGGGGCTCGCCTCCCGGCAGACCAAAGGCTGGTAGGCTTCTATCAGCCTCTGGCGCGCCTTCCTGTCCCCGGCCTTGCACGCCTGCCAGAGCTGCCGTTCCTCTTCGGGAGCAAGCAGCTTGACGGCAGAAATGGCTGCCATGTATTCACCGAAATTCATGCGCCTGCTCCTTTCCTTCATCAGAATTTTATGCGGCTGGTGATGCCCACCACCGTCTCGGAGCCTTCTTTCTCCACCACGATGCCGAAGCGGTCAGTGAAATTGTACTCCAGGCCGTAGCGCGTCTTGTGGGACGTGCCCATGCTCTGGCTGAGCTTCACCATGAGCTTGCCACCGATATTCTTGCCCAGTTCCATGCTGTACTCATCGTCACGCTTGTTGCTCTCAGAAGCGCTCGACACGAAATCTGACAGAGGCCCGCCCCTGTGGATGCTGAAATAATCAAGGAACAGCACCTTCTGCACGGCCTGCTCCAGCTCAGACAGCACCGTCATCTGCAAGCCCAGGGAAAGCATATCACCGGCAGTGATTTTGCTATTGCCCGCCTCATGGTCGCGCCCCAGGGTCAGCACATGTATGATTTCCGTCTGGCTCAGCTCGGGAGAGGAAGAAAGATTCAGCTCTATCGCTCCCAATGGTCCATGCAGATCCAGGAAAATCTTCGTGCGTCCCACCTTGGTGTCAGCCTCAAAATCCAGGCTGGGCAGGAAGGAATCCAACTGATTGAAATAAGCTGCGCCATGACGAATCTTGAAGGGTGTCTTGAGATAGCTCACGGTGCCCCCATTCTCCACCTCCAGCTGGCCGCTGGTGCGCGGATGCCTGGTGGTGCCGCCGAAGTGGACGGCTCCCTTCAGGTACATATCATAGAGGTAAGAACTGTAGAAGTGAACCTTCTTGCTGGCATTCAGCTGGAAATCCAGGATGATGTCGGGCAGTTCCCCTTCTGTATCCGGAATCGTGGGCACGGAAATGAGGCAGTCATGGAGATTCAGCTGCCCGGAGAGGCGGGGCATGACCCTGCCGTAAAACTCTCCTTCCTGCAGGTGCAGCTCACCATCGAGAGGGCCTTGGAAGAAGCTGCTCTGGATGTCCAGCTGGCTGGCTGTGAAATCAACGGCATAGTGCACCGGGGTCAGCCCCTCCAGCTGGAGGCTGCCGGAGCCGTGGTAGCTTCCCTCGCCCATTTTACCAGAAAAGTCCCTGACTGTCATTTGACTGCCATTAAAATCAAGCCTTGCCCCCATCTCCGTGATGGGCAGGCGCAGTTCTTTCAGCTTGACAGAACCGCCAGCCACTATCACAGCGCCATGGAACTGCGGATGGGCTGCCGTGCCGGTGATGGTGAGCTTGCCCTGAGTGGGGCCCATGGCCCAATCCACCTGCCTGGAAAGGGCAGGCAGCAGGGACAGGTCAGCCTCGTCAAGGGAGATCTCCAGCCTGATCTGCTCATAGTCATTCAGTTCAGCAGGGTCATCAACCTGCAACGCCCTGGAAGGCACAATGCCCCGGGCACTGGCCTGATAAGTTCTCTCCCCCACCGTCTTGCGCACCTGCATGCTCTTGATGTCGCAGAGGCCGTTGCGCACCTGCAGGACCGCAGACAGCGTATCAAAGGTGGAGCCTGCCACGCCTCCATCCCGGCCCAGGATCTCCGCATCGATAGAAGGATTGCTGAAATAGCCGCTGAAATCAGCCTTGATGTCAGCTTTGCCAGCAATATCAGCCTTGACCCCGGCCATCCTGGCGAACATGCCCAGGGAGAGATCCTGCGCCTGAAGGCTGGCGGCAATCTGCCCATCGTGATCGAAGTCAATCGTGCCTTTGGCAGAGAAGCGGCCTTCCCCCTGAGAGCCAGACAGCTCGTCCAGGTAAAGCACCAGGTCACGCAGATGGCCCTTGAGATTCACATTGCTTATGTCATAGCCCGCCGCCATGCCTTGGGCAATGCCTCCCTGCACTACCAGATCAGGGTTGCCCAGCGTGCCGCCCAGCTTCACTCCCACGGAAATCTTGCCCGCAAGCTTGTCATTGTGCTGGTTGAGGATATCGCAAAGGACTTCAATATCAAAGTCCTGCACCACGGCATTGCCGGAAAGGCTTTCATCACCAAGGCCATAAGAGGCTTCCAGGCCACAGTAGCCATTTTCCCCCTGGGCAAAACCAAACTCCGACAGGGAAATCCTGCTGTCAGCATAATCCACCAAGCCGTGAAGCTGGGTTATCTCCTGGCCGTTCAGGGTAAGGGCAGGAGCATTCAGGATACCATGGAAAATGGGAGAGGAAATGCTGCCCTGAATCTTGCCGTCAAAGGTGCCGTGGCCGCTGACCTCGTAGGGCAGCTTGTGCTGGATGCGCTTCATGTCGATATCATGCACCTGCGCCAGAAGGTCAAGGTTGCCAGTCCTGTCCACCGTGCCATTCACGTCCATGTCCACCATGGGAGAATAGATGTGAAAGTCCTGCAGCCTGACCTTGCCATCCTGGAGGTAATAGTCGCCGTCCATGCCTGACAGAAGCACGCCCATATAACTGCCCAGATAGAAGTGGATATAGCCTACGGCCTGAGGATTGTCCAGGGTGCCCGTGAACCTGATGGTATTGTCCACATTGCCCGTGATGGGCTGGTCAGGAGCCACCAGAGCCGCCAAATCCTCCATGCGCACCCCTACGGTGTCGGCCCTGAGATCCAGCCGCTTCTCTCCTGTCAGGCCCACGAAGCCGTTCACATACCAGGTCTGCTTGCCGTCCTTCATGAGGGAGAAATCCTCTATGGAGACCCTGTCCAGGCTGCCCCGGGCATGGAAGCGCACAGAGTCAAAAGGCTGCTTGAAAAGCTCCCCACGGGTAGCAGAGAAACTGAGCTGCAGGTCAGGATTGCTGCGGGTGCCGGAAAGGGTGCCCTTGAAATCCGCCTTGCCCCTCATGTCTGCCTGCGGCAGCAAAGTCTGCAGCAGCGCCAGTTCTACATGGCCGCCATAGAGCTTCAAATCCAGCCGCGGGTCACCGTAAAGGCCGGAAATTTTCCCCTCCAGGCCCACATCCCCATGCTGGGGCAGGCGGGCACTGAAAGTGTCTATGGTGAGCTCATCTCCCAGCAGGGCGAAGGAAGCCCCTGCCCTTTCAAGGGCGAGGCCCAGATAAGAGCCCTGCTCCAGTTTCAGGCTGCCATAGGCTTCCACCGTCCTGGCCTCCGTGCCTGCGCCGCTGAAGCCCACATCGAAGGAGGCCCTGCCCGTCAGGTCGCTCAAAGCAGGAACCTCAGGCAGGACAGCAGCAGCACTCTTCAAGTCCACGCCCTGAGCCTTCACATGTCCCGTGTAGGACAGACTGGCCGCCTCAAGCTCCAGTTCCCCCTGAAGGCTTCCTCCCAGCGCCTTGGCTTTTGCCTCCTGCACATAGACCCGCCCTCCTTCATAGCGGACCTTGCCTTCGGCAGCTGCGAAAGCAATGCCATAGGCCTCGCCTGAAGCCACTTTGGCCTGGACATTCACTGCAGGGGCAGCGGCGGTGCCGGTGATCTTGGCGGTGAAGTCTGCCGCCCCCTGATAGGGAATATCCGTCAAGATGGCATGGGGGTCAAAGGCATTGGACTGCGCCTCAATCTCAAGATAGGGCGTGCCCTCCAAAAGTGTCACCTTGCCATGGGCCCGGGCCTGCTGGCCTGCCGCCTCCGCCTTGGCATCAAAAAGTATCTGGCTGTCGGTGAAGAAGGCTTCGCCCCCAATGTTTTCCACCGCCATGCCCAAAACCTTGGCGCGGCCATTCTGCAGGCTGGCAGAGCCTACGAGGCTCGTCAGGCCATCCTTATAGACCAGCGTGACGCGTCCCTTCTCCAGCAGACCGCCTTCGGGCACCACCTCTTCAGGCAAGAGTCCCTTGGGAAGGAGGGGCAGGTATTTTTCCAGGTCTGCCTTTTCAGCCCGGAGATCCAAGATCTGCCTGTCACTGCCCAAAGTGCCCTCAAATTCAAGGTCAGTCCCTTGATTGACGGCCCTGCCCTCCACCTTCATGGCAGGGTAGTCAGCGCAGTCCAGGCTGCCCGACACCTGCTCAAACTCGATTTGCTCAGGCAGACGATAACTCTTCAGCCTGACCTTGGCATCCTCAACTTCCACTCGGCCCTTGAACTCCTGTCCCTCGCCTGTGGAAGATACCAGCTCCTGCACGTTCCAGCTGCCGTCTTCGTACTCCTCCCAACTGACTTCTACACCTTTGAGAGCGACGGTCTTCACTGCCTCGGCAGGGGCATCAAACGCCGCAAGCAGGCGGAACCCCACCCGCGCCTCATCGGCCTTGATCATGGTTTCCGCCTGCTTGTCGTAAATCCTTATATCACGTATGGTCAGGTCATGAAGGGAAGATACCTCCACAGAACCCACTTCCACCTCTGTCCCCAGGGCAGAAGCCGCCAGATTTCCCGCCAAGCTGCCGGTTTCCGCCATGAAAACCTCTGTGCGGGAGGCAAAGTATGCTCCTCCGCCCAGCAAAGCAGCCGCCAGGATAATCCCGGTGCCTATCTTCAGTATCCCCTTCATAAGCCCACCCTTTTTTGCTTGAAACGATTATTTGGCCAAGGAATCGGCCACGGCCTCCGCAGAGGCATTCTCCGCCTGCTGCCCGGCCACCTGCTTGTCTGTCTTTTCAACCTGCTTGTCTGCCTTTTCAACCTGCTTGTCTGCCTGGGCTGGCTTGGCCTCAGACTCTTTCTTCTGCTTCTCGGCCTTGGCTGCAGATTTTTCCTCCTTGTACTTGGCCTTGGCAGCCTTTTCCCTGGCCTTGCGCTCTTCCCGGCCTTCCTTCAGCTTTTCCTTGATATCCTGCTTGGGATTCTCATAGACAGCATCTGCATGGAGGCGTCCTGCCTCGCGAGCCTTCACAGCAGTCTCGCCGGACATGGCTGCCTCGCTGTATTTCACGGTATCAAGGTCGATGGGAATGCCCATGGCCTTGTCAAGATCTGCCTTGCTGGTATTGTACTTATAAAGAGCCGTATAGTAGTTGGTACGGGCCGAAGTCAGCTTCTCCTCAGCGTCCATGACATTGAGGTTGGTGCCCACACCTGCGTTGTAGCTTACCTGGGCAATCTTGTAGTCTTCCTCTGCCTTGGAAACAGACACTTTGGTGGTCTGGATATTCTTCTCAGCTGCCCGCAGATTCAAAATAGCCGTGCGCACATCCAAACGTATCTTCTCGTCAGTCTGCGCGGAAGCCTCTTGGGCTTTCAGCAGATTGGCCTCTGCTGCGTGGATGTTGGCAGAAGTGACACCATTGTCAAAAATATTCCAGTTGGCCGTGATGCCTACGCTCCACACATCACTGCTGGTGTGGTCGGCCCTGAAGGGGCGCTCGCCGGCAATGGCATTGGAACCACTGGCGTTGACGGTAGGCAGACGGCCGGCCTTGGCAGAGTCCACGCTTGCCTCAGCCTGCTTGACGTTATAGTAAGCAGCCAGGCCATCAGCGCGGTTCAGGAGGGCATAGTTGGTGCAGACATCCATATCCAGGTCATACTTGGTATACTTCAGCTCATCCTTGATTTCCAAGACAGTATCCGTGGGCAGATCTATGAAGTTGTTGAGGGTAGCCACAGCCACATCATAATTGTTCTGTGCCGTCACCAGGGACTGCTGGGCATTGGCCAGCTGCACCTCGGAGGACAGCACGTCGGACTTGGCCACAGTGCCTACCCGGTACTGGGCATTGACCTGGTCAAGATGCGCCTGCAGGGTTTCCACGTTATCCTCGTAAACCTTGATGAGGTTGCGGCACTGCAGGATATTGTAATAATACTGGGTAGCAGTCTGCACCGTGGTCTGCTTGGTGTTCTCCAGAGTCAGGTCTGCCACATTCAAGGCGTACTTGGCAGAATCGCGGCCGGCCCGCAGGGATTCATTGTACAGAGGCACGGTAATGCTGCCCGTATTGGCGAAATTGTAGTTATAATCCGGGTCAACTGCCCCACGGTATGCCTTGCCGCCAATGCGGTTGGCCACCGTATTCCAGGTAAGGGTGGGACCCATTTGGCGGCGGGCCTTGGAAAGGCCCCAACGGGCATTGTCCACGTTGGCATAGGACTGCTTGAGGGTGCGGTTGTTCTCCAGAGCCATCTGCACCGTATCACGCAAGTCGAGCTGCACGGTATCGGCAGCCAGAGCAGTAGAGGCACTCAGGGCCATCAGTCCTCCCAAGACCAGGGCCGTAAGTTTTTTATGGAAATTCTTCTTGTTATTCAAGATAAATCCTCCCTTGAAATTCTATGATGATTGCAGTTTAACTTATTCTTTATGGAAAGGCCGGTTCCTGCCAGCCGGGATTATCTAGGGAAAGAGCTTCAAAAACTCTGCCTGATGCCGAAATAGGCACGCCGCCTGCTGCTGTCATTGACATGGTCCCACTGAGCTGCCAAAGCGGTGCCGTGCCCGGTGATATCGTAAGAAGCATCCAGCCTCAGCTGCATATCATTGGGGTCATAGCCCTCCACGGACATCTGGAAGCGCTTGCCGCCATAGACGTCCAGGCCAACTCCTGCCTTGCCATTCACCACGCCGCCCCGCAGGCCGAAGCGTCCCTCAGAGAACTTCTTGCCTATCTGGGCATTGAGGTCATTCTCAGCCCCGATATCATCCACGCCCAGGCGCAGATAGGGGCCGTTCTTAGTGCCCACATCCACGTTCAGGTCGGTCTTCCAGTCATGGCCACCGCCACTGTAGAGCAGATCAGCCTGAGGCTTGACCTCGATTTCACTGACCTTCTTCATCATGCCATCAGCCCGCTCCGTGAGCTTCCGTGCATTGTGGATGGTGGCCTTGAGGTCTTCCTGGGTCTTTTCATCGGCTATCACATTCTCCAATCCCTGAGTGATGCGCACTACCCGGGCTGAAGCGTCCGTTATATTGCTGAGGGTCTGCCTCAGATTCTCTGCCGTCTGAGGATCCGCTCCCACGGTCTCGAGATTCTTCATCATGGCTTCCACGCTCTGCATGGTACGATCCATGCCCGCCGTAGCAGAGTTCAGCTGGGTGAGGATCGAGGTGACCTGCCCCTGATTGCTCACGGCCAGATTTTCCAGCACCGCCATGGTGCGGTCAAGGCGCTTGGTCACATCCTGGATATTCACCATGCTCTGCACCAGGGAGCGCTGCAAGTCCTTGTTGCCCAGGACATCATTGACCGAGCCCAAAAGCTCCTGCACCTGACCCAGGGTCTTGTCTATCCCCTCCATCAGAGTGTCCATGCCCTTCTCATCTTCCCCGATGAGATAGTCTCCATCAGCGACATAGCCATTCTCAGCCCCGGCAGGCAGGATATTGATGAACTTCTCCCCCATGACACCCGCCGAGCCGATGGTGACCCGTGAGCCCCGGGGAATCTTCACATCCCCCTTGATATCCATGGTCACCGTGACACCGCCACCATCATTGACAACTTTCCGCACAGCACCCACGGGCACGCCGGAGAGACGCACCGTGGACTGTGGCTCAATGCCCACCACCTGGCGGAAGCCAGCGTAAAGGGCATACCCCTTGCTGCCCCCCAGGCTCACTCCCGAAAGGAGCAGCACTGCCGATACCAGAAGTGCCAGCCCTGCCAGGGTAAAAGCCCCGACCTTGGCCTCTGTACTCATGCTGCTCCCTCCTTCTCTGCGATGCTCAGCGTCCTGAAGAACGCCTGCACCCTGTCATCATTTATCTGCTTGAATTTCTCCACCGTATCCACGGCGATAAGCTCCCCTTCGTAAATCATGGCGATGCGGTCCGCTATGCGGCAGGCACTGGCCATATCGTGGGTAACCACCACCGAAGTCACGCCCAGTTTTCTCTGGGTATTCACTATGAGTTCATCTATGCGGGCGGTCATGATGGGGTCAAGCCCGGAACTTGGCTCATCATAGAAGATTACCGAAGGCTCACAGGCAATGGCCCTGGCCAGCCCCACCCGCTTCTTCATGCCGCCGGAGAGCTCGTTGGGCATCATCTGCTCCACGCCTTCCAGCCCCACCAAGGCCAGCTTTTCCTGCACAATGCGGCTTATTTCCGCTTCGCTCTTATCAGTGTGTTCCCTGAGGCCAAAGGCTACATTGTCTCCCACGGTCATAGAATCAAAGAGGGCCGAATATTGGAAGACCATGCCCATGCGCAAGCGGAGCTTATCCCACTCCTCTTCGCTGAGACTGGCCACGTCCCGCCCCCGCACCAAGATCTGGCCGGAGGTGGGGCGGATAAGGCCGATGAGCAGCCTCAGCAGGGTGCTCTTGCCAGAGCCTGAGCCGCCAATGATAGCGAGAGTCTCCCCCTCTTTGATGGAAAGGTTGATATGCTTCAGGGCTTCGCTCTTGTCAAAAGACTTACAGACATCAACTAATTCTATCATAACAACTTACATCCACTAAAACAAAATGAAAGTCAGCACAGCATTGAGCATGAAGATGACGATGATGGAGGTCACCACCGTGCGGGTAGTGGCCTTGCCCACCCCCTCTGCCCCCTCGGGACAGGTGAGGCCGTAGTAGCAGCCCAGCACCGCAATGACATTGCCGAAGAACACGGCCTTCACCATACCTCCCGTGAGGTCAAAGACCTCCACGAAGGTGTGGATGCCATTCATGAAGGTGTAGGAACTGATGCCGGAATAATAGACTGCCGTGGCCCAGCCTCCTGCCACCCCGATGATGTCGCCGAAGACCGTGAGGATAGGCACCACCACCATGCAGGCAAGCATGCGGGGCAGGATCAGGTAGCCCTCAGGGCTCACCGCCATGACCCGCAAGGCATCGATCTGCTCCGTGACCTTCATGGTGGCAATCTCCGCCGTGATGGCGGCCCCCACCCGGCCTGCGCAGACCACCCCTACCAGCACAGGGCCAAGCTCGCGGCCGATGGCCATGGCCACCACGCCGCCGATGGTACTCTGGGCGCCGAACTCGATGAACTTCGCCGCCGTCTGCAGGGTGATGACCACCCCGGTAAAAAGCAGGGTCAGGCTCACAATAGTCAGGGAATCAACCCCCAAATGCGACATCTGGAAGATAATGGAGCGCCAGCGGATTTTCCCCTTCAGCTGCCGCAAAATATTCACATAGAGGAGCACCATGGTGCCCAGCTCGGCACAGCGCTTGATGATGAAGGCACCCACTGCCTCAAATATTTTCGTTGCCATGCCTTGCCTCCCTCTACATACTCACCCTTCGATTTTAGCAATTTCAGTTTCAATAGTAAAGTCTTATTTACTATTCATGTCTTACATAAATTTCATAGCTTCAGCCTTGGCCAGCCAGTCGCAGCGCTCATTGGCTTCCACGCCCACGTGGCCCTTGACCCAGTGGAATTCAACCGACCTGGCCCTGAAGACCTCATCCAGAGCCATCCACAGTTCCTTGTTGAGCACCGGCGTGCCCTTGGAGGTTATCCAGCCCTTTTTCTTCCAGCCATCCAGCCAGTGCTTGGTGAAACCATTCTTCATGTACTGGCTGTCGGTGTAAAGGGCAACGCGCGCCCCAACCGGCACAGCAGACAGTGCCATGAGAGCCGCCGTCAGTTCCATGCGGTTGTTGGTGGTAGATGGGTCGCCCCCGGACATTTCCCTGACTGCCCCCGTAGCCTGATGGGTCAGCACCGCCGCCCACCCTCCGGGTCCGTCGGGATTGCGCAGGCAGGAGCCATCTGTATAGATGATATAGTCGGCCTCCCCTGCAAAAACGGCAGGTTTATCTTCTCCGGGCTTCGCCAGGGGCTGCTGTCCCGGACTGAAGAGGAACATTTCCCCCTGCCCCTTGGGAGTTTCGTCCCCTGCCAGCCAGCTCATGGCCTCCTGTGCCGTCATAAAGCCCTTGAACTTCGCCCCCATAAAGCCCTTCACCTGTGCCTCGCACTCCGCCCAGGTATTGAAGAGTCCCGTCTGCCTGCCCACTTTCACCGCATAAACTTTCTTGGCCATCTATGTCTCCTTCCCAAATCAACTCTATTCCAGCTTCAGCGTTGCCGCTCCAACTATTGCTTCGCTGGCAAGCCCCTATAGCACCAAAAGGGACGCTTGAAAGCGTCCCCCGTATTTTCCTATTTACTCTGCGGGCTTGATGACCTCTACACCGCCCATATAGGGCACCAGCGCCTTCGGGATCACCACGGAGCCGTCCTCCTGCTGGTAGTTCTCCAGGATGGCAGCCACGGTGCGGCCCACAGCCAGGCCGGAGCCGTTCAGGGTGTGGACGAACTCGGGCTTGGACTTGGTATCCCTGCGGAACTTGATGTTGGCACGACGCGCCTGATAGTCAAGGCAGTTGGAGCAGGAAGAAATCTCACGATACTTGCCCTGGCTGGGGAACCACACCTCCAGGTCATAGGTCTTGGCAGAGGTGAAGCTCATATCGCCGGTGCAGAGCATCACCACATGGTACGGCAGTTCCAGAGCCTTCAGGATATCCTCGGCAGCCTCCACCATGGTCTCCAGTTCCTCCCAACTCTCCTCGGGCTTGGTGAACTTTATCATCTCCACCTTGTTGAACTGATGCTGGCGGATGAGGCCACGGGTATCGCGGCCAGCACTGCCGGCTTCGGCGCGGAAGCAGGCGGTGTAGCAGCTGTAACGCTCGGGCAGCTTGCTGCCATCGAGAATCTCATCGCGATGGTAGTTGGTCATGGGCACCTCGCCGGTGGGCACGAGGTAGTAGTCAAGGCCTTCCAGCTTGAACATATCCTCGGCAAACTTAGGCAGCTGACCGGTGCCGATCATGCTGTCCTTGTTGGCTATATAGGGAGCCAGCATTTCCGTATAGCCATGCTTGTCGGCGTGCATATCCATCATGAAGGCAATGCAGGCACGCTCCAGACGGGCACCCAGCCCCTTGTAGAACATGAAGCGGGCACCTGCCACCTTGGCAGCGCGGTCAGCATCGAGGATATCCAGTTCCGTGCCGATATCCCAATGCGCCTTGGGTTCAAAGTCAAACTTCCTCGGCTCGCCCCACTTACGCACCTCGGGATTCTCCGTGTCA
>JAGBLH010000252.1 GCA_017635515.1 Selenomonas sp.
ATAGCCTCTTCCAGCCAGCCACTCCCCCATGACCTTGTTGGGGGCCTGGCTGTCAAGGTTGATAAGCCCCAGCCCCGCCTTCTCCACTGCTATTAGATCATATCTGGTCTTGCGATTGGGATTATCTGCCTCTGCCAGAATTACAGGCACATCCGGCAGCAGCAGTTCCTTGCACCTGCCCGTGTTCTTCACGTGGACAGTCTCTACCTGTCCTGCAATATCCACCTGGGCCACAAAGCGATTGGGACGAGTCAGGAACCTTGCCTCAACCACTTTTTTGTACTTCATGCAAGTTCCTCCAGGCCTCTTCCCGGATGTTAATAATTAACATCCTCACTTCTCTTCCGCCAGCCAGAAGATACGTCCATCTTTTCTGGGTGCAACCTCTGGCACTTCATCAGGGTAGCCAATGACACAGTGACCGATGCCTTCATAATCCCCTTCTATGCCAAGTTTCTTCAATATCTCCCTGCCAATTTCCATCTCAAATTCTTCCTTGGCGCGATGAATCCAGCAGCTGCCCAATCCTTCCGCATACGCCGCCTGCATCAGCTGGCCCATCAGCAAGCTGCCATCATAGAGATAGGTGGGCCAGTCTTTAGGAGCCAGCACGATAAGCACCACCGGGGCACCATAGAAAGGATCAAAGGCTGGATCCCAACCGCCAATCTCGCAGTTCACTTTGGACAGCTCGTCCCGCAAAGCCTTGTCAGTCACAGCTATAACAATGGGCTTCTGCTGCCCCCTGCCACTGGCAGCATAAAGACCGGTTTCCAAAATGGCTTCAATCTTATCCTTGGGAACCATGTCCGGCTTGAACTTCCGTATGCTGCGACGTTCTCTCAATGCCCTTATTACCTCATTCATGGCTATTCCTCCTACTGTCTGTAAATCCTTTGCTGATGCCTATTGCCACACGCTCGGCTACTGCAGCTTTTAATTCCACATTTCCCTTACCTGAGCCAATATCTCAGCTGCATTTTCATATCTGTGTATGTGAAATCCTTCATTTCCAGCAAGCATAGCAGAAAGCTGAATCTCCTTAGGCCGGTAAAAAATATGTACTTCCTTATTGTGAGCTTCAGCGTAAGCCAGCTCGTAGCCAACCCCCAACGACACCTGGGGGCATTCTGCTACTACCACATCGCACTCCCTAAGCAAGGTGGTATCTTGTTCGTAGATTGCCTTATCTCCTTTGTCTTCAACTGTAGAAAGGCTTAAATCCCCTACATGCTCGGTAAGCACCTGATGCTTTTCCTTCAGTGCAGATATAACTCTGCGATAGAGTTCCGCATCTTTTCTGCCACCTCGAATGGAACCTGCAAAATATATCTTCATCCTCAGCCCCTCACTCCATATCCTCTCATCGCCCCTGATTTCAGCAACTGTTCAAGCATAAGCGACATCCATGCTCATGTCCATGACATTATCCTGCTTGCGCCAAGACTTTCCCTGGCTCAGAAAGAGTCACCGCCATCAAAGTCATCCCCGCCGCCGAAATCATCAAAGAAGCTATCGGAATTCCCTCCATCATACCCATCATCGTAACTGTCATCATAACTATCATCAACATCGTCATAGTAGCGTTCATCATCATCGGCGCAGTCATCCTCATAATCATCCTGACCGTCATAGCCTGCATCCTCAGACCAATCCTCATCGTCAAGGCGTTCTCCTACGCTGTCATCCACCCACTCTTCCTCATCGTCATGCTCGTTGATGATAGTCTCATTGTGATTCACCACCGTTGCCGCCTGAGCCGAAGCCGAGCTGCCAAACAAATTCCCCAGGAAGCCTCCCATAGCTGTCCCCGCCAGGAAATGCCAGAATCCCCCACCGCTGCTCTGCCTTGCCTGCACAGGAGCCTCCCTGCGCATCTCACTCTGCAGCTTCCGCGGCTCCGTCGGCCTGTACGGCCTCCTGGAAACAGTCTCAGTCCGTATGGCAGCAGTCTCAGGACGCTGGAGAGCCTGTTCCACCGCCGTCCCGCAGTTCCCACAAAACTTCGCCCCTTCTTTTAGAGGGTCACCACAATTAGTACAAAATTTGCCCATTCCCTTTTCCTTCTTCCATATATTCTCTTAGCACAAACTATAGCCCAATAACCTATCTAATCCTAGGTCATGATCCAATAGTGGCAATCCTGCATGCTCCCCTTGAATCTCTGTACCTGTGCTGACGTGAACTGCCGATAAATATTGAGATTAGGCATGACCTCTCCCAGATTGACCTTTTCTGCCTTCATTCCGTGCCTGGCCAGGAGAGCTTCCGCCTTTGCCAAAGAACTGGGAATGTCTCTTCATCCGGCATTTCCTGCAGCGGCTCATTATTTTCCAGCCCCAATGCGCGGACTATGGCCTC
>JAGBLH010000003.1 GCA_017635515.1 Selenomonas sp.
AGTATACTAAGAGGTGAAGCCATTGCGTTTCCTTCTTTCTGTGTTCGTTGTGCAAAACAACAGTTTAAAGGAAACGGGATGGCTTTTTCAAGTCTATACAGTCATCTGCTCATCTACCCAGGGTGCAGATGACTCATATTAAGGGAGAAAATGATTAGATATGGAAAATAAAGACTTTGTTAGTGAATTACCCAAAAATGAACGCTTGGTGCTGCACGAACACGCACCGTTGCCACCACGCTTGATCTTCAATATCATTCGGGAAGAAGGGGAAGCTGAACTGAAGCGTCCTTTTCAGGCATTGGTTTTTTCAGGGCTGGCAGCTGGCATTCTGGTTTCCTTTTCTTTTTTGTTTCGCTCCATATTCCATATGCATATGGGGGACTCACCGATGGAGCCATTGGTGTCTTGTCTAGGCTATACTGTGGGCTTCATTATTGTCATTCTTGGACGTATGCAGCTGTTCACCGAAAATCCTATCACGACTATCATACCCCTTTTGAGCGAATGGTCGTGGACGCGCTTTTGTGAAGTAGTTCGATTGTGGGCCACGGTTTTTCTGTTTAACATCATAGGTACGGCTATTGCGGCTGTTTTTTACTCCAGCCCATATACGCTTTCTCCCGAAATTGAAGCAGCGATGCATGAGGTAGCCGTGAATGTGATGCATTTAGGCCCTCTCGAAAATATTTTGCGTGGTATTCCGGCAGGAATTCTAATTGCCGCTATAGTTTGGATTTCTCCTCAGACGAAATATTTCAGATTTGTAATGATTATGTTTCTAGTCTATTTTATCGCACTGGGAGATTTTGCTCATGTAGTGGTAGGGTCGTGCGAAATGGCTTTTGAAGTCATCGCAAATGACGCAGATTTTTTCGATTACTTTTTCCGTTTTCTGCTTCCTTGCGGTTTGGGAAATATCATTGGTGGCACAGTTATTTTTACGCTATTGGTTTATTATCAGGTATCCAAGGAATTGATAGTTGGGAAAGCAAAAAAAACTCGTAAGTGATTGCCAGCCGAGGTAATCCTAAAATAGGAAGAGTTCCCTTGAAACGCAAGGGAACCAGTATCGCCGAGAAAGTCCCATGACGCTGGTCAGCTCATCTTGATCTTCATCCACATGGTAGTTTAGGTTTCCGTCCTGTGGAAGGGCTACAATAGTACATCTGCTTCATCGTGCAGATGGAGCCGGAGAAAGCCAGCGTGAAGTTTGCGGATGATTTCATCGTGGACCATGAGAAAAGCGAGCTCATAGAGTTTCAGCTGGCCTATGCCATGAGCGTCCACAAGAGCCAGGGCAGCGAATATCCCATCATCATCCTGCCCCTGACAGAAAACCACTACATCATGCTGCAGAGGAATCTCCTCTACACGGCGGTGACCCGGGCCAAGCAGCGGGTAATCCTCCTGGGCAGCCAGGCGGCGCTCAATACGGCGGTGGGAAATGACCGCACCAAGCGGCGCTACACCCTGCTGGCAGAAAGGCTGGCTCAGGAAATAGGTGATTGATATCTTCAAGAGGCTGTCACATAAGGCAAAGGCTTTGTGTGACAGCGCTTTCTTTTAGAAAGAAGGACAGAAAAGCAGGATAAAATAAAAATTTGTCGAATAAAGAAGCCTCATTATTTAACTATTAATTAATTGGCAATTTTAGACGATAATATAGACAGATAGAATCATGAGATAATGGAAATCATAGATTGAGAGATGGAATAGATAATGAGAAAAGTCAATTCGTTTTGTGCAGCGCTCCTCATGGGAATGCTGGCTGGAGGCAATACAGCTCTTGCTGTGGCAACTGAGGGAGGCATGGATGCCGGTGCCCAGATGGAAAGAGCCCGCAGGGATATGGAGCGGGAACAGGTGATGGAACAAATCGCGGAAGACGAGGCCGCCAGGCAGAGCAAAGTTGAGCAGGGGGAGAAGGCTTCTGCAGAAGAAGCTGGAATAGAAACCAGTTTTGAGCTGAAGCAGGTGAACTGCGGTTCTTCGGAGATTTTGTCCCAGGAGGAGATAGCTGCTGTCACCAGTGCCTATATTGGCCGTCAGGTCACGGTAAAAGACCTGCAGGAGATGGCAGGGAAAATCACGGATCTCTATCGGGAGAAGGGATATATGACTTGCGGGGCAGTGCTGCCCCCCCAGCGCATCCACGAAGGCGTGGTGGAGATTAGCCTTATCGAGGGCAAGACGGGGGAGGTCACCGTCACGGGGAATCGTCATACCAAAGAAAGCTACATCACGGGCCGCTTGGGGCTGAAGCCCGGGGAGATTGCCAATGTTGACAAGCTGAACCGCGATCTGCGCTGGTTCCACGGCACCAATGATATGCAGCTTCGGGTAGTGATGAAGCCCGGCACCAAGGAGGGTACCACTGACTATGAAATCATGGCCTTTGAGCCCAAGAATCAGTCTGTGACCCTCTATGTGGATAATGATGGTTACGAAACCAGCGGGCGCTGGCGGGAAGGCCTTTTCTACAACATGAGAAGCCTGACAGGCCATCGTGATGCCCTGCGGGCCAGCTTCATCCGCAGCCAGGGTACCAAAGCCTGGGCCTTTGGCTACAGCTTCCCTCTTTCCAAAAGGGGCATGCGGCTGGACCTGAATTATTCCTCCAACACGACGAAAGTAACCAGCGGGGAGCTGAAGCCCCTGGGAGTGGAGGGCAAGTCCACTTCCTATTCCCTGACCTGGCGCGTGCCTTTTCACATAACGGCGCATTCACGCCATGAAGCAGGCCTCCAGTATATCCGCCAGACGGCGAAAACCGAGCTGGGACATGGGACAAATCTGGTGGTGCCCTGGGTGAATGACAAGATACAGCGGATAATCCCCTATGTATCCTTCACCCATTATGGGAATTCTACGGTGCTCTACCACAAGCATTCCTTTGTCCTGGCCAAGCGCAGCGACATTGATGGCATTTCAGATACAGCCAAGTTGTACCGCCTCAGTTCCTTCTGGCAGAAGCGCTACAAGAGCGGGCAGTTCTGGCAGGCCCGTCTGGATGGGCAGTGGGGGTCAAGTGACTATCTGGCTTCCTCTGACCGCTTCTTCATCGGCGGCGTCAATAGCGTCCGTGGCTATGAAGAAGGCTTTATAGGCGGCGATAGAGGCCTGGCGGCAGGGATTGAGTATCACATCCCCCTGGACAAGGCGAAGCATTTTTCTATTTTCCCCTTCTTTGACTGGGGGACTGTAGGTGGGGATACGGCTCCTGAGCATAGGACACTGATGAGTGCGGGAGCAGGTCTTGAGGTGAGGTACAAGCATTTGTACAGCACTCTTACCGTGGGATGTCCCTTCAAAAAGGATTTTTACGATAATCATCTGAGCGGCGCCAGAGTGGACTTCAGCTTGTCGGCTACCTTCTGAGCCGGGCCTGGAGCCTCAGCTGCCCTGATGATGCATGGATAGCGATATGGGTAGCTGGAAAGTAAAGGAATGGTGATCACCATGGCATACGGATATCATATCAAAAAGCGCAACGATAAAAAGATCAGGCAGATGAAACCACATCTGGTTTTTGCTTCTTTGGCTATGGCGGCAGGGATGCTGGCTCCCTTTGGTGTGGCCGAGGCTGAGATTGTTCGCAAGGACGGTGTAAATGCACCGGCAATTGTACAGAATAATAATGTCTATGACATAGCACCGGAAAAGATAAATGGCGATTTTGCTTACAATCGTTTCGAGAAGTTTGTCCTGGATTCGGGCCAGATTGCTAATCTAAAATTCGGTGATGGCTCTGCTATGGCTTCCATCCTGGCCAATCTTGTAAATGAAAAAATCAGTATCGATGGCATTGTCAATGCTGTGAGGAACAATGCCATTGACGGCCATCTCATGTTTCTGAGCCCCAATGGCATTGCCGTGGGTGCAACCGGCGTCATCAATGCCGGGCAGTTCACGGGCATTGTACCGGCTAAAACGGATTTCGATAAATTGTATAACTCTGCCAATCCCAATGTGGATATCTCTCTGGCTGCCATCGAGAAGCTCAGGGATGGCTCCTATGCCAACGACAAGAGCATTGACATCAGCGGGCAGATCAACACCCATAGCGGTATCATGCTTGGGGCGGGCGTCATCAACATCAAAGACGGCGCTGTGCTTCAGAGCACGAAGAGTCTGGATTTTACCCAGTTAGTGAATATCCAGGAAGCTGGCTTGACAGAGCTTTCTGTGGTGGAAGGAACAGGCGGAGATATCATCCTGACGGCTAAGCAGGAGTCTGATGTCAAGGACACCAATACTGAGGGTAATAACCAGACTGCCAATCCGATTCGCTGGAAAGACCGCTCCACGGATCTTTCCGCTGCCATCAATGTCGGCCAGGATGCAGCAGCCAAAGGTGTGTCCATCACCAGCAGCGATGGAGCCGTGAAGCTCACGGCAGAGAGCACCAGCACTTATGAAGACAGCACACCGATGACCCTGACAGACACCTTGAAGGGTATTGTCCTTGGGGATGACAACGGGCTGGTAGACAAGCTGGCGGGCCAAGAAGCCGGAGCGAACAAATACCTCTTCGTCAACTATGCGAATAAGAAGAATAAAGCATCTGTCAACATCGGGGCAAAAAGCACCATTGCGGGCAGGAATATAGATATTGCCGCCACCTCCAAGGTGGAGCTCAAGCAGTCTATTGCCGTGCCTGCGGGAACTGGCAAGAAGGATAGCGAGGGCAATACGGTGGACGGCTCCAAGGCTGTAGCAGCCGTGGCGGTTTCCCGTGTCTACAACACGGCAGATGTGGTCATTGACGGCAAGTTGACAGCTACGGGAGCAGACACAAATGGCAGCGGCATCAAAATTGCCGCCAATGCAGACACGAAGGCCTCTCTGGCCGCTACCGGCAGCGGCGGTGCCGCTGATGCAGTAGCGGTGGGGGTAGCAGTCCTGACTGGTGACACCAAGTCCAAGGTGACAGTGAATGGCCCGGCAGATGCGGCGGCTCTGACTGCGTCAAATGGCAAGGTGTCCGTGGAAGCTGTCACGAATAGTGACATCGACATCAATGTGGGCTCCGTGGGAAATACCAGCTATGTGGTTTCCAATGTGGGCATGGCCAACTATGACAGCAGCGCCGATGTGGCCATCAATGGCTCCATCACGGCGGGAGCCATGGATATCAAGGCGGAGAACAAGGTCACCGGGCTGAAGTTGACGGTGGACAATACGGTTAAGCCTGCGTCTGGAAGTGTCAGTGGCAAGGAAACCGCAGAGGCAACTGAGGAGCAGAAGAGCGAGGACAATAGCGCTGCCAATGCGGAGAAAAACAAGCAAAAATCCGAGGATGAGATAAAGAGCGAGCAGAAGTCTGCTGATCCCACCAAAGTCATCAAAGATGCTTCTGCAGATGCTAATGATGAGAAGACCAAGGATGCCGCGGGCCAGGATGGCAAGGGCGGTGTCAAGGATGTTAAGGACAAGGTGGAAGGCACCAATGAGGGCGGCGGCAATTCAGCAAAAACATCTGCTTTTGGTCTCGGTGCCAGCGTGGGCATATTCTCTACGCAGAATGATGCTAGTGTCACCATGGGGAAGAATGCTGTCATTACAGCTGCCAAACCTGATAACGCGGCAGAGGCAGTGGACGGCTCTGTCAAGGTGAATGCCAATGCTATAATGGCCGCCTCCGAAACGAAGGAAGATAGTCTGCAGTTCACGGTGAAGAATGACCAGGCGAACTCTGCCAAAGTAGAGGTCGGCGCTGCTGTATTAGTCAGCAATGTGAAGAACAATGCAAAAATCTTGCTGGACAGCGATGGGGGGAAGTCTGCCCAAATCAAGGGCGGTGCCGTATCTCTTGACGCCAAGGCAGGCATGGGCAAATACCAGAAAGATAGCAAGGATACGACCAGTGTCCTGTCTTATGCGGTTAGCAGTGAGGGCAAGGCAGACGAGGAAAAACCTGCTACAGTAGTGCTGGATGGCTCCGTGGGCATCAACACCTTGAAGAATAATGCCATTGTTCTTTTAGGTCAGCAGAGCAAGGTCGAAGGTACTGCGGTAACGCTGTCTGCTGATGCTGCTGCCAATGCCCAGGGAACTTATGGTGCCACCGAGGAAAACAGTAAAGTAGGCGTAGGTGCTACGGTCGGTCTGCAGAACATCAGCAGCAACAGCCTGATTATGACCGGTAAAGGTGTTGAACTCACCGGGGCAACTGTAAGCACTACGGCGAATAATTCTCTTGATGCGAAGAACGAAGTCAAAAATGCCGGGAAGGGAGATTCCATAGGCGTTTCCGGAATGGTGGCCCTTTCCTATGGGGATAGCAACAGTGTCGTGTCGCTGGATGATGAAACCAAGGTCAATGCTCCAGGGGCGGCTATTATCACCGCTATCAACGCAACAAATGTGGATAACTCTGCCCGCAGTGAAACGTCAGGAACTGCAGGTTCCAAGGCTTTTGGCATCGGCGTGGGCATTGTCAACTATGATGTGAACAGCATCGCCATGGTGGGCGATATTGGCAATGGGATTAGCGCGCCCTCTGGCAGCACTACGGATGCAGAAAAGGCTGCCCAGAAAATCTATCAGGATGCAGATCTGGCAAGAAGAATTGCCGGGGATACACTGACTGGCAAATTAGGGAATTCCACTACTGGCAATGTCAAGGGCAGCATCACCACGGGCAGTCTGACCATTTCGGCCATCACCACAGGTATGCTCAAGAATGATGCCAAGGCCAAGGCCTCAACCTCCGGTGCAGCGGATGAGGGTGGAAATGAAAATCAGGATTCTGAGAAGTGGACCAAGTGGTCCAAGAAGGGTGATGAGGGGGCAGGAGAGGCCAAGAAGAATACCCAAGATATGGAAGAGGATAATGTAGAAGCGCAAAATGAGAGCGCCGCGCCCCCTGTATCGGGTAAAACCAATCCGAAGCATAACGCTTCGAGTGCGGGACAGGAAGCCGGCAAGGTTGCCAACCCGGACGAAAAGCTGCAGGACAATGATGCGGCTCCTCCTGCTGGCGGCCAAAGCGCCGGTGCTTCCATTGGCATCGAAGGCAGTGCTGCCCTTACTTTCCTGGGCGGCAGGACGGATGCTTTGCTTGATAATGTGACAGTGCAGAATGTATCGGTGGAGTCCGTTGCCCTTTCCGCTACGGATTTCCTCGGCTCCATCACCCTGGGGGGCACAGATATCAAGCACTCTCTTAATAAGGGCAGTTCCCAGGCCAAGGTGGCCATTGGCGGCACCTTCGCCATGAACAGCTCCAATCGTGATGTGGATTCCATTTTGCGCAATTCCACCCTGAAGCAGGTGCGGTCTGTCTCAAATTCCGCTTCCAAGCTTGGCATCGAAGTGGCGGCAGGCATGGGAGTCAGCGTCGCCAAGGGCTCTGGCACCAATGTGGCCGGTGCAGGTGTGGTGTACTACAACAAAGCCAAACAGGATATCCATGCCCTGCTGCTGAACAACACCGTGACAGGCGCGACGGGCGGCACTATTGCCAACAAGGCTACCGGCACAGATTTCCAGATTGCAGGGGGGCTTGCGGCCAATTTGTCCAGCGGTGAAGGCACCAATGTGGGGGTGGGCGGCGCTGTGGCCATCAGCAATCTGGAAAACAACCTGTCCAGCGGCATCGTCGGTGGCAGCTATCAGGATAAATTCCAGTCGGTTAATGTAGAGGCTCAGAAGGGGACTACGCAGATCAATGGCGCGGCAGCAGGCAGCAAGAGCGGCTATGGTTTCAACGGCGCTTTTGCTTATGGCAGTGTGAAGAACACTACCAGTGCCTATATTTCCGGGGCAACTGTAAAGGGCGATACGGGCAGCTCAGTAAATGTTAAGGCCGGTGAAATCCCTGTACAAAAGACAGATACGGAACGTACGAATGAAAAACAGCAAATAGAGGACAACGGCAAACTGGATACGCAGACCAAATCCTTGCTGAAAGACGCAGTGGACGCGGATAAAAAGAATAAGGACACCCTGGAAGAAAAAGGCATTGATACTACGGGGAAAGTCTATCTGCAGAATGGTGACGAGCAATCTGCTTTGGATGATGATGTAAAAAATACTGACGAAGGCAAGATTGCGGATGAGGCCGCGCAAGACGAGAGCGCGGCCAAGGATGAATTGGGCAAAAATCATAGCCTTACCATTACTGCCGCTATGGCAGGTGGTCTGAGCAGTGATGTGGCTGCCGGTGCAGGTATTGCTTACAACTATGTGAAGAACGATATCGCTGCGGATATCAAAGGCTCCACCATCACGGCAGATAATGTGAACGGCGAGGCAGCCAGCGACTCTACGATTGTTTCCGTTGGCGCAGGTGTGGCCATTGGCGGCAAGACCTTCAACGGAGCCGGTTCCGGCAGTTGGAATGACCTCAAGAATGATACCAAGGTCACTTTTGCCAACAATACCATCACGGGCAAAAATATCAGCCAGCAGGCTCAGAATACCTCATCCATAATCAATATCGCCGGCGAAGTGGCTGGCGGTAAGGGCATGGCTATGGGGCTGTCTTTGGCATACAATTCTCTCAACAACACCACCGGAACATATCTTACTGGGAACACCGTTACTTTGGACGCAAACGGTACGGATAACTCCGTCAAACTGGCAACCACCAACCAGAGCAAGGCTTTGGCGGTGGCTGGCGGCGTAGATGTGAGTTTCAGCCAGTCTTTTGCCGGTGCAGTGGGAACCGTGGCCATCAATCGTGGGGTGAACAACACAGAGAGTGTCATTGACGGCAAGACCACAAACGGAAATACAAAACTGGAGAATTTAAAGGAACTTTCTGTTACGGCTGAGGAACTGTCGAAAAAGACCACTGTAGCAGGTGCCGTATCTATCGGCGGCAAGAAAGTGGGTGTCGGCGGTGCTGTGGCATACACTTCCGTTGGCTCCGATAAGGACAAGGAGAAACTGCGGGCAGAAATCAACCATGCCGATATCACTACCATAGATAATGGCACGATTGAAGTCTCCACCAAGGACAGCAAGAAGAATGACCAAAATGAACTGGAGAAGTCCCGGATTATCACCGTGGGGGCTGGCTTTGGTGTGGACTGGGGCCAAAATTGGTTCAACCTTCAAGGGGGCGCTGCTGTATTGGATATCTACAAGGACAGCAAGGCTGCTCTGAACAATACGAATATCAATGCGTCGAACGCCAACGCTCATCCAACCATCGATGTTACGGCTGACACCAAGAGCAAGATCAACACCGTGGGTGTCGGGGGAAGTGTTGACATAGGTACGCAGGTGAAGGGAGCTGCAGGCGTTGCCATCAACCGCATGAATCAGGATACCAAGGCGGAAATGGCCACGGATAGCGGCACCACTACGGTCAATGCCGGCCTTACGCAGGTGCGGGCCGCAGGTGATGGCGATATCCATTCCGTTGGCGTAGGGGGGCTGGTAGGCGTAAATGGCCAGGTGGCCTTTGCCGGTTCCGGCAGCTACAACTACATTGGCAACAATGTGGATGCCATCATCAAGAATCAGAACCTCACCTCGAACAGCAGCGTAGGCGTGGTGGCCCAGAGTGATGACCGCCTTTACAACTTCGCCGGGGGCTTTGCCATTGGTGCCAACACCAAGGTAGGACTCGGGGCAGCTGTTTCCATCAACAAGATTACAGGCAATACCAATGCACTGGTGCAGGGGGGCTTTTTAAAAGCCACCGATACCGGGTTTATTAAGGTTACCCGTCCGCAGGATGACAAACTCTTTACCACGGAAAATCTGGATCTCACAACGGACAGGACAAAACTCAGCGAAAGCCGTACAGAGGAAAGCAAGACTGGCATCGTGGTGGACAGCTCCGCCACCCATACGCTCATTTCCCAGCTGGCTTCCGGCGGTGTAGCGGCTTCCGGCAGTGTGGGTGTCGATTTGGCAGGTACGGTAAACCTCAATACCATCACAGGGGGAACTACGGCCAAAATCAAGGACGCTGACCTCAATACTGCCGACAAATATTCCAATGTGAATGTAAATGCCGTAGACTATACGAATATTGGCTCCTTCACCGGCACTCCCACCGTGGGAGCAGCGGCAACGGCAGGGGTTTCTGTTGGTGTATCTGCGAACTGGGAAACCGTGGAGCGGACAACAGCTGCGGAGCTTTCCTCCACAAGCCTTACTGATAAGAAAAATGTGTATGCGAAGAATCTGACTGTGGATGCGATAGCCAAGCAGGGTTCTTCGGGGCTGTCCTTTGCGGGGGCTGCAGGAGCAGCAGCCACGGCGGGCATTGCTTCCGGCGACAGCATCATGCGCCATAAGTACAACAGCACCATCAGTGCAACTTTGGACAGGATAAATGCTGTTTTTGATGGCAAGGCGGAAATCAAGGCTGAGCATCTTGGCAACAGCCATGCTGAGAACATAGGTGCAAGCCTGGCTGGCGGCTATGCGGCTGTGGCAGCAGGGGCAGGTGTGTCCGTTATGGATGATACCTCCACGATCAAGGCAGAAGTGAACAACAGCGACCTGAAAGCAAAGAGCAGCGTGGCAGGGAAGGATATTTCTGTCCTGGCGAAAAATGAGAATAACTGGAAGAATACTCTGGTCACCGCCAGCTTGGCGGTTGGCCTGGGGGCGGGGCTGGCTGCCAATGTGGGCATCAACACCACCACCAGTGAAACTTCAGCTACGGTGTCAGGCAGCAATCTTGAGGCAGCAGAGGTAGCGATAAATGCCACGGACAAGCTGACGACAGACAACACAGGCGGTGTGGGCGCTGGCGGTATTGGCGGTGTCGGTGTTTCCGTTGCCCTGAACAACATCAACAGCAGTGTCAGCACCCATGTGTCAGGTGGCTCTATCAATGCTGCGAAGAATATCAATGTGAATGCGGAAGAAGTGCGCAAATTTGACAGCAGCGTAACCGGTGTGGCCGTAGGCGGCATCGGCGTGGGTGTCAATGTGGCGGTCACCTCCATCAACAAGGGCATCACCGATGCCCAGCTCAGCAATACCACCAATGAAAATGGCCAGAGCACGGGCACCAATCAGGGTACCAAAGACGAAATCAACATTCACCTGAACGGCACAGACGGCAAAGGCACGAGCACTCAGAGCGTGAACGGCGCCAAGGGTGCGCTCGGCGTCAGCGGTGCGAAATTCTTCGGCCTCAGCGCCTCGGACAGCGACCTCAGTGCGGCAAGAAATACGGTCGTGAGTCTTTCCACGCCAACATACAAAGCGGATACGCCCGATACCCGGAAGCAGGGCGTCCATACCGAGGTAGGCGGGACATTGACGGCTGCGGGTAATGTCAATGTGGCGGCTACGGAGAAGAGCGACATTTTTGAGAAGAATGTGGACGCCACTGTGGGCGGCGGCGTTTCCGCCAGTGTCACGGATGCCATCATCCATACGAACTACGATACGGATGTAACCCTTAATAATGCCAATATCACGGGCAAGAATGTCACCCTCGAAGCCCATCAGGGACAGGCAGGCAATGGCTCGGAAATTGAAGTAAAGGCCGGTGCCGGCGGATTGGGCATTGGCGTAGGTGTAGGCTATGCAGGCATCGTCAACAAGGGAGCCACGGATATTAATATCACAGGCAGCACCATCAAGGGCACGGAAAATGTCACCGTCAATGCCCTGGACGAGAGCAAGCACAAAGCCGACATACTCAATGTGGGCGTGGGTGCTGTCAGCGTTGCCACCACCTTTGCCAGCGTGGAAAATAAGAATAATGTGGGCGTAACGCTTGCCGGTACCAACAATATTTCTGCCGCCAATGGGAACATCACCATTGATGCCAATCGAGCCAATGTGCTGAACGCCCATACTCAGGGCGTGGGCGTAGGCGGTGGCAACGTGTCGGTGAACCATGCCACCATCGAGGACGGCGGCAAGGACGAGAATAATAACGTCAAGGGACTGGCTACGGCCAAAATCACAGGCACGGGCGGCACCTATAGCGCCAATTCCTTCCATCTGGGGGCAGCTAATGACACCACGGCGAACCTCAGCGCAGGCAATACCACGGTTGCCCTGCTCGGTGTCAGCCGGATGCGGGGCAAGGGGGTTATGGACCTGGGCGCGGAAGTGAGTGTTGCGGGCAGTACCTTCAACGCGCAGAACGTGGAGTTTACTTCCCGGCTGGGAAGTGCCAATGGCCGCACGCTGGAAGGCAATGTGAAGGGGCATAATGTCTCTGTCGGCGCTGTGGCTCCGGATGCGGTCATTCTGACCACTAACGCCACCGCGAAAGTCAATGTGGCAAACAGCATCTTTGGCGAAAATACCAACCTTACTTTGGAGAATAAGTCCTATGTTGACCGCAAGGCGTATATATACGATGTTACTGTCGGCGGCGTGGCGGTGGGCAATTCCAGCGCAGACATCAGCGGTACGCAGACGCTGACCACCTCCCTTACCGGTAAAAACGGTGTCACGAACAAGCTGGCCGGTCTGCAAGTGGAGACCTATGGCGAGAACACGGGCAAGGCCCTGGCCGATGCGGGCGGCGGCAGCATCGTGGGCTATATCGGCTCCCATGTGGACAACAAATCCACGAATACCGTAAACAGCACCCTGGGGGGCAACTGGGATGTCGCGGGCAAGCTGTGGCTGGCAGCGGCCCAGAAGGACGAGACTCGCCTGACGGCCACCGAAGGGCACGGCGGCGTTATCGGCGTGGGCGGCACCAGTGTGGATAACATCATCAATACCACCCTCAAAGCCGATGTGGAAGAGGGCGCGGTAATTAATGCCGACCGGGTTCACATTGGCACCTCTAGTGCCGTTGCTACAGGAGCATATGACGATACCAACGCTAACGGTGATAAGGACGAGCAGGCCTATACATTGAAAGACCATTTCGGCGGCGTCATTTCCGGCAACCGTCTGCGGAGCCTGCTAAAGGTTACGGAAAGCGGAACTGTCACGATTGGCAAAAACGCGAAGATTACCACGAACAACTTGCAGGAATATGTGGCGTCCTCCCATAACGACCTGACGAACCATGCGTCTGCCAAAGGTGGCGCAGCGGCAGGTGTGGTGGACACCGTGGTGGATAATAATATCACCGTCAACAATCTGGTAGATGTAAAGAGCGGTGCGCTCCTCAGCAATGAACAGGCGGCCACCACCGAGGATATTATCCTTTCCGCCTATGACGAACATAAGCTCAATTCCCATGCCGAGGCCACCGTGGGAGGGGTCGCCGGTGTCATGACTTCCGACAACATCATCACCATGGACCGCACGAGCAAGGTGAATGTGGCGGGTACCATCGAAAGCGGCAGCAAGGTGGGCTTGTATGCGGGGGCTAACGAGGGCGGCGTTCTCTCGAATCTCAACGCCGATCTCAAGGCCGGGACTTATAACCATACGGCCATCCCTGTTACTATTCCCAGTGTTAATTATGGCATCACCGCCGACAAGGGAATGGTGGAAGTGAGCGGCATTGTGCGCTCTACCGGGGATATCAATGTCATCGCCAGCGGGGGCAAGGAAGAGGTGGTCAAGGATGAAAGCCTGTTTAACTGGGTCAAGGGCGGCAACAGCACCGAAAAGAAGTTCCTGACCTCTGATGCAGTTACTGCCGAAGAGACCTCAGATGATATGAAAAAGAGCACGGTCAATGTCACCGGCTCGCTTATAGCCGGCACGGCTGCGCCAATCAATCTGACCATCAGTGGCTCTGTGGCTGGTGGACTGCACTTTACGGCAGATAACAATGTTACCAATCAGCGGGTATTGCAGGGCATTACCAAGGGCACTTTTGATTATGCCAACACGTTAGGCGGTCGGCTCAGGGAACTTAATAAACTGATTGCTGCCTATAATGGCGATAGTGCGAAAATGGCGGCATATATCGCAGAGCGTGGCAGAATACAGGACGAAATGAAGCGCCTGGGGCTGGTAGAAAAGGATGAAAACGGCAATGTCGTTCAATATCTCAACACCGGCCGTCCGGTTTACTATGTGGGAATCCCGGATATCGCTGTCAGCGGTGGCAATATCAATGTGCAGGCCAATGACTTGACAGGTACGGGGAATCTCCATGCCAATGCGGCGCCCGCCGTAACCATCACGAACGAATCGGATGCTTATCTCAAGCTGAATAACATCCTTATGGGCGAGCAGGGCGGCAGCATTATCTATAATAAAGACAATGTCATTCCGCCGGGCAAAACTGAGGGCAACAATAAAATCAAC
>JAGBLH010000253.1 GCA_017635515.1 Selenomonas sp.
ATTGCAAGGCGACAAACCGCAGGCATAGCGGTGCTATGTCGAGGATTTGTCAACGACGCAGGGACAGTCTAGACCCGTGAAGATGGGCTGAGTGAATTAATCAACACGCCCTAACTGGCGCAGAAAAATGGGCACAAAAAAAGCTCCGAGGAAAACCCTCGAAGCCTTAGATTTCAAATGGTGCCGGAAATCGGACTTGAACCGATACGTTGTTGCCAACGCCAGATTTTGAGTCTGGTGCGTCTGCCAATTCCGCCATTCCGGCATGACAGCGACTTTCTGTGTCGCTAACGAATAAAAGTATATCATTTATTTATGCCCTCGTCAATATTTATTGCGAAAATTTTCTTGGGGAGGAATTTGCCAAGTGATGTCTGCAGGGAAGAGACAACAGGGAATTTTTTATTTACAAGGGGGTGGTTATCTGTTACGATAAGGGGGAATTTTTTGTTAAACATGTTTCTGATAAGGAAGGGTTGTGTTATGTTTCGACTGACCGAACAAGAGATGAAAGCATTGGCAGAGCGCATTCCAACGCCGTTTCTGGTGGCTTCGCTGGATCAGGTGGAGGAAAATTATCGCTTCATGCGGAAGCATATGCCCAGGGCGGGCATCTATTACGCCATGAAGGCCAATCCCACGCCGGGCATCCTGAAGCGTCTGGCTTCTCTGGGCTCCTGCTTTGATGTGGCCTCAGCGGGGGAGATGCAGGCTCTCCATGAGCTGGGAGTGGATGGCTCGCGCATGATTTATGCCAATCCCGTGAAAGACCAGCGCGGCCTTTTGGCGGCGGCAGCTTGCAAGGTGCGCCGCATGACTTTTGATGATGAGTCTGAGATTGGAAAGATGGCTGCTGCTGTGCCGGACGCGGAGGTCCTGGTGAGGGTCAGTGTGCGTAACAACAAGGCTCTGGTAGACCTTAATACCAAGTTTGGCGCTCCCTTGGAGGAGGCCCTGCCTTTGCTGAGGAAAGCCAAGGCTGCAGGGCTTAATCCTAGGGGCATCTGCTTCCATGTGGGCAGCCAGTCCCTTTCGACGGCGGCCTATGAGGAGGCGCTGTTGGTCTGCAGGGGACTCTTTGACGAGGCAAAGGCTATGGGCATGGAGCTCACGGATCTGGATATAGGAGGCGGCTTCCCTGTGCCGTCTGCGGAAGGTCTGGCCGTGGATCTGGCTGCCATGATGGAAGCCATCAACAAGCAGATTGACAGGCTTTTCCCGGATACTGCTGTCTGGACGGAGCCGGGCCGCTACATGTGCGGCACGGCGGTGAACCTGGTGGCTTCCGTCATCGGCACCAAGTTCCGCGGGGAGAAGCCCTGGTACATTTTGGACGAGAGCATTTACGGCGCTTTTTCCGGCATTATCTACGACCATTGGCACTATCCCCTCCATTGCTTCGGCAAGGGCAGGAAGCGTCCTTCCTTTTTCGGTGGCCCCAGCTGCGACGGCATCGACGTGCTCTACAGCGACTTTGAGGCTCCCGCCCTGAAGATTGGGGACAAGGTGCTGGTGACGGAAATCGGCGCATACTCCACGGTCAGTGCCACTCGTTTCAACGGCTTCGAGCTGGCTCCCATCATCATCTGGGAGGAGCAGAGGGAAGCACAGGCGCCGGATTATGAGATGGAAAATACAGAAGCCGTGTGAGGCTGAAAGCAGGATGGGCATATGGAAAGAGAAATAGGGGAAATCGAGCACATGCTGATGCACGCCCTGACGGAGGAGTCGCTTGAAGAGCGCATCGAGCAGGCTGCATCCCAGATGGAAGTTTACAGTCTGATGAAGGAACTGCCTTACTTTGACCTCAGCCTGGAGGAGTTCCAGGCTGGCATCAGGGCCTTGCAGTCAAGTGAAGAGGAATAAGGAAATCCGTCGGGGAGGGCCCTGACGGATTATTTTTCTCAAAGCGTGCTCTGCAAAAAATACCTGTGCGAACAGGGGAAAAGAAATTTCCTTTTATGGCAGCACGGGGGGCATGGCCATCTTTGCTGCAGGATTCAGAAGGAAAAAAGAACTGCGTGTAGAAATAATCAAACATAGTATGTTGTAAGGACTTCTGTATATGCTTTGATTATGGCGGGTTACGAATTGTATAAACGGGAGGTTGCAGTTCCATGGGCACGAAAGTGAAGGAAATATTCAAGTACAAGGGCAAGCATATCCTCTATAATACCGGGCAAGTCGAGCAGGAAGAGGAAAAGGAAGAAAAAGCGAAGGCCAAGGGGGATTCGGGGCTCACCGAGGAACAGATGAGCGTGGTGAAGGGCTCCATGAGCGACAACCGCATCTCTGACAGCGTCAAGGACTTGGTGGAAAAGGCATCGGCAGAGCCAGAGCTTTCCGAGGAGCAGATGAATGTGGTGAAGGGCTCCATGAGTGACAACCGCATTTCCGACAGCGTCAGGGACTTGGTGGAAAAGGCTTCGCAGTAAGAGAGGTTCCTGCAGGAGATGAGGGCAGGAAGATATTTATATACGGGAAGGAACGAAAATGATTGATTTACCGCTGAAAAAGCTGCGCCCAGGCATGGTGACGGCCCAGAGCATATACAATTCCAGCGGTGCCAGCTATTTGACCAAAGGCACGAAACTCACAAGGCAGTATATTGACAAACTGTCCTCCCTGGGAGTGAATGATCTGCATGTGTTGAGCTATTCTTCGGAACTGACGCTGCTGCCGCCGGAGGACATACTTTCGGAAAAGACCAGGGTCATGGCCATCCGGCGCGTGTGCGATGTGTTTTCCCAGATAGAGAAGACGGGCACTTTCGAATTCGAACCGCTGGCCAAGGCTGCTATAGCCATGGTATCAGACATCGCTACTCGCACTAGCAATCTGGTGCAGCTGACGGACATTCGTGTCCATGATGAATATACATTTGCCCACAGTGTCAACGTGGCTATGCTCTCCGGGATGCTGGGCAAACTGGCAAAGCTGCCTGAAGCCGGGGTGCAGGAACTGACCATGGGAGGCCTCCTGCATGACCTGGGGAAAATCATCGTGCCGCCGGAAATCCTCAACAAGCAGGGCAGGCTCACCAAGAATGAATATGACATCATCAAGCATCACCCGGAGGCAGGGTTTGCCAAGATACGCTCCATGTCCCTGCCGGATGCCCATTTGCTGGGGCTGGTGGCCATGCAGCACCATGAGCATCTGGACGGCACGGGGTATCCTGCCCGGCGGAAGGGCAAGGAGATACACCCTTACGGGCGCATCTGTGCCATTGCGGATGTGTACGATGCCCTCACCAGCAGCAGGCCTTACAAGAAGGCCTATTCGCCGGCGGTGGCCTATCATATCATGACGAACTGCTCAGAGGGGCAGTTTGACGAAAAGCTTCTGAAGCTGTTTTTCAGCAATGTAGCCATCTATCCCATTGGCACGGTGGTGAAGACCTCGGAGGGATATGGCATTGTGAAGAAGGTCGAGTTCGGCCTGACAGACAGGCCCATGGTGGTGATGTATGCAGATCAGTATGATAATATACTGCCAGAGCCTTATGAGGAATATCTGCACGAAAGGCCAGAGCATAAGATAGAATCGGTGGTTGATGACAGCATGCTGCTGGTCAAGATCCGTGAGTCAGGCTTTGATCCGGCCTCGCTCTTATGAGCAAACAAACAAGGGACGCCCTGTGCGAGCGTCCCTTTTAGCTTGCTTATGCCAATGCTTATTTGCCGAAATACCTGTCATAGAGGCCCTTGAAGCCGCAGCCGTGGCGGGCTTCGTCCTTGCACATCTCATGGACCGTGTCATGGACGGCATCCAGATTGAGCTGCTTGGCCAGAGTTGCCAGCTCTTTCTTGCCGGCGCAGGCGCCATGCTCGGCATCTACGCGCATCTTCAGATTCTTCTCGGTGCTGTCCGTGAGGACTTCGCCCAAAAGCTCTGCGAACTTGGCAGCATGCTCTGCTTCTTCCCAGGCGTAGCGCTTGAAGGCCTCGGCAACCTCAGGATAGCCTTCCCTATCAGCCTGGCGGCTCATGGCCAGATACATGCCCACCTCGGAGCATTCGCCTGTGAAGTTCATGCGCAGGCCTTCGATGATGCGGGGATCTACGTCCTTGGCAACACCGATGCGGTGCTCGTCAGCAAAGACCAAATCGCCCGTCTGCTCAGTGAATTTCTCAGCCGGTGCCTTGCAGATGGGGCACTGGGCCGGAGGGGCATCGCCCTCATGTACATAACCACAGACGGTGCAGACAAATTTTTTCATTTGGCATCCTCCTAGTAAAATACACAGAATGACAACTTGCTCCCATATTTTGTGGCTTATCGCCACAGTGTCTATTATACAATAAGGGTCAGAAAATTTCAACAGCAAATAAATTTTAATGTTTCTTTATGAATGGCTTTAGGGAGAAAGTTGTGCTACAATAATAAATTAAACGGAGACTATGTAACTGTCTATCAAAAATAGGAGAGAAAGAAACTATGTTTACGTGTACAACCAATTCCCCTGAGGAAACCGCTGACCTAGCTGACAAACTGGGGCAGAAGATTCGCGAGGGAACCGTGCTGTGCCTGGAAGGTGATTTGGGAGCAGGCAAGACCCTCTTTGTCCAGAGCCTGGCAAGGACTTTGGGCGTGGAGGGAGAGGTCACCAGCCCCACCTTCAATCTGATGAACATATATGAGGGCATCTGCCCTATCTACCATTTCGACCTCTACCGCCTGGAGACGGAGGAGGAACTGGAGGAAATCGGCTTCTACGAGTATCTGGAGGAGCCCGAGGGCATCGTGGTCATCGAGTGGCCCGACAAGTTCCCCGAGTCCATGCCGGAGAACTACGTGGAAGTGGCCATAGACCGCATCAGCGAGACTGGCCGCAAGCTCACCTTTTTCTCCATCGGCGAGGAGAACGTGGAATTTTTGAAGGAGTTGGAGACCTTTGTCAATACTGGCCATTGATACGGCTACCCAGGTTTCAAGTGTAGCCGTGGCATCGGAAGCAAGGCTGTCTGCCGAGCTGACCATGCAGGCCCGCCTGACCCATTCTGAGACCTTGCTGCCCCATATCGAGCAGGTGCTCAGGATGGCCAATGTGAAAAAAGAAGCTTTGGAAGGCCTGGCGGTGAGCTTGGGGCCGGGCTCCTTCACGGGACTCCGCATCGGCCTGGCTGCTGCCAAGGCCATTTGCTATGCCCTGAAGCTGCCCCTCATCGGGGTGCCCACCCTGGAGGCCCTGGCCTGGCACTATCCCGTGGCAGGCGTGCGCATTGTCACCCTGCTGGATGCCCAGAAGGGCAATGCCTATCGCCAGAGCTTCCGCTACGGCAACGGCTGCATGGAGGCGCAGGAGGAAATCACTGTCGCTGGCCTATCGGAAGTGCTTGCTTCCTGCGGGGAGATGCAGGAGCCTGTGGTGCTCCTGGGGGATGTGGTGCCCAAGAAAATAGCCGGAAAGATGGAGCTGCCCGCAAATGTCAGCCTGGCTCCCGCCCACCTGGTGATGCCCAGGGCAGCCTGCGTGGCCATGGTGGGGCTGAAAAAGCTGGCCGCAGGCGAAGTGGGCAATGTCATGGATATGGAGCCTGTATACATCCGCCGCAGCGAGGCAGAAGTCCTCTGGGAAAAGCGTCACCTGGAGGCAGCAGCGGGAAAGGCAGCAGAAGCATGAAGCTGAGTTTCAGAGAAATGGTGCCTGATGATGCAGCCGCCGTGGAACAGGTGGAGAAGGCCTGCTTTGCCATGCCCTGGTCCCGGGAGTCCTTCTGGCGGGAGGCCGCCAATGAGAACACCCTCTACTTGTTGGCTATAGATGGGGAGGCGCTCCCAGAGAAGCAGGTCATCGGCTATGTGGGCTGCTGGATTTCCTTCGAGGAGGCCCAGATCACCAATGTGGCAGTATCGCCTGAGTATCGGGGCCAGCATGTGGGCACGGAAATGATGGCGGAGCTTATCCGCAGGGTGAAGGAGAAGGGGGTTGCTGCCCTCACGCTGGAGGTGCGGCCTTCCAATGACCCTGCCCTGGCCCTCTACAGGAACTTCGGCTTCAAGGAAGCCGGGCGCCGTCCCCACTACTATCAGGACAATGGGGAAGATGCCATCATCATGTGGAATACGAAGATTTGACATAGGAGCACCAATGGAACAGAAAGACAAGCAGGAAATCCTTACCCTGGGCCTTGAGTCCAGCTGTGACGAGACTTCGGCGGCAGTGCTGCGGGGGGGGCGGGAAGTCCTCTCCAACATCATTTCCACCCAGATTCCCATCCATCAAAAATTCGGCGGGGTGGTGCCGGAGATTGCCTCCCGCAAGCATATCGTGAACATCATGCCCGTCATTGACGAGGCGGTGCGCGAGGCTGGGGTAGAACTCAGCGACATTGGCCAGGTGGCTGTCACCTACGGCCCGGGCCTGGTGGGTGCCCTGCTGGTGGGAGTGTCCGCAGGCAAGTCGTTGGCCTATGCTCTGGATGTGCCGCTGATCGGGGTCAACCATCTGGAGGGGCATATCTTTGCCAACTTCCTCTCCGATACCTCCCTTGAGCCGCCCTTCATGGCGTTGGTGGTGTCCGGGGGGCACACGGCGCTGGTGGATGTGCGGGGCTACAATGAGTTCCGCCTGATGGGACAGACCCGCGATGATGCGGCAGGGGAAGCCTTCGACAAGATTGCCCGGGTCATGGGCCTGCCTTATCCCGGCGGCCCCCGCATCGATGCCCTGGCCAAGGAGGGAAATCCCCTGGCCATTGACTTTCCCCGGGCTTTGGAGGAGAAAGGCAACTATGAGTTCAGTTTCAGCGGTCTGAAGTCAGCGGTGCTGAACTACATCAACAGCGAGAAGATGAAAGGCCATGAACTGAACAAGGCAGACATTGCCGCTTCCTTCCAGCATTCCGTCATCGAGGTGCTGACCCACAAGGCCTTTGAGGCCGTGGCGGAAGCAGGGCGCGACACCTTGGTGCTGGCTGGGGGCGTAGCCGCCAACAGCGGCCTGGAGGCAAGGCTCAGGGAAGAGGCGGACAAGCGTGGCGTGAAGTTCTCCTATCCCAGCAGGATCCTCTGCACGGATAATGCCGCCATGATTGCCTGCCGGGGCTACTATCAGGCACAGGCGGGGCTTTTCAGCGACCACTATCTGAATGCCGTACCGGGACTGACACTTACCGATAAATAAATTTAGATAAGAGATGATATGCAACAGTTTCTATAGTAAAGGACAGGGATGAGCACATGCCCCAGGAAATGCCCAAGGTTTTGCTGATTGAATCGGAGTACCGTCTGAGGCTTCGATATAAAAGCCTTTTCAAGAAGGCTGGTTTTGAGTTGGCCGGAGAGGCCGTTGATCTTTCCTCAGCCGATGGCCTGGCAAAGGAATGCAGACCTGGGGTGGTGCTGCTGCATCTGAGGGGAGAACCCGCTGATACAGCCAGGCTGGCAAAGCTGGCTGGCCGCTTCCCTGTCCTGGTGCTGGGAACGGCAACGCCGGGACTGGCTGCACTGGGGGTTTATGGCTGCCTGCCTGAGGGGGCGGAGGATGGGGAAATCCTCACCTCCCTGGCCATAGCAGCTGCCAGGTGGCAGGAGGCCAAAAGCCTCCGCCAGGAAGCAGAGGAGCTGCGGGATCTGCTGGCCCTCAGGAAAATCCTTGACCAGGCCAAGGGCATCCTCATGAAGAAGCATCACATGAGCGAGCAGGAAGCCCACCGCCGCATCCAGCGCTATGCTATGTACAAGCGCTTGACGGTGAAGTCTGTGGCAGAGGCTATCATCAAGGCCACAGGCGGCAAGGTGTAATTTTAATCTGATATAGTTGAAACTCAGTAAGCAAGTGGCACAGGCATAGCATAAGCGTAACGTGTGAAATTTTTCCGCAGGAAAAATCTCAAGTGAAGCGTTGCTATGCCTGTGCCACTTGCGGCTTAGCATGCGAATTTTGACAAAGGCATCCACCCCCCTGAACAGGTGCAGGGGGTGGATGCTTTTGTTTTTTTGACTTTTTTATTTTACTTATTGACTTTTTGATGTTCAAGGGTTATCATAATACCTGTGATTAGCACTCGGCACTAGTGAGTGCTAACAGATTGAATCTTGTATATTTTTATATGGGAGGAAGATAAATATGATTAAGCCATTGGGCGAAAGAGTTGTCATTGAAGTTTCCGAGGGCGATGTCAAGACCGCCAGCGGCATTGTGCGGCCGGATACGGCCAAAGAGAAGCCCCAGAAGGGTAAGGTCGTGGCTGTAGGCTCAGGCAAGCTCCTTGATAACGGC
>JAGBLH010000254.1 GCA_017635515.1 Selenomonas sp.
CACAATTTTGCCTGCTTGTCAAGCAATTTTTATAAAAAATATATTTTTTTACAAACATTTATTCCATTTCTTAACTAAATGACATTGCCTCTGCAGGTGGGGGGGCGAATATCATAACAAGCGGTGAGCACATATCTCCCGCCTCGTTGAAACGCCAAGAGGAAGTTTTGCCTACGGCAAAACTGGAACAACGGCGTTATAATTAAGGGTTGGGCTGTGTGACATATTCAATGAAGGAGAGAAATCAGTTTGGTTGGTATAGTGATAGTCTCTCATAGCCGGGCTTTGGCTGAAGGTGTGAGAGAACTGGCAGAGATGATGGCCCGTGAAGTGAAGATCGCCTGCGCCGGCGGACTGGAAGAAGGCCTCAGCGGTGTCAGCTATGAGCGCATACTCAGCGCTGTGGAAGAAGTCTGCGGCCGAGACGGAGCCTTGATCTTCGGCGATATGGGCAGCGCCTTCCTCACCAGCGAGCTGGTGCTGGAGGAAATGAAGGACGACAAGCTGCATCTGGTGAGGGCTCCCTTAGTGGAGGGGGCAGTGCGGGCAGCGGCTCTGGCCTCCGGCGGCGCTGATGTGGAGACCATCGTCCAGCAGGTAGAATCCGAGTGGAAAAGGCAGGAGGGTGATTGCTATAGTATTTCGTGACCTGGTCAAAGAGGACAAGCCTCTTTTGGATCGTTACTGCCGCAGCCATTATTATGAGAACTCCCATCTGAACTTCACGAACCTCTTCATGTGGCGCGAGCCATACCAAATTAGGATTTGTGAGGAGAATGATGTGCTCTATATGACCTGCACATGGCAGGACAAGCTCATGGCCCTGCAGCCTTTGGGAGCAGAGGAGAAGATGCAGGAGGCCATCGGCACGCTCATTGGCTATTTCAAGGCGCAGGGTCAGCCGCTGGTCTTCAGCGGCATAGAGAAGTTCTTCGTGAAGGAACTGGAGTTCTATCCTGAGGCCAAGTTTGAGGTCAAGGCCGACAGGGACAACTTCGACTATGTGTACCTGGCAGAGAAGCTCATCAATCTCTCTGGCAGGAAGCTCCATTCCAAGAAGAACCACCTGAACGCCTTCCGCAAGCTCTATCCCCAGGCCGAGTGCCTGCCCATTGACGATGAGATCATCACCCTTTGCAAGATAGAGCTGAACAACTGGTACAAGCTGCGCCGGTCTGATGATCCGGATGATCCCTTCATCAGTTGGGAGCGCAAGGCCATCATGGAAATCCTCAATGATTTTCGTTACTTCGACCTCAAGGGCGGTGCCATCCGCCTGGACGGCAGGATCATTGCCTTCACCTTCGGCGAGCAGCTGAACAAGGATACGGCAGTGATTCACGTGGAGAAGGCCGACCCGGATATCCGCGGTGCCTATCCTGCCATCAATCAGGGCTTCGTGGCGCATGCCTGGAGCAATATGACCTATATCAACCGTGAGGAAGACATGGGCCATGAGGGGCTTCGTAAGGCCAAGGAGTCTTACAAACCAGAGAAAATGATTGAGAAATTTAATGCTGTTATGAAGTAAAAAGAGGCGTAATGCCTCTTTTTTATGCTTGTTTCAAGCAGGGTAGATACTTAGCACCGGGCATTGCATAGGTGTGTAACTTTGGACTGACGGTGGTGATATACTTTGGCAAATATTCTGAGCGTGCTGGCAATGGCAGCAGATGAGGAAATACTGAGACAGGTGGCTGCCTTTGAGGTGGTGACCATCAGAAATATCATGGGCACGGAGGGTATGAAGGCCGTGGACAAGGCTGCAGGTCTGGTAAATTCCGTGGGACGTATGCTGGGGGCCAAAAAGCGTCTGGTGAAGGATGTGCAGCCCCAAAGCATTGAGGAGCAGATTGAAGAAAAGATAGCAGAGCGCGCCTGTGATAGCAGGTCAGACCTGGAGGAGGAGCTTAGGAGGCTGCTGACAGAGAGGCTGGGACTCACGAACAGTGCTTCCGATGAACTGATTTCCAAGGAACTGGCAGAACGGGCTGCTGACTATCTGGGCATTGAAGAAGTGCTGACTCCGGCAGAAGGGGCAGATGAGGTCTTCTGGCAATATAAGAGCCGTCTGGAGAAAAAGCTGGAAGATACCCTGGATGAGGCAGAAGGCTGGGAAAAGATCCGGCAGAAGCTGGAACAGGAGCGCAAATTTGATCTTTGGCAGTACATGCGGGGGATTTCCCGTGTAGATGGGGAACTCTATTGCCAGCTGGTGTTTATGTCCAGATTCCACCGTGGGAAGAATTTTGCTCCCGCTGAGACGGATTTGCCAGAGTGGCTGGCAGGTGCGGAGAGGGCAAGGCAGGAGGCAGAGGCCTCAGAGGCTTCCTATCAGGCCAGGGAGGCAGAACTGAAAGAAGCCAGGTCTGCCAAGGCCGAAGCGGAGCGGAAGTTCAGGGAAGCTCTGGGCAGCGAAGAGGCTGCCAGAGAGGCACTCTCGCAGCAGCAGGCCTATCTGGCAAAGGTGCAGCATCAGGTTGATAATTTCGAAAGCACGAAGCTGAATGCCGAGATTGAGCTGGGGGTATTGGAGGGGCAGCTGGTGATGGCTGCCAGGGCAGAAAAGAAGTCCGCCCTCACCATCAACAAGCTGAAAAAGGCTGTCCTCAGACAGCGTGAGAAGATAGCAAGGCTCAAGGCGGAATACGAGGAAAACCTTGTCGCCCTTGAGCAGGCACCGACAAGGGAGCTTCAGTTGCAACAGCTGATAGAGCAGGCCGGGAGGAACGTCAGCGAAACAAGGGCAGGCTTGCAGGAGTCAGAGGACGTCCTGAGTGCCGCCAGGGAAGCCAGGGATGCGGAACGCAGCCTCCGCAAAGAACAATTCAGCCAGGGACTGGCGGATTGGCTGGAGCAGGCTGCCTGCGGCAAGTCCTGTGAGTTTGAAGATACCTTCCTCAGCCAGCTGGCTATGACGGGCAAAGAAATGCACAAGTCTGTGCTGAAAGCTGTGCGGCAGGTGCTGGAGGCAGAGGTTCCCGAGGACTTTGGCGAGCAGGTCAGCGAGAAGAACTGGCGGCTGTCAATCAGGGGGACGGGACTCTTCCTCATCTATGAAGCAGAGGAGGAAGACAGATTGACTTTCCTGCGCTTCACGGAAGGTGAGAGCCTGGCGGAGCTTAAACGGGAAAGAGAAGAAAAGGAGGCAGGCTCACTCCGTCAGCAAGCCTCAGGAGGAGAACAGCAGCTATGAAGACAGTCATGAACTGTTGGAGGAAGGAGCAGACAGCTTCTGAATATTTGCAGCACTTTTATGAGGTGCCGGAGGAGAGGCCGGAGCTGCCGCTGGCAGATGAAGCTTTTGTGTCCCAGTGGCAGGAGGCCGAAGGACAGGGCGTGCTGGCTTTTTTGGCAGAGGATATGGGGCTGCCGGTTTTTGCTTTTGCCTGGGAAGCCGAGGAAGAGCTGCGCATTTCCTTTGCCCGTACTGCAGGCGGACGCTTGCCTGTCATTGCGACAGGAACCCATGAGGATTTTCGGGCCATGGAAGCTGTGCTGGGCAGCTGCGAGGAGAAGCGGGAACTGCCTCCGACAGTGAATGCTTTCACACTTGAGGCAAAGGCCGAAGGGATTTTCCGCCATCGGCTCCTGTTGCTGAACAGGGCCCCTTACAGCAATCTCCCGGCTGAGGCGTTGGGCCTTACCGGGGCAGACTGGCTGGAGTGTTCCAGCCGCCTGCGCCTGGCCCATGAGTGTGCTCACTATGAGACCTTGCGTCTGCTGGGCGGCATGAAGAACCATGCCCTGGATGAAATCCTGGCGGACGCTCTGGGGCAAGTGGCTGCCTTCGGGGATTTCAGCGCAGACAGGCAGCGGATCTTCTTTGGCCTGGTGCAGGGGAAGGATACCTGTACGGGAAGGCTCTCCTTCTACACCAGGAATGTGTGCCGTGAGGACAGGGGTGTGGTCTATTGGGCAGTGGACAGGGTGCTGGATATAATAGAAGCGGAACTGCAAGAAATGCTGTCAAGAAAGGCTGAAGATTGGGAAATACTGACAGCCCTGGCGGGTCGGAGCATAGCCGATAGACTGGCAGGAGAGAGATAATTCTGGTACAGATTGCCATTCCCAAAGGAAGTCCCGTGCCAATTTTTTTTTTTTATGGTAGAATAGTCATTATGTGAAATTGAACGGGAGGCCTGTTATAAAAGGGGTGACCGTTGTTATAAGGCCATTGTTCCAGTTTTGCCGAAGGCAAAACTTCTTCTTGGCCTTTCAACGAGGCGGGAGATATTAACTCACTGCCTGTTAGTAAGTTACCGCCCCCACTTATAGAAGTGGGGGACATCCTGTACTCGTTATACGACTATGTGGAGGTTTTTTCTATGCTCAAAGTATATAATACATTGACACGACAAAAAGAGGAGTTCAAGCCCTTGAAGGAGGGGGAGGTCAGCATTTACTGCTGCGGCGTGACCCCTTACAATGACCCGCATATCGGCAACGCCCGCCCCTTTGTGACCTGGGACGTGATCCGCCGCTTCTTCGCCCGTCATGGATTGAAAGTACACTATATCCAGAACTTCACCGATGTGGACGACAAGATCATCAACACCGCCAACAAGGAGGGCGTGACCTGGAAGGATATTTCCGACAGGTATATCAAGTCCTACTTCGAGTCCATGGACGCCTTGAATGTGCGCCATGCGGATATCTATCCCCGGGTCAGCGAGACTATGGCAGATATCGTGGCCATGGTGCAGAAACTGGTGGATACAGGCTTCGCCTATGCCCTGGACAATGGCGATGTGTTCTACAGCGTGGAGAAGTTCGCCGGCTATGGCAAGCTCAGCGGCCGCAAGTTGGAGGATATGCAGGCAGGTGCCCGCATTGAGGTGGATACCCGCAAGCACCATCCCATGGACTTTGCCCTCTGGAAGGCTGCCAAGCCCGGTGAGCCTGCCTGGGACAGCCCCTGGGGCAAGGGACGCCCCGGCTGGCACATCGAGTGCTCCACCATGTCCCTGAAGTATCTGGGGGAGAAATTTGACTTCCACGGTGGCGGCAGCGACCTGATTTTCCCGCACCATGAGAACGAGATTGCTCAGTCCCAGGCCTGCCTGAAGGATGAGCACAGCTTTGCCCAGTTCTGGCTCCACAACGGCTTCATCACCATCAATGATGAGAAGATGTCCAAGTCCAAGGGCAATTTCTTCACGGTGAAGGATATCCTGAAGGAATATCCTGGCGAGGTGGTGCGCTTCTTCATTCTCCAGACACACTACAGAAGCCCGCTGGATTTCAGCGAAGAGCGCCTGATAGAGGCTCAGACCAGCCTTGGCAGGCTCCAGAATACCCGCGAGTATATAGAAGAACTTCGCGGCAGGGAAGGAGCAGGGGAAAGCGCCAGGGAACTGGCAGAGAAGGCTAAGGCTCTCTGGCAGGCTTTTGACGAGGCCATGGAGGACGATTTCAACACGGCTCTGGCTATCAGCCAGATATTTGCCCTGTCCAAGGAAATCAACATATACTATCAGGCTGTAAGCGATGGCAAGGCTGAGTTTGACAAGGCTGGCTTTGCCCAGGCGGCCAAGGTCTATGAGGATATGGCGGGCATCATCGGCATTTTCGAGCAGCAGGAAGCTGCAGAGGATGACGGCCTGACTGACAAGCTGATGAACATCATCATCGGCCTGCGCCAGGATGCCCGCAAGGAAAAGAACTGGGCCATGGCGGACAGGATCCGCGACGAGCTGAAAGAGGCCGGAGTGGTTCTGGAAGATACCAAGAACGGAGTGCGGTGGAAGAAGGCATGAAGTTCGATCATTTTAAGATGCTGGTGGATATGATGTTCCAGCCCGATGGGGCAGGGGGCGTCAGACAGAAATACGACTCTGTGGATGTGAAACAGCTCAGTCCCTTGGTTCTGGCCTATGTGGGGGATGCCTATTTCCACCTCTTCGTTCGCACCCGCCTTTTGTCCTATGAGCAGGGCAAGGTGCAGGCCCTCCACTCCTTCAGCGCCCAGATTGTTTCTGCCGTGTGGCAGTGCAGGGCCTATCAGGGCATAGAGGAAATGCTCACGGAGGAGGAAAGAGGCATTTATCGCCGGGGCCGCAATGCCAAGAGCCATGCTCCCCGCAGTGCCAGCGTGGCGGAGTACCATGCCAGCACGGGCTTTGAGGCCCTGCTGGGCAGCCTCTACCTCACGGAGCAGCACGAAAGGCTCTATGAGATAGCGGAGGCGGCCTTCAAGATTATCTCCCGGGCCATGATGCAGGAGATACAGGAAAAGAAAGATTGACAGGAGATTTTTGGATAGATGATCAAAGTAAAACTACTGGAGTACACCCCGGAGCCTGAGCGGGTGGTGGCCATGGCCGCTCGCCTCTGCTACTCGGCAACAGGAGCCGAGGAACTCAGCGAGAGGCTTTCAGAGGAACAGGTGAAGAAGATGGTGAAGAAGATGGTGGCGCTGGGCCATGCTTCCACCATTGAGCATGTTTCCTTCACCTTTGGCATTGAGGGGGTCAGCCGGGTGCTGACCCATCAGCTGGTACGCCACCGCATTGCTTCCTACGACCAGCAGTCCCAGCGCTATGTGGCTGCTCACGGCTTCCAGTACATCACGCCGCCCACCATCGAGGCAAATCCTGCGGCCAATGAGCGTTTTGACAAGTTGCTGGCTGATATTCGCAGTGCCTATGATGACTTGGTGGAAATGGGCATCCCCAAGGAAGATGCCCGCTATGTGCTGGCCAACGCAGCCGAGACCAAGATCCTGGTGACTATGAACGCCCGCACCTTGCTGCATTTCTTCAACCTGCGCTGCTGCAACCGGGCCCAGTGGGAAATCCGGGACATGGCCTACAAAATGCTGGCGGAGGTCAAGAAGGTGGCGCCTACTCTGTTCCACAATGCCGGGACTTCCTGCGTGAACACGGGCCGCTGCCCGGAGGGGGAACTAGCCTGCGGCAAGTTCGCTGAGATGATGAAACTGCGTGAGGATTGAGGCAGCACTATGAAAGAGCAGGATAAGAAAAGAGACAGCGGGCGCAAGGCCGCCAGAGGCGGGGAGAGGAAATCCTTCCCTGCTAAAAATGACAAGCCTCGCAGGGAAAGACCCGTGCAGAAGCCTGTGAATCCGCGCTTAGAACCACAGGAACTGCCCGATGATGTGCTGGTGGGCCGCAATGCAGTGACGGAGGCCCTCAGGGCGGGCCGCGGCATCAACAAGATCCTCCTGGCCGAAGGGGACAAGGAGGCCTTTGCCTCCGAAATCATGAACCTGGCCAAGGAGCGCAAGGTCATCTGCCAGTTCGTGGAGCGAAGCAAGATAGAGGCCATAGCCGCCGGGCATCGCCATCAAGGGGTACTGGCCTATGTAGCTCCTGTGGAGTATGCAGAGCTTGATGATGTTTTGCAGGCAGCAGAGGAAAAAGGAGAGCCTCCCTTCCTGCTGTTGCTGGATGAATTGGAAGATCCCCACAATCTGGGAGCCCTGCTGCGCACGGCTGATGCCACTGGTGTCCACGGTGTACTGATTCCCAAGCATCGCAGCGTGCCCCTCAATGCCACGGTAGCCAAGACCTCCGCCGGAGCCATCGAATATGTGCCGGTGGTGCGCATCGGCAATATTGCCCAGACACTGAAATCCCTGAAGGAAAAGGGCTTCTGGGTGGCAGGGGCTGACATGGACGGGGTTCAGGCCTATAACGAGGCTGACCTCACCGGTGCCTTGGTGCTGGTGGTGGGCAGCGAGGGCCGGGGCATGGGGCGCCTGACCAAGGAGGCCTGCGACTTCATTGTCAGCATGCCCATGGTGGGACGCATCAATTCCCTCAATGCCTCTGTGGCAGGTTCCATTCTCATGTATGAATCCATGAGGCAGAGGCTGGCGAAGAAAAACAAGCAGTAAACCTTTGGTGCCTTTGCAAACCTTGACTGAATCATGGTAAACGGGTATAATTTTCCTTAGTGAAAGGTTAGATTATATCTAGAAGTTGAAATAGATACAGCAAGGGATGCGCAAGGCACCTGAGGCAAAGGGGAACAATCGATGGAAGCAGAATCGACTATACAGAACTCACTGGAAGATGCCTACAGCGAATTCTCGGATCTTACGGATGAGGAAGTCCTGCTGGAGATCAAGGATAACAACAACAAGTCGGCACTTGACTATCTTATCAACAAGTACCGCAATTTCGTGCGGGCTAAGGCTCGCTCCTATTTCCTTATAGGCGCAGACCGGGAAGATATCATCCAAGAGGGCATGATTGGCTTTTACAAGGCCATCCGCGACTTCCGCAATGACAAGCTGTCTTCCTTCCGTGCCTTTGCGGAACTCTGCGTGACCAGGCAGATCATCACTGCCATCAAGACAGCCACCAGGCAGAAGCACATACCGCTGAACTCCTATATTTCCCTCAACAAGCCCATCTACGATGAGGATTCTGACAGGACTCTCCTGGATGTGCTTTCTGGGGCCAAGGTCTCCGACCCGGAGGAACTGGTCATCAGCCGGGAAGAGTTTTTGGATATAGAGAAGAAGATGGAAGAGATTCTGTCAGACCTTGAATGGCGGGTGCTCATGAGCTATCTGGACGGCAAGTCCTATCAGGAGATTGCCGAAGACCTCCATCGCCATGTGAAGTCCATAGACAATGCCCTGCAGCGGGTGAAGCGCAAGCTGGAGAAGTACATGGAGAACCGGGGAGATGACCTGGATATCAGCACCGTGTATCGAGGACTTTCGTCCATCAACAGGCGCCTGAGGGGGGTCATGGATGATGGCTTGCAGGATTGAATGAGTCTCGCTATTATATGACATCATATATTTGATGTGAAAGGCTTGCTCTTAGCGGGGCAGGCTTTATTGCATATATTTCATTTTTTATTTTTTATGGAGGGATTTTTATGAAGAATTGGCAGAAAATGCTGGTAGCTTCCTTGGCTTGCTCTGCTGCTTTTGGCATGGCACAGCCCAATGTGGAGGCTGCCTATCAGCTGAATCCTGAGGTCAAGACGGCAACTCCTGCTTTGACGGCAGCCTCTCAGATTGGTGTGCTTTCCTATGAGAATCCGGAACTTAGGAACCTGGCTGACAAGGATGCCATTGTGGTCATGAGCTTCGGCACTACCTACAAGGACACCCGTGAGAAGACCATCAATGCTACAGTGGCCGCTATTCAGGCCAAGCATCCCGGTGTGAAGGTGGTCACGGCCTTCACTTCCCATATCATCATCGACCGCGTGAAGGCCAATGAGGGCATTACTTATCCCACCCCGGAGCAGGCCCTGGACCAGCTTAAGGCTGAAGGCTACACCCGCGTGGCCCTGGTGAGCCTGGATGTGATTCCCGGCATGGAATACAGCTACAACACGGGCGTGTTCCATCACTACAGGAAGAATTTCAAGAAGATGACTTGCGGCACCTCTCTCATGTACTGGCAGGGCCAGGAGGAGCAGGCTGATGATGTGGCTGAGACTATCAAGGCCATGGCTACCCAGTTCCCCAAGCAGGGCAAGGAAGATGCCATCCTCATCCTGGCTCATGGCACTCCGCAGATTTCCAATGCTTACTACTCCGTCATTCAGGCCAAACTGGACGAGATGGGCTACAAGAATGTCTTTGTCTACACGGTGGAAGGCTGGCCCAGCCTTGAGACAGTGCTGCCGAAGCTGAAGCAGAACGGCATCAAGCACGTCACCCTCATGCCCATGATGATGGTGGCAGGCGACCATGCCAACAACGACATGGCTGGTGACGAGGCAGATTCCCACAAATCCATCCTGAAGTCCAAGGGCTACAAGGTGGATGCTTACCTCCACGGCATCGGCGAGAACAAGGCCATACGCGACCTCTATGTGAAGCGCGCTGATGATGCCTGGAACGCTCTCAAAGCCAAATAATCTCAGTTGCGAAGCTGAAACCTCAATAAAAATGAAATGAAATGTATGCAGAAAAGCCCGGCAGAGGAGAAGACTCCCGCCGGGCTTTTCATGTACGCCTATGGATTATTTCTTCAGGGCTTCCTTGAGGATTTCGGTGGTAGCCTGCTGCACCACGCGCATGACATCCTCAAGCAGGGCATTGTACAAGTCGCCGCCGTCCACGACACCGCGGCCGTTCTCCGTCACGAAGAACTTCTTGGGGTGCTCATTGGCCTTGTATGCTTCGTTGAGCTTGTCCTGCACCAGTTTCTCGATTTCCTGTGCTGTCATTAGAGTCACCTCTTTTCACATGAACTTCACTTATAATATACGACATGATGGGAGGTTTTTCCTTTTCGGACGAAAAAAAATTAGGATTATGACAGGGGGGAGACTTCGCAGCTTTTGATTTCACGGTGACAAAAGGTTTCGCCTGCTGTATAATTGTATACAGCAACAAAGATTATCTTCTATTGATGGAGGGATGAATATGTTCCGTACAGTACCTTTCAATCTCAAGGGCAATGTGGAGAAGGGCCAGGAGGCTGTGGAGCGCCTGCTGGAGTTTATGGCTGACCAGCCTGGCAATCCCATGGGTCGTGTCAGCGGTGCCTTGGCTTCTTTCCGGGTGGATGTCATCGACACGGAGGCTGCTTATGAGCTTTTCGGTGAGCTGCCGGGCTTCCGCAAGGAGCAGATCACCGTTTCCTATGATGAAGAAGGCTATCTGCGCATCAAGGCGGAGCGCCAGGAACTGGAGCCGGAGGATGTGAAGTACCTCTGCCGTGAGCGCCGCACGGGCGAGTTCGAGCGCGTCTTCAAGATTGACGGCATCGACAAGGATTCTGTCAGCGTGGCCTTTGACAACGGCATCCTGCACATCGTGCTGCCCAAGGTCTCCAAGGATGCCAACCGTACGGTTTTTGACATTGAGTAAGAAGATATTTGGCGTAGTCCTGAGATATATACAATATCTTGGGACTATTTTTTTTCAAAAAGAAGGAATTATGGAGAGGAAAGGGGAATTAACACTCACAAGCAGATAAATTTGACTTTGGGAGGTAAGACCGCTATGATGGATGATAAGGACTGGGCTGGCTTTAAGCAGAAGCTCAAGGCAAAAACGGAAATCGACCTCGATCTCTATAAAGAACCCCAGATGAAGAGGCGCATCGGCAATCTCGTCACGAGGGCTGGCATGGACTCTTTCTGTGACTACTTTGACAATGCAGCCAAGAATAAGGATGATTTTGCGGCTTTCATAGAATATCTGACTATCAACGTGTCAGAGTTCTTCCGCACGCCGGAGAAGTTCGGCAAGCTGGAGACGGATGTCATTCCTGACCTCTTGAAGCGCTCTCCGAAGCTCAATATCTGGAGCGCAGGCTGCTCTATCGGGGCTGAGCCATATTCTTTGGCCATCATCATGAAGGAAATGACCCCGAATGTGCGCCATCGCATCCTGGCCAGCGACCTGGATATCGAAATCCTGGCCAAGGCCAAGCGCGGCGTCTACAACGAGGGCGAAATCAAGAGCATGGACAAGAACCGCCTGAACAAGTATTTCTCCAAGGTGGAGGGGGACAAGTATGCTGTCAACAGCGAGATCAAGTCCTGCATCGAGTTCAAGCGCCACAACCTGCTGAAGGATAAGTTCGAGAGCGGCTTTGACCTGATTCTCTGCCGCAATGTGGTCATTTATTTCACTGAGGAAGCCAAGGATCAGCTTTATGCGAACTTCTTCCAAGCCTTGAAGCCTGGCGGGATTCTCTTCGTAGGGGCCACGGAAGCTATACTGAACTTCCGCAAGCTGGGCTATACCAGCTTCCAGCCTTTCTTCTACCAGAGACCCCTCTGACCGTGTCTCCGGGAAGAGCCGGAATAATTAGCGAAGCGGGTGTTATAGGCATGTATGCTAATCAACATATAGAACAAATGGATAGGGAATCCATGCGGGAGATGCAGCTGGGGCTTTTGCAGAAGCAGCTTCGTTGGGCTGAGGAGAAGAGTTTTTTCTATCAGCAGTCCTTTGCCAAAGCTGGCGTGAAGGCCGAGGAGGTGAAGTCCCTGGAGGACTTGCGCCGTTTTCCCTTCCTGCACACTAGCGACCTGCACCAGATAGATTCCCTTGATATCCTCACTTTGCCTATATCCGGCATCATGCGCTTCAACCACATGCAGCAGATGACGGGGGAACTCCTGAAGCTCTACACCAACGGTGATATTGCCCACAATGTGGAGATGATGACCCGCTGCCTGGTGGGGACAGGGATAAACAGCACTTCGGTGGTGGCCTTGCAGGGGGATCTCTCAGACAGCCGGCTGCTGGATGTGCAGTATGCTCTGGAGATGATTGGTGCCACTGTGGTGCCAATGGGGGTGGACTACCGCCAGTGGCTCAGGCTCATGGAGCTGGTGACCATGGATACCATCGTCACCACGCCCCAGCTCATCATGCAGCTGGTGATTCAGCTGCAGGCTCAGGGCAAGAACATCGTTGATTTCCCCCTGAACCAGATTATCTGCATGAACCCTACGGGCATACAGAATCCCATGCAGCGCCATATCCAGGATCGCACCAGGGCCAAGGTCTTCAACCTTTA
>JAGBLH010000255.1 GCA_017635515.1 Selenomonas sp.
ATAATCAGAGGCCATATCTCCTGCGCTTCGCCGTCAGGCCGGGCGATGGAAATGTCAAGTATATAAGCATAAGATATATTGATTGACTCCACTATAACTCGGAAGAAGATGTCCCCCACTTCTATAAGTGGGGGCGGCAAACTACTAACAGGCGGCGAGCTAATATCTCCCTCCTCGTTGAAACACCAATTGGAAGATTTTGCCTACGGCAAAATTTGAACAGTGGTGTTATAAAAAAAGATAATGAAATTTCTTTGTCATCTTTTTTCCATAAAGAAAATAGGGAGGATTTTTATGGTTAAACATTTTAGCTTGTTAGCGGTTTTGTTCATCAGCATACTATTGATGAGTATGAATCATGCCGATGCAGCTGATTATTACCTTGGAGAGTACGCTGACGGGCGCGAAGCTTATTTGACAAGCATCAGAGATTATGAGGTAAGCCGCAATGGATATTGGGACCACGACCAATATGATTGCTCTGTAAAAGCCGTTAACAAACAATCAGGCGAATACGAAACAGTTTCCTATAGGGTATTTTATGGGCAAATGGGACCATTTATGGAAAAAGACGGTCACAACCTTTATGACCGCCACACTCGTGAAACTTTTTTACAGAACCACCCTGTGGAGAATAATTTGCTCAAACAAATATATGCTCTACGTAAAAGGGCAGGCAAGCAACTCTGATAGTGAAATATGAATAATCATAGTCCTCGACTCCGTCTCTCATCCTCTTGAGAGACACTACATCCTACTATATCAATAGAGGTGTTTCTAATGTATAAAATTTTCATCTTGTCACTAATCTTCTTGTTGGAATCTATTTCATGTTATGCTGCAAACATCACAGAGGATGACTGTGCCATAGGTGGTGTTAAAGCTGGTTGGTATAGCAAGCACCACTATCTTCCAGAAAAATTTAAAAACACCGCTCTCAAACAGGTAGAATGGTTAAAAAGTAATTCACATTTCACCCTAGATAACTACCCTAAAAGCTATGTTGTAGGTTTTGCTGATGTAAGTTGCGAGCGAATATCTTTAGACAAATCAATAGCTTTATATGGCATAATGACATATAAATCACAAAGTGCAAACGCAGGAATATTTCAACAGATTTTTGACAAATCTCCACTGTACATACCATGCATAGCCATTCACTATAGTTCTCAAATTGACACATCATTCTCTGTACTTGCCACAAATCTACACACTCCACGTGGAATAGCTCTCTTATCTTCCGCTGATGATGTCATACGTACCTATGGTCAGCCTGATAATATTACGCAACAAAAAGGATATTCCATTTATAACTATTACACACCCAAAACCTTGCAACGGAAGCAATATAATTCAAATTATATCGGTGCATATTTGCGTTTCATTATTTATAACAATCAAGTTTATGGCATACAAGCATATAATACCTACGGATATCCTGCTAATTTTTGACATATCTAACACTAACTATAATTTAGATAAACCAAGAAGCAGCACTTTGCAACTATTAACCCAATACCCTTATCGAAAAAAACTTGATACACACACAATCCAAAGCCCGGGCCGTTTCTGCCCGGGCTTAAAATAATTCAACCATTCATTCACTTGTCAAACAGCTCACTGTGAGCCCCTGTCCTTGCCAGCGTCAAAATCAATATATCTTTCTCATAACGATACACCAGCAACCAGTCCGGCTGTATATGGCATTCACGGTAATTTTTCCAGTTTCCTGTCAGGGCATGGTCTCTATGTTTCTCGTCCAGCTTTTCACCATCTGCCAGTTTCTTGACTACAGATTTCAGCAAGTCAATATTCCTATGAGATTTTTGTGCCAGCTTTACATCTCTCTTGAATTGCCCCGTCAGCCTGACACCATACTTACTCATGCAGGATTTCCTCGAACATCTCATCCACATCCGTGTAAGTCCTGGCCGCAGGGTCATGGGCCAGCCTCTCTGCTTCCAGCATGGCAGCGACAGTCTCCTCGGTAGGGGTGCCTCTGGATATGGCGAAGGGAATCCTTCCTTCTCTCAAGGACTGACGCACGAAGATGTTAAAAGCCGTGCTGATGTTCATGCCCAATTCCTCAAACAGTTCCTCCGCAGCTGCTTTCAAGTCAGCATCCATGCGAATGCTTATATTCGCAGTTCCTGTCTTTGCCATAGCCATCGCTCCTTTCTCCCCCTAATTATAGATTATTTGCACGAAATTTTCAATACATTGCACGAATAATGGCACTCTTATCCAAGCTTAAGTAGTATCATTTGCGATTCTTACAGCTCCGCTGCACCTACTAATAAGACATTTTCTTTGCCGGCCACATCACGCAGCCCTTCGGTAAAGCCATAGAAGGAAAAGATAGCATAGTGATACTGCCCCTTGTACTTATTGCTGGGGAATTTATGCTGCAAATGCCGCAGGGTCTCCACACCTGCCGGTTCATGCCTATACTTGCACTCGCCCAGCAGATATTCTCCTTCTTGCCTATCGGTAGCTACGATGTCTATTTCCTCAGCCACGGTACGCTTCTTGCCATCAATAGTGTGCGTAACATTGTCCCACCAGCGACCAATTTTTGTAAAATGAAATGGCAATTTACCGGCTTTATTTTGTCGACGAAGGTATTCTATACATACTTTCTCATACATATGAGATACAAACTGATGGAGTTGCGGTTCGACCTGATACTGCCACACACCATCTATATCTCCTTCCTCTAGTTCAGAATAACTTCCGTATACAAATGAATACCAAAACCTAAAATATGCATCTGTCAACTGATAAAGCCCTTTCTGACTTCCTGCTTTTTCTTTAGCTGTAGCCAACACGGAAAATTCTCGTTCCACCAACCCTATTTCCATAATATTCTTCATATAGGCAGGAATTTTATTTTTCTCAATCTGAGTTTTACTGTGAATTAAGGCCAATTTATTATTTCCTAAGGCAACGGCTTCAATAATAGCATTATATACGCTTGTTTCCCTAAACTCCTGATGCAGCAGAAACTCTACTTCATTGTATAAGACACACCCTTTTCTCAAAATATTATACTTTATATTATCTGCAATGCTTTTTTTTGAATCAAACTGTTCCAGATAATATGGTATCCCTCCTAAAATAGAATAAGCAATAACCTGTTCTTCTATTGTGTAATCAGGAAAGAATCCTTTAGTTTCCTCAAAAGAAAGTGGCTTTAATTTATATATCCCAGTCGCTCTTCCATAAAGAGGATTTTTTTCTGCTAAAATTTCATCTTCCATAAAACTTATAGCACTGCCACATAGTATAAGCATAATATTATGTTTAGATAGCTCATGATCCCACATATTTTGTATTATGGAAGGAATCTCCGAATTTCCCTTGCACATATAGGGAAATTCATCTATAACCAGAACCTTTTTCTCTTTTGAGGAAATATCAAGCATACTGTGCAAAGCTGACTCCCAATCTGGGAACTTCGTCAGAAACTTTGCCGCAGGCATGCCAGTATTCAAAAGGCGTTTTGAAAATCTTGTCAGTTGCTCTGTGTCTGTGCATTCCGTGCAAGCATAAAAAACCACTTGTTTTCCTTTTGAAAACTGTTTTATGAGTTCAGTTTTACCAATTCTGCGCCGCCCGTAGATAACGACCATTTCAGCCCTATTTGAATTATAGCAATCTTGCAAAAAGGCCAATTCACGTTTACGACCTATGAACATACTGTCACCTCTTGCTATAATATAATCACGATTATAATAATCACGATTATATTATAGCATTTTTCTTGTCATTGCCATAGTGCTTTTGTATATTTTTCCACTTAAAAACCCAGGCATTTACTGCCCGGGCCTAAATACAGCCAGCATTTCCGACCAAGCTTCCAAACCTGCTAGTCCTCAACCACTTCCCCATCCACCACCTCAGCCTTGATATCGTTCTCCCGCATCTTCTGGGCCAGCTGGTAGCAGTCCTCGATGTAGGTCTTGCCGAAGTATTTCATCATGCCGTAGCCTGCGGCGGCGGCGATGCCCTGGCCTATGAGGGGGACGTATTTGGCAGCGCTTTTGCCCAGGTAGCGCTTGCCCATGCTTTTCAAGAGGAACATGACGCCTTCCTTGGTGGCGTAGTCAAAGACCTTCTTCACCAGGGGCAGGAGGATTTCGTACTGGCGCAGTTTCCAGGCGGAGTCTTCTTTGAGGCCGAATCTTTCCCGCACATCGGCCATGAGCTTCAGGCAGATGCCTGCGTCCACGCCCACATCCAGGCCGGGAATGGGGTTGATGCCGTTGGCGGCGCCAGCCAGGGCGTATTTGTTGAGGACGGACTGGCATTCCTGCCTGACGGTGTCCAAGTCTTTTGCTATATGATTATCCATAATATGCTCCTTTCAGCTGTCATGATCGCTTTCTTCAGATAAATTCTAAAGAAGATAGCCAACTTCCTGCCAGTCTCGGGATTTTCTCCCCATCAGGCGGCCACCGTTGCGCCTGCTGCGGGGAGCAGATGGGCAAAAAACAAGCCCTGCCCCTTTGATAGGACAGGACTTGTCTTCAATCACATCATCTAAGTATCAGGATTTCCGTGAGCTTCTCCCAGTCAGGCAGCCGTGCGGCATCCTTGACATCCTTCAGCTTTCTGGCCTCTGCCACAGGCAGGCGGTAGGAGGAAAGTTCCTCCAGCATATAGCCCAGGCTGTCATAGTCAAAGCTGGCGACTATTTCGCCCATGGCCTGCCAGGCCTCGGCGAGATCTTCTTCGCTGATGGGAGGCTTGTCACTATTGTCTTCTTCCTGTGGCAATAGGGGAGCCAGGCCATGGCGGAAGCTGCGATAGAGTTCCAACAGAGGCGCAGTGCCCTCCACTATTTCATCGCAGTAGCAGTTGTTGCCTGCATCCTCCAGCCGCTTGGCCCTGTCAGATAGCTCTACTGCCCCGATGACACCGGCTGTGCTCTTGAGGGCATGGACTTTGGTGGTGTAGTTCTTCCAGTCCTGCTTCTCATAGAAACGCTGGATTTCTCTGGCGCCGTTTTCGATGGACTGGGCAAAGACCGACAGGGCATCTATGTAGGCCGCTGCCGAGCCGCAGTGCTCTACGCCAGCCTTGCAGTCAAGGCCCTGCACCTCATGGAGCCAGGCTGGCAGCTCGCAGTTCTCCTCCTCCTGGAGCTGCCCTCCGGCCTCTACGGCCTGCACCTTCTCCGGGGGCAGATACTTCTGCAGGAAAATCTCCAGCTGCTGGCTGTCGATGGGTTTGGTCAGGTAGTCGTCAAAACCTGCCGCCATGTATTCCTCTCTGGCCCCGCTGACGGCGTTGGCGGTGAGGACGATGACGGGGGTGCCTTGGTTGGGATAGCCGGGGGTCTTTTCCAGTTCTTTCATGCTGGAGAGGGTCTCCACTCCATCAAGGCCGGGCATGCGGTGATCCAATAGTATCAGGTCGTAGTGCTCGCCCTGCACCTTTTCCAGGCATTCATAGCCGCTGAGAGCCGTGTCCACCTGCACCTGGGTAGCCTTCAGGAGGCCCTTGACCACAGTGAGGTTCATGGCTGTGTCATCCACGATGAGGATTTTGGCCTCCGGGGCGATGAAGCTTTCCCTGTAGGCCGCTTTCCGATTGATGCTGCTGAGGTAGGCTGTCTCATAGTCCCCCATGGCCGACCAGTTCAGCACCTGCTGTTTCACCTTGAAGGAGAAGGCGGAGCCTTTGCCATATTCGCTCTCCACCTGCAGCCGGCTGCCCATAAGTTCCAGGATGCGCTGGGTGATGTTCATGCCCAGCCCCGTGCCCTCGATGGTCCGATTCCTCTCTTCCTCGATGCGCTCGAAGGCGTGGAAGAGTTTCTCGATGTCCTTCTGCCTGATGCCTATGCCCGTATCCTTCACCACTACGCAGAGGCAGATTTCATTCTCCCCGGTCTTTTCCCAGTCAAGGCTCAGGGTGACGCTGCCCCGTTCCGTGTACTTCACGGCATTGGTGAGGATGTTGGTCACCACCTGCCGCAGGCGGATTTCATCGCCTTTGAGGATGCTGGGCATATCCTCCGCCGCTTCCACTTTGAGCTCCAGCCCCTTCTTCTCTGCCCGCTGGCGGATCATGTTCACCAGGTCGTTGAGCATGGAGCTGACGGCGTACTCCACGGGGATGATTTCCATCTTCCCCGCCTCGATCTTGGAGAAATCAAGGATGTCGTTGATGAGGCCCATGAGGGCCGTGCCTGCCGTGCGGATATTTTCCGCATATTCCTTGGTGAAGTCCTCCTTCGTCTCCCGCAGGATCATCTCGTCCATGCCCAGCACCGCATTGATGGGGGTGCGTATCTCGTGGCTCATGTTGGAAAGGAACTGGCTCTTGGCGGTGCTGGCGGCCTCGGCGGCCCTAGCCATCTCCTGCAGTTCTCGGTTGCTGTCCGCCAGTTCCCGGGTGACGGCGGTCAGGAAGGTGGCCATGCGCTCGGAGAGGGGGATGATGCGGTGCCCCTGTCGGCTGGGGGGAATGTTCTCGCTGAGCTTCAGCTCCGCCGGGCCTTCCCGCATGCCCACCGCCACCAGGGCACTGTTGAGGATACCGCCCTTGCCGTGATGGCAGTAAAGCTCGGAGGAACCGTAGTTGCAGATGAGATGCTTGGCAAAGCGCCGATAGCTGTCGATTTCCAGATGGGACTTTTCCTTCAGGAACAGGGTGCGGTTGCCGCAGACGGTCAGGAAAAGAGCCTGGGGAGCAAAGCCCCACATATATTCGCTGGCGATTTCCGTTTCCTGGATGAGGTCATCCTGCACCGCATAGGTGAGGCTGATCTGCTCCCCCTGGTAGACATCGCAGCTGAAATACAGCCTGCCCTCCTCGTCATAGCGGGGGGGCACCCGGGGGATGAGGCAGCCGTTGCGCTTGATGGCCAAGGGGAACTCAGAGATATTGTAAACGAAATTCTCGTCCGGGGTCACATTCAGATAACGGTGATAAATCTCCACGGGGCGGATGTCGTCGATGCGGGAAATGCAGTTCTCCCCGCGGGTGGCGGTGATGGTCATTTCCTTGCCCAGCGGCTTCCAGCCAAAGATGTAGTCAGCCTGCACATGGAGATCCACGCCGGTGAACACCGCCAGCACGATGCCCTGCCGGTACATGCTGCGGCCGATGACATACTGCTGCTCCATGTCATTTTTTTCATTGGCGGTGAAGATATTGCTGAACCTGTTATCACTTTCAGCGCTGAATTCGAACATGCCAGCAGTAGCGCCGAAGATGGGAACATCCTCGTTACCCTGGGCCAGGTTCCTGACAAAGCGGTGGAAATCCACGGACAGCCCCGCGCAGTAGAGGGCCACAGCCTTCACATCGTGCATGCGGCGGATGCGGCGGCTAAGTTCCAAGCCCGCCTCATGATAGAGGTCAGGGGAACCCGTGTATTCCAGAATGCTAACCTCCGCCGACTCCATGAAGGAGAAGTTCAGCCTGAGCATGGATCTATAGCTCTCGCTGCCAAAGAGGGTCTCTGTCATGCCCGTCACCACAGCCTCGGGAAAGACCTCCCTGATGACCATCCGGGTCTGGCTGGCAGTCACCTGGCAGAGCATGCAGAAAAGCAGGTGGATGTAGACAGTAGTATCGCCACGGGCCTCAGACTCCACCTTCTTTTCCTGCAGGAGTTTCTTCAACGAGTTGATGAACTCCGTCCTGTCAGTCTCCCAGTACAGTTCATGACATTCCTGTATCATAGGAATCCTCCTTAACCCCTAAAAGGCTTGCTGCTTCACGCTGCGCCCTCAACCGAAAACCTCCAGGCAAGCTGCGTCCTGTGGACTTGATTGCTTGGGTTTTCTTCAGTATAACTCAGGTCACGTTGCCATCATGCAGCTTCCGATACTTCCGCTTCTCGAAGAAATCGTCTATGGCCGCGATAAGCTTGGGCCTTTCCATGGATTTCAGCAGGTAGCCATCGGGCTTCAAGGCCAGCACCTTCACGACGCTCTCCCGATCCCCCTTGCCCGTGAGGAAAATCACGGGAATATCGTCCACCTTGGTCTCGCTCCGTATCATTTCCAGTACCTGAGGACCGGAGATGACGGGCATTTCGTAGTCCAAGAGAATCAGATCCGGGGTATTGTCCGCAATATACATCATGGCCTGGGCCCCGGAGGTGACGATGGTCACCCGGTACTTGGCAGAGAGCCAGTCCTTCACCATCTTGAGGAAGGTGCCATCATCATCAACCAGCAAGATGCTCTTCCTCTTGGCCAGGTCGTCATTGGCCTCCAGCAGCCAGTCCAGCTGGGCAATCAGCTTCTTCATGTCAAAGGGCCGAGGGAAAGAAGCCGCCACCAGGGCTACGGGGATAGTCTGGGTCACAGTGTCTATTTCCGGCACCGTGCCCACCAACACCAGCAGCTTGTCTTCCTCTGTGCAGATATCTTTCAGGTAGACCAGGGCCGAGGTAGACTTGTCCACATAGTCACCCAGGAACATGAGGATCAGATCCGTCCTCCCCTTGTGGTCGCATATATCCTCCGTGGTAGGATCTGCTTCAATAATCTCATAACCCTCCGCTGTCAGGTTCTTCACCAGTGTATTCAGCATAAAGGATTTGCCTTTGCGAATCAGAAGTATCTTTTTCTCCATGGCTCCCATCCTTCCTATAGCTCATAAACCAACTCTTGAGCTTGCGCTCACACTCACGTGCATTATCTGTCGATTGTCAATATTCGCCAGAGAGGGTGCATTTCCCTTTGCACCCTCAGCCTAAAATTTCCTTGAGCCTCTTCCAGTCAGGCAGGCGGGCCGCTTCCTTTACCTCCCTGAGCCTGCCTGCCGCCTCAGGTGGCAAGCGGTAAGAAGACAGTTCCGTCAGCATATAGCCCAGGCTGTCATAGTCAAAGCTCATGACCACCTCGCTCAGGGCCTGCCAGGCCTCGGCAAGCTCTTCTTCCCCGATGGGAGGCTTTTCGCTCTCATCTTCCTCCTCCGGCAGCAAGGGTGCCAGGCCCGTGAGGAAACTGCGGTAAAGCTGCAGCAGCGGCTCCGTGCCCGCCTTGATTTCCTCCCAGTAGCCGTTGTTGCCCGCATCCTCCAAGCGGCTGGCCTTCTCGGAGAGCTCGCCTGCCCCGATGACCCGGGCGCTGCTCTTGAGAGCGTGGACTTTGGTGGTGTAGCTCACCCAGTCCTCCTGCTCGTAGAAGCGCTCTATTTCCCCGGCACCGCTCTCAATGCCTTCGGCAAAGACCTTCAGGGCCTCCAGATAGTCCGGCACAGAGCCGCAGTGAGCCGCCCCCGCCACCGGGTCTATGCCCCTGACCTCCTGCAGCCAGTCCGGCAGCTCGCAGTTTTCCTCCTGCGGAGCCGCGGCCTCTGCCACCTGCACCTTGTCCTTGGGCAGGTATTTCTGCAGGGCAGCCTCCAGATGCTGGCAGTCAATGGGCTTGGAAAGATAGTCGTCAAAACCTGCCGCCATGTATTCCTCCCTGGCCCCGCTGACGGCGTTGGCGGTGAGGACGATGACAGGGGTGCCCCAGTTGGGATAGTCAGGCTTCTTTTCCATTTCCTTCATGCTGGAGAGGGTCTCCACCCCGTCTATGCCCGGCATGCGATGGTCAAGCAGGATGAGGTCATAGTGCTCCTTCCGTACCTTTTCCAGGCATTCATAGCCGCTGAGGGCCGTGTCGATCTGCACCTGGGTAGCTTTCAGCAGCCCTTTGGCCACAGTGAGGTTCATGGCTGTGTCATCCACGATGAGGATCTTCGCCTCCGGGGCGATGAAGCTTTCCCGATAGGCCTTCTTGTGCTGGATGCTGCTCAGATAGGCTGTCTCATAGTCTCCCATGGGCGACCAGTCCACCACCTGCTGCAGCACCCTGAAGGAGAAGACTGAGCCTTTGCCGTACTCGCTCTCCACCTCCAGGCGGCTGCCCATGAGTTCCAGCAGACGCTGGGTAATATTCATGCCCAGCCCCGTGCCCTCGATGGTGCGGTTCCGCTTTTCTTCGATGCGCTCGAAGGCGCGGAACAGTTTCTCGATATCCTCCGGCTTGATGCCGATGCCCGTGTCCTCCACCGCCACCCGGAGGCAGACTTCCTGAGCCCCGGCCCTTTCCCAGCCAAAGCGCAGGGTGACGCTGCCTCTTTCCGTGTATTTCACGGCGTTGGTGAGGATGTTGGTCACCACCTGCCGCAGGCGTATCTCATCTCCTTTCAGTACCCTGGGCACATCCTCTGCTGCCTCCACGACAAGCTCCAGCCCCTTTTTCTCCGCCCGCTGGGAAATCATATTCGCCAGGTCGTTGATAAGAGAACTCACCGCGTATTCCACGGGGATGATCTCCATCTTCCCCGCCTCAATCTTGGAGAAATCAAGGATGTCGTTGATAAGGCCCAGCAACGCCGTGCCCGCTGTGCGGATATTCTCCGCATACTCCAGGATATTTTCCTCCCTGGCCTCCCGGATGATCATTTCGTCCATGCCCAGCACCGCATTGATGGGGGTGCGTATCTCGTGGCTCATGTTGGAGAGGAACTGGCTCTTGGCCCGGCTGGCGGACTCTGCGGCCTCGGCCATGCTCTTGAGCTCCCGGTTGCTTTCCTCCAGTTCCTCCGTCACCGCGTCCAAAAAGGCCGCCATGCGCTCGGACAGGGGGATGATGTCCCGGGCCGTCCGCTGGCTGCTGGTATCGGCGCAGACCTTCAGCCGCGCCTCCCCCTCCCGCATGCCAACGGTCACCAGGGCGCTGTTCAGGATGCCGCCTTTGCCGTGATGACAGTAAATCTCCGAGGTGCCATAGTTGCAGATGAGATTGCCAGCAAAGCGGCGATAGGCATCAGTCTCCAGCCTGGCCTTGTCCTTCAAGAAAACTGTACGATTGCCGCACATGACCAGATACATGGCTTCCGGGGCAAAGCCCCACATATACTCACTAGCCACCTCCGTCTCCTGTATGAGATTGTCATGGACAGCGTAGGTGAGGCGCACCTTCTCCCCCTCGTACACATCGCTGCTGAAATAGATCCGCCCCTCATGGTCATAGCGGGGAGCCACCCGGCCCATGACGCAGCCATTCCGCTCGATGGCCAGGGGGAACTCATAGATATTATAGACGAAATTCTCGTCCGGATTCACCTTCAGATAACGGCGGAAAATCTCCGTGGGCCGCATATTGTCAATGCGGGCAATGCAGTTCTGGCCGCAGGTTTCCGTGATGGTCATTTCCTTGCCCAGGGGCTTCCAGCCGAAGATGTAATCCACCTTCACATGCAGGTCCTCGCCTGAGAACAGCACCAGCAGGATGCCCTGATAGTAGACCTTCGTCCCCACTACATACTGTTCGGCGTCGCTGTACTTGTCCAAGAAGAAGAGATTGCGGAACCTGTTCCTGTCATCGGCGCTGAACTCGAAAGTGCCCGCCGTGGCGCCAAAGAAGGGTATTTCCTCATTGGCGCCGGACACGCAGGAAACAAATTTGTGGAAATCCGTAGAAGGGCCCGCACTGTAGATGCCCACAGCCTTCACCTGGGGCATGCGGCTGATCTTCTCGGCAATGGTCTTTCCGGCCTCTTCATAGCATTCGGAAGGACCCAGATATTCCATCAGCTTCACGCTGCCATGACTGAAAAAGGTGAAATTCATGCGCAGCATGGACTCCATGTCCTCATTGACAAAGATGGTCTCCGTCATGCCCGTCACCACCGCCTGGGGCATGATCTCGACAATGGCCTCCAGCACCTCCCGGGCAGTCTCTGCACTGAGCAGACGGAAGAGCAGATGGATATAGATGGCAGTATCCCCTCTCTGCTCCGATTCCTTCTTCTTCCTGCGGAGGAGTCTCTTCACGGATTCGATCAAGTCCGTCCTGTCGCTTTCCCAGTATTTCTTATGACATTCCTGCAGCATGGAAGTACCTCCCTGATAGGCCATGGTTAGAAAAAAGCTGTTATATAGCGTGAAAACCATACAACAGCCTATAACTTCAAGTCACTATATGTCAATGCCCCATTCCCATGGTATATTCGCCACAGGAAAAGCATTTCCCTGCTTAGGCAATCCACTCCTTGAACCTTTCCGGCGAAGAATTGATGACCAGTTCCTCCGGGAAGCCGTACTGCTCGATGAGTTCCATGGCATAGGCGTGGTTGCCAACGTCGAACTCGATATGAGCATCGCTGCCCATGATCATCATGGCTCCGTGGCGGCGTGCCGCTTCCATCAGCTGCCCTGCCAGTTCCCTGGAGCCCTTGCGGGAGCCGCCCGGCATGTAGGAGCTGTTGTTCAGCTCCAGCAGCACATGCTGCTCCACGGCAGCCTTGGCGATGGCGTCGAAGTCCACGGGATACTTGGGATTGTCCGGGTGGCCGATGATCTTCACCTTGGGATTCTTCATGGCCCCCAGGATGGCGGCGGTGTTCTCCTCCTTCGTTCCCGGCTTCAGGCAGGGGTCGTGGAGGCTGGCCACGGCGTAGTCCAGGCGGGAGAGGAATTCTCCCCGCAGGTCAGTGGAGCCGCTGTAGTCGATGATGTTCAGCTCCGCCCCCATGACCAGATCTATGCCATAGCCCTGGGCCGCGTCTCTGGGTATCACCTTGAAATTGCAGAAGTAGAACTCCCCGAAGCAGTCGGGCATATGGGGCGTGTGATCGGCAATGCCCAAGAGCTTCAGCCCCTTGCCCTTGGCAGCCTCCGCCATCTCACGGAGGCTGCTGTAAGCGTGGACACTGGCAATGGTGTGGGTGTGGACGTCAAGCAAGTCTATCATATATGTTCCCCTCTTCACTTTACATTTCCTAACTATCATAAACCCATAGCTTGAACTTTTCCAGCCTCAAGCGCAAAAAAACAACCGGCCTGAAGCCCTAAGCAACAGACCGGGTGTTAAGAATCAAAGAATATCCTGCAGCACCTTGATGAACTGCTCCATCTCGGCATCGGTGCCGATGGTGATGCGCAGGTACTCGGACAGGCGGGGCTTGTTGAAGAAGCGGACGTAGATATCCTTCTCCTTCAGCTGCTCGAAAAGGGACTCCGCCGCAGTGCCCTCAGGCGGCTTGGCAAAGAGGAAATTGGTGCGTGACTCCGGCACCGTGAAGCCAAAGCTCCGCAGGGCCTCCTTGGTCTTCTCACGGGTCACCAGCACCCTGTCCACGGTCTCCTCGAAATACTCCCTGTCGCTCGCCGCCGCGACACCAGCCGCCAGGGCGGGCATATTGAGCGTATAGGAGTTCACGGAGAACTTCACATCGTGCAGGGCCTTGATAAGCTCCTTGCTGCCGAAGGCATAGCCCACCCGGAGCCCTGCCAGGGCACGGGACTTGGACATGGTGCGGACAATGACGAGGTTCGGGTACTTCTTCAAGAGGGGCAGGGCCGTGCGCCCGCCGAAGTCCACATAGGCCTCGTCCACGATTACCACGGACTCGGGATTGCCAGCCAACACCTGCTCGATATCTGCCATCTCAGCCTCCAGGCTGGTAGGCGCATTGGGGTTGCAGATGACGATGCCGCCGTTCTCCTTCTGGAAGCCCGCAGGGTCGAAGGTGAAGTCCTCCCGCAGGGGCACACGCTCAAAGGGGATGCGGTAGACATCTGCCCAGACCTCGTAAAAGGAGTAGGTGATGTCATTGAAAAGGATGGGCTTCTGGCCCGCGAAGAAGGTCAAAAAGCACATGGAGAGCACATCGTCAGAGCCTACCCCCACAAAGACCTCTTCAGGCTCCAGCCCGTACTCCTCAGCCAGAACCTCCCGCAGTTCCCGGCAGTCCGGGTCAGGGTAGAGCCGCAGCTTCGAAGCCTTCAGCCCCCGGATAGCCTCCACCACCTGAGGCGAAGGGGGATAGGGGGACTCATTGGTGTTCAATTTGATGACTTTCCTCTGGGGCTGCTCCCCAGGGGTGTAGGGGGTGACTTTGCGGATATTATCTGCCAGGCTCATATCTAACATACCTCCCGGATAAAAGTTACAAGTTTACAGATGCTATATCATTTTATCAATTTGTGCCGCGCTTGTCATGCCTTATCTAAACTATAGTGATGTATTTCGCCTTTTTTGAGAAAAATCCTGCCCCAAACTCCCCTTACGCTGCACAAACAACGCCCATCACTCAGCGATGGGCGTTGCTTCAAAATATCAGCGCAGGAATACCACTTGCAGATTGTCAAGGAAAGCAGACTTGCCATTCTCCAGCAGGACGCGGTTGGCATCTGCTACGGAGATGACAGGGTTGCCGTTGTGGTTGTCCAGGGATACGGCCTTCACCACCAGGGGATTGCTGCCTGCACGGGGCAGTTTCTCCGGGTCGGTGGTATAAGCTGCCATGCCCTGGGCTACGACCTTGTCATAGTCAAGATTCTTGTGTCCGTAGATGGGCGTGCCCTCAGCATTCTTGATGACCGGGCTCATGACAGGTTTCAAGCCCAGGCCACGGCAATCCACCACCAGTCCCGTAAAACCGCCAATGGCTCCTTGCGAACCAACAGGAGGCTGGGGCAGCTGCACAGAGGGCATGGAGGGTACAGGCACGGCAGGTACGGGAACAGCAGGTGCCGAAGGTATGACCGGCGCAGGCACGGTGGAAACAGTCACAGCCGGAACC
>JAGBLH010000027.1 GCA_017635515.1 Selenomonas sp.
ACGGAGGAGACGCCGCTGCATACCTCCAGCCCGTATTCTGCTTCCAAGGCCTCCGCAGATTTGCAGGTCATGGCCTATCACCGCACCTACGGACTGCCCGTGACTATTTCCCGCTGCTCCAACAACTATGGGCCTTTCCACTTCCCCGAGAAACTCATTCCCCTAATGATCATCAACGCCATGCACGATAAGAAGCTGCCCGTCTATGGCGACGGCCTCAATGTGCGCGACTGGCTTTTCGTGAAGGATCACTGCGCGGCCATCGAGATCATCCTGCGCAAGGGCAAGGTAGGCGAGGTCTACAACATTAGCGGCCACAATGAGCGCCAAAATATCCAGGTGGTGAAGGCTATCCTCAAGGAACTTGGGAAAGGCGAGGAACTGATCGAGCACGTCACCGACCGCAAGGGTCACGACCGCCGCTATGCCATCGACCCCACCAAGATACGCGAGGAGCTGGGCTGGGAACCTACTACCAGCCCAGAGGCTGGCATCAAGGCTACTGTCAAATGGTATCAGGAGCATGAGGACTGGTGGCAGCGTATTGTCTCTGGTGAGTACCAGAATTACTACGATAATATGTACGGCAATCGGCAGGTTATTGAATGAATCATAAATCCCCCCGCTAGGCGGGGGGATAACTCACACGATGCTATATTTTTCATATAGCTGATTTCTTAATGTGGCATTCTTCGTAGCAGACAATATTTCATCATTTCTTCCCATCTCTAGCAGTTATAAGAAAGTCTATGAAGATAAAGAGAAGAAAGTCGATGAGAAATTTAAGTCATTACTTGCGAAAAGATGCATTACTAAGTAATAAAACTAGGAATTAAGGAGTGACTTCAGATGGATGGTAACAATAAACTATCTGAAATTGGTAAATTCATATCTCCAAAATTGGAGAAATTGCTCAAGTTGTCAGAGTTCTTTATTTTGCCACAAGTTGCCTTTGACCCGGTAGCAAGCGCAGCAGTTGGTGGTATTTATATGGTGGCAAATAGTATAATTGAGTCCAGACGATATAATAAAATCTGTACCTTCATTGATGAAATTAAAAACTCTGATGTAGAAGAAAACATCAATCCGGACAAGGAAGAGGATGTTGAGATTTTTGGATTTGCTATGGACAAAGTATTATCTGCTAGCAAGGCTTCACAAATTAGAGCTATAGTAAAGATACTGTCCGCTAGGACAAAAAACAATATTTCTTATAATGAGGCTGAGGATTTGATTAATATCGTCAGTGAACTTAGCGAAAGTGAAGCAATGGTTCTGCAAAAAGTTCACGCAGAACTGGAAACAAATGCGATAAGAGAGATTGACGCTATTAAATATGAAGACTTGCGGGTAGCAGACATTCCAAGTGAACGTATGGATTATCTGTTGAACAGATTAGTAGGCAAGGGCCTATTGAAGCAAAACATGGTTTTAGCGCGCTCTACGTTGACGATGAATAATTATGAATACAGCCTAACAGGAATTGCAAAAAGTATTTTCTGCAACTTAGACTATATAATTCCGCCTAAGCATACTTATGATTTTGACGGGAAAACTTATAAAAGTATGGCAAAATTAGTATATGCCGTTGTACAAAGTTATGTTGAAAAACACGAGGACTTAAGTTATGAAGGCATAAAAAATGCATTTCCAGATAAATGGGCAAAACCAGGATTTGGTGTAGTTGTTGAAGATATAAGCAAAGGAAGGGCGAAGGAAAATTTAGATAAATTCCAGAGGGGAGAGGATATGGTGTGGCGATTCCATACCGGTAGAACATCTCCCGTTGAAGGAACTATTATTTTGCATGATGGCAGTCACATCGTAGTATCTAATCAATGGAATTTTAATGGAAATTTTAAAACATTCCTTAAAGGTGTGAAAGATACTTATAAGGGAGACTTGGATATAGTTGTAAATTGAGTGCAGATTTCTAAGGAACGTAGAGGTTACTCACATCAGTGTAGGAAATAAAAATGCGATGAGTAATAAAAATCAGCAAAACTCCGACCAGGGCTGGAGTTTTGCTGAGAATGCCTATTCAAAAATATCCTTGACGAGAATTTCTAAGTCATCGTACAAACTAATCTTCAAGGAAAGTTGCTGCTCTGACTTCTCCTTTTCAGTAAGGGCTGCCCAGTCTTCTTCATCGAAATTATGATAAATATTGTCTAGCTGATACTTCCCCTCATTAAGCAGATATACCTCTATGGATTCATCCTTAGGATTTATCAGCCAGTACTCTTTGACACCGTATTTCTCATATATATCCTTCTTCACGGTCATATCGCGGCGCTTTGTACTGGGGGATAGGACTTCCACGATGAAATCAGGAGCACCTTGGATGAAATTTTTCTTGATTTTTTCCTTGTTGCAAACTACAAGAAGATCTGGGATAAGGTGAATGTTCTCATCAAAGATAACTTCGGCCTCTGCAAATACCTGACAGCGCTTGCCGCGCAAAAAGTTCCAGATGATACCAGACAAGTTTCGCTGCACGATAATATGTTTTATGGTTGCAGGGCTCATAGCATATTCATTTCCATGGATAAGTTCAATTTTTTGATAATCTGACAGGGCTTCCATATAAAGACCTCCTTGTGCGGGCAAATCTTAAAGCGACATTTGTTCATGCTCGTCTATCACATCTTTGTATCATTTTTGGAGTTGCTTACCTGTCATTATTATACCACATTATAAATTTTCTTACTACTGTGAGAAGCACTTGGATAATTTACATACACATTAATTTAGGGGGTAGTATATGCAAAAATACAAAAGCCGGGTCGGACGGCACAAAATCATCTATAACTACACTGGAGAATTCGATGCCTGGGTACCTGCCACTATGGAATTCCTGGGCACATTGATGCCACCGACCCTTTCCAAGCGGGCGGCCGCTATGTTGCTCCTGGTGGCTGGCATGGGCAATGAGGAGATTGTAGCACTTACGGGCATGTGCATCCGTAGTGTCCGCGCTCTGCGTAAGACCATGGAGGAGCAGGAGCCGACCTCCGAGCTTTTCGCCATCAAGCCCGGCAGTGGGCGAAAGAGAAAAACCGAGGGCATCGAGGAGCAGGTGTGGGCAGAGCTGGACAGCGGCAAATACCGCACTCACAAAGAGGTGGCAGAGATGCTGGAGGAGAAGTTCGGCATCAAGGCATCTGTGAATCTGGCTGCCCGCGTCGTGAAGCGTTGGAAACAGTCTCGGGCTGATGCGGAAGAGTAGGGATTTGCTATGGTTTGGAAAAATAAATTCCATGAACGGATAAATGAATTATGGAAGAGGGCCAAGGATCAAAACCATAAAATGACGCAGACTGAGTATGCCAGGCGGCTAGGCGTGACGAGAAATGCACTCTTGGGGTGGTTACGCGGTTCCGGGCAACCTGACGTGGACGGCCTGGTTCGCATCGCTACCACAGAGAACGTCAGCCTTTCCTGGCTGATGGGGGATGAGCGTCCTAAAGCTGAGAACGAATTGCTTCAGGACGAACAGGCTTTAGTTAATTTTTTTCGAGGCATAAGCCCAGAGTACAAAGATCATTTGCTGTGGCTGGCTAAACGGTGGAAAGAGGCTGCAGAAATTGTATCTGAATGAGAGAATGCCTGCATGTGCGAGGAAGTCATGTGCAGGCATTATCAATGTGGGTATGGTGTGGCTGTTCTGTTAGTGTGGGAATGGGCTTTGCAAGTAGAAAAGCTTCCTATATTATGGTATACTTAGCCCATAAGGGAGGTGCTTGCCGATGAGCCAAGACCATACATCGGATACGATAGATGGTGTGTTTATGGATAATGACAATGCCAGTTACGATGCCACGGCGAAGGGCTTCATCGCCCGCAAGGTCTTTTTGGCACGTATCCTGAAGCGTTGCGTGAAGGAGTTCCGCAAATGCTCGCTGGAGGATATTGCAGGCATTTATATAGAAGGAACCCCAGAGGTGTCTGCGGTGCCTCTGGCTCCTGACCTCACCAATGCTCCCCGTAAGATCATTGGTGAGAATGTGGAGTACAAGACACTGACTGAGGGCACCACCACCTTTGATATCCGTTTTGTAGCCTATGCACCGGATACCCGGGAGCCTATCAAAATCATCTTGAACATAGAGGCGCAGAAGAAGCATAATCCCGGCTACTCCCTTATCAAGCGGGGCATCTTCCATGGCAGCCGCTTGATGTCCTCCCAGTACAGCGTGGAGTTCGAGGAGCCGAAATTCGATGATATCAAGAAGGTAGTAAGCATCTGGCTCTGCATGACCTCTCCCGGCGACAAGGAAAGCGGCATCATGGAGTACAGCTTCAGGGAAAGACGGTTGGCGGGCCAGGTGTTCCGTAACGACAAGAAGGATTATGATCTGATGCAGGTGGTCATGGTCTACATTGGCAAGTCCGATGCCATTGAGGATGATTTTCTGAAGATGTTGCACCTGCTCTTCAGAGCCAGACTGAAAGCAGAGGAGAAGACGAAGCGACTGAAAGACGATTTCAACATAGTGCTTGATAATGAAATGCGGAAGGAGCTGAACATCATGTGCAATCTGAGCGAAGGCATTGCTGAGGAGGCCAGAGAGGAAGCTGTAGAGCAGACAACTGAACAAATAACTCTGTCCCATCTGAGAAATCTTATTCAGAATATGGAGCTGACAGCAGAGCAAGCAATGGATGCTTTGGATGTGCCTGCAACGGAGAGGTCAAAGTATGCTGCGTTGATTGGGTGATTGTTCGCCCAAAAGTGTCGTCACGGCAAGGATTTTTAGGAAAGAGAAGTATTTGGCTGTTGTAGGCATTGCACAAACTATACTGAGAGCAACTATATACATACCTCTGAAATTGAGGAAGCAAATGTGAGTTAGTGGGGCATCAGGTGGGGCATTAGAGGAAAAAACAGGCGATTTTTATGGAAAAGCTGGAAAAGTCGAGGCTGGGAACCCTTGATTTTATTGGGGTCCTGGAATTGACGAAACCTGAAAAATCGTTGAGTAAGCCTTCTAAGCCGTGGGTCGGGGGTTCGAATCCCTCCAGGCGCACCAGGAAATACAAGGGCTTTGGCGTTTTGCCAAGGCTCTTTTTGCGTTAGGGGGGCAATTGGGGGGCATTTGTTTTAAATTATTTGGCAAGAAGGCAGCTAATCCGGGATGGGACGGCAATTGGAGCGTGAAATCGGAAAATTTAAGATGTTGCAGGAAATAGTAGATTGTTGCCGAAACGATATAAACGTAAATGGGGTTGTCAACTCTGCAGAATAGTTCTACGCAGAGTACTGCACAGGCTGACGGCTCCCTTTTTCATGCAACAAAACTGAGTATAGCATTTCCGATGGCTAACCGTCGGATTTGACAGGACTACAAGCAGACCAGTGCCTGAGCCGTAAAGATGCTTTTAGAGCTATCACCATCAACGTGGCTCATATGTGGCATGAAGAAAATCGTATGGGATCTCTTGAAACTGGTAAACTTGCCAATCCTGAACTAATTACGCTATGTTTATGAAGCTTGATGATTTATCGCTCGAATATTAGGGGGGATTTTGATGAAGTGTGAGAAATCTTCAAAACCGTGTAAGAAAAATCTGACGGCTTCTATATTGCTTTCCTTGTTGTTGGCGGTGCCTGTAGGCACCCTCACGCAGGACGGTCAGGTTTATGGCAGCGTGGCAGCGGCACAGGAACGTGATAGGGAAATGAAAGCGGGTGGCATGTTGGAAGAACAGATGGATGCCATAAATCAGGCGAAAGAACAGCTTAGAGCACAGTATGGCGTGAACAAGCGTATCACTGACGGACAATATGATAGATCGTTGGCCGTGAAGTGCGTCAATGGTACCTTCGTTGGCAAGAAGACGGAGAATATCATTGCTTACAGGGGAATTCCCTTTGTCGGCAAGCAGCCTGTCGGGGAATTGCGCTGGAAAGCACCAACTGAAGTTGTCCCGGACGACGGCGTATATGAGGCGTACTATAATGCGAAAAGCGCCTACGGGAATGAGAACATGGAGACTGGTTCCCTGTTTTATCAGGGTGAAGACTGCTTGTATCTGAACGTTTGGAAGGCAGATGCTGGGAATAAAGTGAAAAAACCGGTCATGGTATGGATTCACGGCGGTGCCTTTGAAGCTGGCGGGACGGTAGATCCGATGTTTGACTGTCATAATTTCGTGAAAGAGAATCCGGATGTCATCGTCGTTACTATCGCCTACAGGCTTGGCCCCTTCGGCTTCCTGCATCTGTCACACCTGCCGGACGGCAAGGAATATCCGGATGCCCAGAACTTAGGACTGCTGGATCAGAAGATGGCCTTGAAGTGGGTTCATGAGAACATTGCCAGCTTTGGTGGCGACTCCGACAACGTGACTATCTGGGGTGAGTCTGCCGGCGCAGGAAGCTGCACCATGCAGCCGCTCATCAATGGTTCCCAGGCATATTTCAAGCGGGTCATTGCCCAGAGCGGTTCACCAAACCAAACGAAATCGGCGTCAGAAGGCATTGCGTGTGCGAATGCATTGCTGGATGCGCTTGGATGCAAGACTGTTGCCGATATGCAAAAAATCGATGCCCAAAAGATTTTTGAAGCATCTGCTGTGCTTAGTATGTGTCAATTTCCGGAAAGGGATGGACGCATTCTGCCTTTAGATCCCTATGGGGCTTACGCCAAGGGCGCTGCGAAGAATATAGATATTCTCCAAGGTTGCAACAAGGATGAGTTCGACTTTTTCGTGTCCGGCTTTGGCGTGGAAGGGTTCAAGAAATGGGCTGCTGATCGGAAAGAGAGGGGGCTCTCTAATCTGACGAATAAAGAAAAAGCATTGGTGGAGAGTTTTGTAAGTGATGCTAAGGGAGAAAGCTACGAAGGGGACAGCCGCCTGTTCAGCCAGGTCTGGTTTATAGCTCCCATCTTCAAGCTGTCGGATTGCCAGACCCAGGGGGGCGGTAAATCCTACACCTATTACTTCACGCCAGAATCTGCTTTACCTATAGTGAAATGCGGACATTCGATAGAGCTTGCAACCGTATTCAATCAACCAGAAATAACTTTTGACACGGGAAGAGCCTTTGACGAAACTTTCTCAAAGACCATGCGTAAAATGTGGGTTCAGTTTGCCAAGACCGGTAACCCTTCCCTCAGTGCAAGTATTTCCCCGGACGGCAAGGCAAAGGAGTGGCCGCTCTATGACTTAAAGGACAGAAAAGTGATGGTCTTTGACGAGTTCAACATCCATCCGGAAAAGGAAGCCGATAAAAAGATTGTGGATTGGGATAGAACATATTTCCTGCTAAAAAATTATATGCTTTTGCCGGTTCAGGCAGGCAAATGAACTGTCAGAGGCTTGGAAAGCCGGACTGATGAAAAACTATATTGCGTATAAAGGTGTCTAGCGACTTGCTAGGCTCCTTTTTTGATGCTGGCAGAGCAAATCTGTGACAATGTGGCATCTTGAAAATTTTCGCTCCTTTCGCCATAATATATGAGGGATAAGGGAAGGAGATTTCTTTCCTATGCAGAAAAATGGTTTTTGGGAGGGATTTATTTGGCTAGATTTGGTAGCGGCAATGGCCTCTGCGTGCTTTATGTGTTGGTGGGCGCTATTTTGGGTGGGCTCCTGGGGGAGCTTATGAAGATGAGCGAGATGCTCTCCGGGGTGGTGCCTTATCTGGTGACCAGCTATCCGGTGTTTGATATGACGCCTGTGACGGTGAATCTCTATGTTTTGCGGTTCACTTTGGGGCTGGCCTTTGCACCGAACCTCATGAGCATCCTTGGTGTGGTGCTGGCGATTTATTTGTTCAAGAAATATTGAGGAGGAGATATTTTGTTTATTCTGGCTTCTGGGTCTCCCAGGCGCAGGGAACTTCTGCAGCAGATTGGGGCCAAGTTTCGGGTGGCTGTCAGCGACGCGGCGGAGCTCAAGGGGGACAGCTACGAGCCTTTTGAGCTGGTGCGGCACAATGCGGAGGCCAAGGCTGAGGCGGTGGCCCGCATGCACAAGGACCTGCCTGTGCTGGGGGCGGATACGGTGGTGGCTTTGGAGGGACGGATTTTCGGCAAGCCTCGCGACGAGGAAGAAGCGAAGGCGATGCTGAAGGCCCTCTCGGGCAAGGTGCATGAAGTCCTCACAGGCATTGCCTGGGTCAAGGACGGCCACACTTTTTCTGAGGTCATCTCCACCAATGTGAAGTTCACCCAATTGGCAGAAGCGGAAATCGACAGGTATGTGGCAGGCGGCGAACCCATGGACAAGGCCGGAGCCTATGCCCTGCAGGGTGGGGCGGCTGTTTTCATAGAAGGTATCGAAGGTTCTTACAGCAATGTGGTGGGGCTGCCCCTCTTTGCCACGGCGGCCCTGGCACGGAGAGCGGGGGTCGATATTTATGGCAGAGACGATTATGGTCAGGGATTTGCCCCTTGAGGAAAGGCCACGGGAAAAATTGGTGAGCTACGGGCCGGCCGTTCTTTCCAATGCGGAGCTTTTAGCCATCCTCCTGCGCACGGGTACCCGAGGGGAATCGGTGCTGCGCATGGCGGAGCGTGTGCTTTCCTATTGCAAGGACAGGGGGCTGGCTTCCATGGTGCATATGTCCGTGGAGGAGCTGGCCAAGATACACGGACTGGGGCCGGGCAAGGCCGCCACTGTGCTGGCGGCGGTGGAACTGGGCAGGCGGCTGGCCATTGCCGAGGCCAGGGTGGAGATCATCCACGGGCCGGAGGATGTGGCTCGCTTTGCCATGCCCCATTTCCGCCACGAGACGAAGGAGCATTTCGCGGTGCTGCTGCTGAATACCAAGAACCATATCCTGGCCATGCCGGTGATTTCTCAGGGGAGCCTCACGGCTTCGGTGGTTCATCCCCGGGAGGTCTTCGAGGCGGCGGTGCGGCACTCGGCGGCGTCCATGATTCTCTTGCACAACCACCCCTCTGGCGATCCCAGCCCCAGCCGGGAGGACATCGCCGTGACGGAGCGACTGGTGAAGGCGGGACAGATCATGGATATCCCTGTGCTGGATCATGTAATAATAGGAAATGATTCCTTTGCCAGCCTCAAGGAAAAGGGTCTGATGGGGGCATGAAGGGGGCTATATTGGGGCGTGTCAGAAAAAGTGTCTCCATTTGCAAAAAAAATCCCCCACAGCGCCATAACTTGTGCTACAATGATGCTTGTGTTATTTCTATGAATTTGATTTCTGAAGGGAGTTTATAAATCAACATGTGGAGTCTTTTTGGTGGTTTTTCTCACGATATGGGTATCGATCTCGGTACCGCAAACACGCTGGTACACGTGAAGGGCAGGGGCATTGTGCTCCGGGAGCCTTCCGTGGTGGCTATCAAGAGCGATTCCGGCGACATCCTGGCAGTTGGTGAGGAAGCCAAGCGCATGATTGGCCGTACCCCCGGCAACATCGTGGCCATCCGCCCCATGAAGGACGGCGTCATTGCAGACTTCGATGTGACCCAGGCCATGCTGAAGTACTTCATCGCCAAGGCCATGAATTCCAAGACCCTGATCTCCAAGCCCCGCGTAGTGGTGGGCGTGCCCTCCGGTGTCACCGAGGTGGAGAAGCGTGCGGTCATTGACGCTGCCCAGCAGGCAGGCGCCCGCGAGGCATACCTCATCGAGGAGCCCATGGCAGCTGCTATCGGCGCTGGCTTGCCCGTGGAAGATGCTACCGGTTCCATGGTCGTGGATATCGGCGGCGGCACCACGGAAATCGCCGTGATTTCTCTGGGCGGCATCGTCACCAGCCGTTCCATCCGCGTGGGCGGCGATGAGATGGATAGTGCCATCGTGCAGTACATCAAGCGCATGTACAACCTGATGATCGGTGAGCGCACGGCTGAGGACATCAAGATTGAGATCGGCACCGCCATCGTGACCCCGGAGACTGACCGCACTATGGATATCCGTGGCCGCGATCTGGTGAGTGGCCTGCCCAAGACCCTGACCATCCAGGCCAAGGAGATCCGCGAGGCCCTCAACGAGCCTATCTTCAAGATCATCGACGCCGTCAAGAGCACCCTGGAGAAGACTCCGCCTGAGCTGGCAGCAGATGTCATGGATCATGGCATCATGATGACCGGCGGCGGCGCTCTCCTCACCAATCTCGACAAGCTCCTCTCCAATGAGACGGGCATGCCGGTGCTGGTTTCCGAGGACGCACTTTCCTGTGTAGGCGAGGGCACGGGCAAGTCCCTGGAAAATATTGAACTCCTGAAGCGCGTCGTCATGACGAGCAAGAAGCTGAACTCGTGAGCCGGGTAAGACGCGATAAAAAGTCCCCCAAGAGGTTTTGGGCACTGCTCTTTGTCCTTGTCAGCCTGTTCTGCCTGATTCTTTTTGCAGCCAGGGGACGTTTCCAGGCGCCCATTGCGAGCCAGACCGTATCTTTGATTCTCTCTCCCTTCCAGCAGGCTGTGTCCTGGGTGGGGAGCGAGCTGAATTTTGTCACCAGCAATATCTGGGAGATTGTCACCGTCCATGAGCAGAACAAGATGCTCAGGAATGAGGTGAACCAGCTGCGCCAGCAGAATCTGCAGGCCAGCGACTTTGCGGCGGAGAATGCCCGCCTGCGAGAGCTTCTGGGCTACAAGCAGGCTGCCACCAAGTTCGATCTGGTGGCAGCCAGGGTCATTGGCCGCGAGTCCGCCACCTGGTCCAGCATGGTAGTCATCAATAAGGGCCTGGGGGACGGCGTGGACAAGGATATGGCTGTGGTGACGGAAAAGGGGCTGGTGGGCCGCGTGGTGGAAGCCGGTCCCAACTCTTCCAAGGTGCAGCTGATCCTCGACCCTCGTTCCTCGGTGGGCACACTGGTGCAGCGGGCTGAGTCCAGGGTCACGGGCATCGTGGTGGGGGATATGGACAATCCCACCATGCCGAATATGGAGAACATCCCCAAGACTGCTGATGTGCAGGAGGGGGATCTCATCATCACTTCGGGCTACGGCGGTGTCTTCCCCAAGGGACTGCCGGTGGGCCTTGTGACCACCCTCAAGAACGACGATGGGGGGCTGCTCAAGATTGCCGTGCTGGAGCCTGCAGTAGACTTCCAGAAGCTGGAGGACGTGGCAGTGATCACCGCCTCCCGCGAGGCTCCGCCTGAGCCTTTGAAGCCGCCTGTCCAGACCCCGGGCACGGAGACTGATCCTGCTACGGGTGAGCCTAAGAATGCAGAAGGGCAGGGGAACTGAGCTTGAAAAAGATAGGGAAATGGGCGTTCTTTACCGCTGCCCTCTTTGTCCTTCAGACTTCCATGCTGCCCTTGATGGCCTATCATGGCGTGACGGCGGATCTCTTGCTGCTGCTCACTGTCTCTGTGGCCTTTTTGCGGGGCAGCAAGCAGGGAGCCTTCATGGGCTTCGGGGCAGGGCTGATGCAGGATCTGGCTACGGGCACCTTCTTTGGAGTGAACACTCTCTCCCGCACGCTGCTGGGGCTGCTCTTCGGGCAGTTCTCCGACAGGGTCTTCAAGGAGCAGTTCTTCCTGCCGGTGCTGGCTTCCGTAGCGGCTACCATACTCAACTATTTTATTTTGGCTCTGCTTATGGTATTATTAGGATACCGCTTTAATCTTGAGAGCCATGTACAGCAGATGCTTGTGCCCATGCTCCTGTATCAGCTGGCTTTTGCCTATCCTGTGCATTACCTGACTTACAGGCTGGACAAGCGTCTGGAAGAGAAAAAGTAACAAATGGATTGAAGCAGGCACCTGAGAAGGGTGCCTTGCTTAATGTTTTGATGCATTAGTTTTCCCGGGAGAGATTGTTTTGACGGAGATTGATGAATACGGCGATAGGCTGAAGGTCTTCGGCTGGCTGGCAGTGCTGGTCATCGTGGTGCTTATCGCCAGGGCCTGCTACTTGCAGATTTACGATGGGGAGACTTACGCCCGCCTGGCAGAAGGCAACCGCATCCGCCTGATTCCTGCCATGGCCCCTCGGGGCAACTTTTTCGACCGGAACGGAGAACTCCTGGTGGTGAACAGGCCCGGTTTCACAGTTTCCCTGCTGCCTCTCAATAATCCCGTTTCCGATGAGGTGGTGGAGAGGCTCTCGGCGCTGCTGAAGATGCCCAAGGAGGATATCCAGCAGAAGATTGATGCTCATGTGGGCTTTGATCCCATCCGCATCAAGACGGATGTGATGGCGGATGTGTATTCCGTCATCGAGGAACAGAAGGACAAATACCCCGGGGTGGTCATCGAGACCCAGCCCATCAGGGACTACATCCTTAATGAGGAAGGGGCCCATACCTTCGGCTATGTCAGCGAAATCAACGATGTGGAGCTGGAAAAGAAGAAGGATGAGGGCTACAAGTCCGGGGATATCATCGGCAAATTCGGCCTGGAAAAAATCTACGACAAGGAACTGCGCGGCGCTGACGGCGGCGAGCAGGTGGAGGTGGATGTGGCAGGTAAGCCTGTCCGCCGCTTGGGCAGGAAGGAGCCTCTCCCCGGCGATGACCTCTACCTGACCATCGACAAGCACATCCAGGAAGCGGCGGAAAGGGCCGTGGATGAGCGTCTCAAGATGAT
>JAGBLH010000256.1 GCA_017635515.1 Selenomonas sp.
CTCAATGTCATGGTGACCAATGTGGGCAAGGATATTTCCTCGACCTATGATGCTGGTGACGGCAAGACCAAGATGAACGTCAGCAATGTCTTCCAAGATATAAACGATGCGATGAAGGCTGGCAACCTCTCGAAAGAAGAATCCCATGGCGTGGTGGGCAGTGACGGGAAGAACATCACCAATACCCGCAATACCGTGACCATGACTGCCCAGAAGAAGGACTCTGCCTCCGGTATTACGGTGATGGGCAGCACCCTGGACTCTGCCGGGGATGTGACGCTTTTGGCAGATGCCGCGACCAATGCCGAAATGAAGAGCGTAGTGGCTGCCGCAGGGGGAAGTGCGGCTGTCAGCGGTACAGTGGCCGTGCTGGATGTGGCAGGCAACTCCGTAGGTGAAGTCCGTAACTCTGCCATAACGACCAATTCCGGTGATATTACCATTGCCACCCATCAGGGCGGTCTTTCCCAGTTGGAAGTTAAGCAGGGCTCCCTTAGCGGGACTCTGGCCCTTTCCGGAGCCTATGGCAAGGTCAGCAAGAGCGGCCTTACGGATCTGCAGCTTTCTGGCAATACCATAAACGCAGGCAATCTTTCCCTTACTGCCGTTGACGAAAGCCGTGCCAAGATTGACGCTTTGGGCGCTTCCGGAGCCATAGCCGGTTCCGTGAATGTGCTGATTGGCGATGTGGAAAACAAGGGCAAGGTATCCGTGGCTCTGCAGGGCGGCAACGACCTGAAAGCCTCGGATAGTCTGATGCTGGCCGCTTCCCGGGCACCGGAAAAGGACAGTCAGAAAACCGCCGAAGTAACCACCAAGGCCGTTTCGGCTGCCATTGGCGTATCCGGCACAGGCATCTCGGCCACGGCCCATGATGCCAGCGAAACCGCCGTCACACTGAATACGGCCAAGAACAAGAAGACCAACAGCCTGACTGCAGGCAACATCGGCATTGCCGCCATGAATGCCCCCAATGTGAAGACGGAGACCAAATCTGCCGCCGCTTCCCTGTTGGTCAGCGGTGCAGTAACGGTGGCGGATTCCTCTGCCGGGACGAAGTCTGCCCCGGTGAAGAGCACCGTGGATATTGGCGATGGCACCAGCCTTTTGGCCGATGAGACGGAGATCCTTGCCCAGAACGAAATCGGTCTTACCACTGACATGAAGGGACTGGGTATCTCCGGCTATGTGGCGGCTCAGGTCAATACCGGCCGGGCAGATGTCTATGGTGATTCCAAGATCAATCTGGGCAAGGTGAATGTTCAGGACGGCGGCATCCTGATGGCCATGAGCGATGCCAAGGTGACCAAGGACATCAAGGCTGCCGGTGTCAGCGCTGCAGGACTGGTGGCTTCCGGCACTAACGTAGCCAAAAGCGACAGTGTGCTGAACTCTGCCATCAATGCCAATGGCACCAATGACAAGCAGCTGCAAATCGCCCTGCTTCTGAGCACGGCCTCCGAGGACAATACGGCCAGAGCTGACGGGGACGGCGGCGCAGCAGTGGATATCTCCCCTTATGCCGCCAAGCTGGAAAACAGCCTGACCACCAATACCAGGACCAATGTCAGTGGTAACTGGAATACTTCCCTCTTTGCCGCAGGGGCAGAACTTACGGATAAGCATGATTTCACCACTGATGCCATCCGTGCCGCTATTGCCGGTGGCAGCGGCGTGGGTATCACCAATACGGCGACGCACACCACGGCTATCAACGTGAATGATGCCAATATCAAGAGCAATTTCACTCAGGGATACAATGCCAACAACAATATTGACTACAAAGATACCCAGAAGGCCGGCAGCTACGGCGGCGTCACGGGCAGCGACTCGGCTGTGAAGAACACCATCAATGCTGCTGCCGATGTGAACATCACCGGCAGTACTCTCAAAGGGCTGGATGAATCTTCCCTGCGAGCCCAGGCCAATACTGATAGTAAAATTGTGAGCAAGAATAATGTGGAAGGGGCAGGTGTTGTCCAGATTCTGGTGGGCAGCAGTGACAGCGATACATCCTTTACCGACCGGGTTACGGTGAAAAATGCCAACCTCTCCACGGAAAACGGCGATATTTCCCTGGCTGCCACCAGCGATATTGACCATGACCTGGAAGCAGAATCCGTGGATGAAGGCGGCGCTTCCGGCGTTACCACGGTAAAGAACACGAACAAGCTCACCCGCCGGGATAAGGTTGACATTACCGGCAGCTCGAAGCTGGCCAGTGGCCATGAC
>JAGBLH010000257.1 GCA_017635515.1 Selenomonas sp.
AAATATCTAATGTTGAATTGTATAAGCATACTGCCATAAATATTTTATCTAAAACAAAATAATTTATATATTATATGATTCCTAAATTCTTAATCGAATTTCCTGATTTTGATAATTTAGAACCGATATCAAAATTAAAAGATTGGCAAGATACTTCATTATCTTTAGATGGAAGGCCTTCTTTTGAGAAAAAAGATGAAGACGGACATTTATATAAGTTATTCGTTGGTTATTCCTTGTATTCAGAACACAATATAAAAGTTCCAGGAGAAAAGCGATATGAATTATTGCAGGATGATAATCTTATTGTAAGTGGAAATACGTTTCAAAATATTTATAAAAAATATAAAGAGATTGCTAAAGATAATTCCGCAAATATAGATAAAAAATGAAGATAAAATGCAAGAAGTAAGTGGCACGAAGGATAAGTTGTGTAGGGAATAATGATTATAAACATTTGAGTAGACAACTTGCAAGGGATGATGTATGCATAATATACACAACGCTGGATAATTTATATCCTCTGGGAATAATGAGTTTACGAGGGAATTCTTTATGGATACTCAGAAAATGGAAAAGAGAAAAACATCGTCCCTGAATTACAGCCTCTCCAATTCGTTAGCGCAAAAAGCAAAAATAGAAATGTTGGAAACAGGAGAAGTAAAGACGATTTGTCCAAAATGCAAGGAGAAAGTAGAAGTAACAATAACGGGTATGTACGGTGAGAGAGTAAAGATGCGTTGTAGTTGTGGCTTTGTTTCATGCATTGAATATGGAATATAAAAATGGGGGTTACAGGAGACGTATAATGCCATGGTGGAGAGGATGGCAGGGTATTGAGAGGGAGAATGGGAAGGGGAGATAGAATTGGATTCTAACATCAAGTATGGGGGATAGATGGTGAGTTATCAATCTATTAAATATGGATTGTTAGTGGTATTGAGTGTTGATGGCAATAATGTTATAATTGAATTGTCCTTTTACAAAATATTCAGGGAGGTTTTCACATGGCTAGAGAAGTGGATTATGCAAAGAAGATTGAGGCGCTGAAGGAGAAGATCGAGAAGAAATCTGAGCAGCTGAAAGTTCTCAAGGCTGAACTCAAGGATCTCGAAGAAGCAGTGGCACGGCAGAACATGCAGGACATTGCAAGCTTCATCCAGGAGAAGAAGCTTGACCCGGCAGAGGTGCTGAAGGCTCTGAACGAGCGTTTTGCAGAGTAGAGTGGGTGAAATTGCCCCTCTCCCTGTGTCAGAGAGGGCTAAATTTGCCGAAATGGCTGAATAGCTCACAGGAGCCTGTCTGACGGGCAATAGGGTCTGAGGCATATATTTATACCTAAAACAAAAAATCGTGGCTTAGAAGCGAATCTGAGCCACGATTTTTTTGTGCGTGTTTCCGAAAGTGGTTCTAATAGCACCACTTTTACGCCTCGCTGATGCATTTTGCTATTTTTCTGTAAGTCGGCATAGATTTCGGCGTGTAACATAAGAAATAGAGAAGATGTGTCATGAGGTAGGTGGATATAATGAGGCAAGTGTTGCCGAGGCAGCTACTGGGGTGCTTCTTTTTTGTCATGATAGTTCTGCTGTGCATGGGACGGGGGTGTTCGGCCCAGACTTGGGCAGGAAATATGGCTCCTGTGATGGGAGATGGTGCGATTGTCACAAGTCACTTTGGGTATCGTGAAGATCCGCAAACAGGTGAAGGGAAGTTTCATAAGGGAGTTGATGTATCGGATGGCATAGAAGGTACACCTGTTTACGCTGCTTGTGATGGCATAATTGGTGATGCAGGATTTTTTGATCCTAACGGATATGGAGCATGGATTGAAATATATACTGAAGATGACCAGTACGGGACTATAATGGTTGGATATGCTCATTGTAGACCTACCCCAGAGGTTTTAAATGGAAATTGGAGTCTTCGTGTTACAAAAGGACAATATATTGGCAATGCTATTACAATAGGCAAGTCTACAGGCTCTCATGCCCATATTGAGGTGCGCCAGGGAAACGATCAAGGTAATCCACTTGATCCAGGTATTTTCTTTCCTTCATATGCGGGAGGCAGCGGTGGTGCTGCTATGTCTGGGATTGAAGTTGCTGTGACTAAGCTGCAATTCGATGTAGCTTATAAATTCGGTGAGCCTCTGCAAGAGTTTTCTGAGACAATTTCCAAGGCTTGTATTTCAGGTTTAGATAAACTGAAGGATGTCATGGTCTACCTGTTCTTCATCCTCATCACCATAGATCTGATATACGGCGTGTCTATGCTGATGATTGATTCTGAGCAGGGCAACAGTCTTTTCAAGTGGCTACTCTCGAAGACACTGATGTATCTGATTCTGCTGTATATCATATCCAACTGGGCCGGTACGGTGGCTAACTTCATGCGAGACTTCTATGTGGGGGCTGCCGCTACGGCTACGGGGAGCAGTATCACGGATGCACAGAATGCTGTGGCTAATCCGTTTGACTTGCTGCAGAAGGGGGCAAGCATCGTTGCACCTATCGTTCAAAATATAGTAAACCCTGCGGGCATTATCCTCAGTGGGGTGATGTTTTTGGCGATGGTTGTGCTCTTTGGGCTGTGCGCTATCATATGTTTCCAGATTTTGATGGCGTATATTGAGTTCTATATGGTGATGATTTTTGGCTTCGTTCTTTTCGTCACTTCGGGTTCCAAGCATGTGCGACAGTTTGCCGCCAGGGCGTTCAATGCTATGTTCATGGTATGCGCCAAGCTGATGTTCATGGTGTTCTTTTCCATGATGGTTCAGAACGTGATGACGAATTTGCAGACGGATAATCTTATCAAGCAGCATACTATTACGGTGGCAGCCGGTGGCGAGAAGGAGGTCTTCGATACATTAAAGGGCATGGGGGCTTCGGATGGGCAGATAGCCGGAATCATGGGCAATATCAAGCAGGAAGATGGGCCTTTCAATCCGGCAGAACAAAATGAGCTTGGCTATACAGGGCTATTCCAGTGGGACCCCGTTGATAGATGGCCTAGATTTGTCGAGTGGTGCGAAAAACAGTCTCCTCCGCTTAACCCATATAGCAATGCAGTTCAGGTCAGATATGCTGTTACGGAGGAGTACGGTAATTTGTTGCCAGAGATATCTTCAGATCCGCAGCAGGCCGCAGCAGACTGGCATCGAATTTTTGAGCGTTCCCTTGAAGGTCCAGGAGATGAAGGATATGATAATAGACTTAAAAATGCACTTGGATATCAAATGAGAATCCATGATGGAATTCTTGAAGGAGCTACCAATGGCATGACTACACGGATGACGGTTTCGGTCATGGATTTTGCCCTGCTTTGCAAGATAATTGTCATCCTGCTGGCATTCATGTTCATTGCAGATCGCATCAGCTCAAGCCTCATCAAGGGCTTTGCTAATGGCGGGTTCAAGTTCGGAAATGATTGATTGAGGGGGATTTTTACATGAGAAAGAAAATAGCTGCATTGACATGCGTAGCGGTGATGGGCTTCTCATTTGGGGTGATGTCTGTTACTTTTGCAGAGATAATTCCAGGGGTGGATGAGCCTTTCGACCCTACGGCTTATTACAGCCCGACTGCAATTTCTTGGGCTGACAGTGCTCCTTCGCCGTTTGCTTTGCGGGATCTGGCCAGCAATGGCGGGCAGGTCTACGATTATACCCGCCATATAAAGTCTATTCTTTTTGGGGATACGTTTGAGAAAATCTTGGGCGTGGAAGGTGACAAGACCAAGCTGGAAAAGAAAAATATGGATAACTGGTCAGAACATAGCATCAGCTCCACTATTTCAAGGACACTTTCGATACTCAAAGGCATGGGAGGTGAGCATCGGGACAAGTCTGGCAATGTAATCGGCAGCAGTGATGATTGGGCCTCTGGTTCGGTCAATGATAATAACAAGAAGGTATTAGAACGCTTGGGGAAAAATCACATGGACAACGTGACTTCATACGATTTTTCAACTCAGGCAGGTGGCCTCTTCTGGGGCGTTGATATGGGCGATGAGGGGATGGGCAGAACCAAGACTTCAGAGGCTGAACAGGTTGCTTGGATAAGGAAGGCTTATAACGAGATAGGCGAATCGTCCAGGAATATTGCAGCTGACCAGCAGCAAATCCTGGCTGCCAATGAGTATGCCTTGAGCCTTTCAAGCGAAGCTGAGGGAAAGGTACAGGCTATGATTGCAGATACTATGGCTCGGACAGTCCATACTCAGGCTCTGGTGGACAGAAGTGAGCTTTATAATAAGCTGCTTCAGATGGAATCCATTGATTGGATGGAGAAGATAGATGAGGAACAGCATGCAAATGACATAAAGGAAAGCTTCTCTTATCATGTTGCCAATCCGTCTGATGAGAATGCGTACAAATACGCCAAGGAAAACTATGGCATAGAGAAGATTCAGGGGCATGGCATGCCTGATTTCAAGTGATTGAGAAATAAGTATTGCAAAAGGGTATAAGTCATGAGCAATAAGGTTGGCAAGATGATTGCTATATTCAGTGCTGTTTCAGTTATTTCAGCTTGTTTTATGGGATGGCTGAACAGCGATTCTTCATTCGAGGATGAAGAGAACGGGCCTTATCAGGGTGATGACACTGGGGCTTTGGTTCCGCAAGAAGAGCAAAGATTGCTTGATGATAATGGCAATGGGTATACTTTGTTCAGCAATCCCTACGGCTCTGAGACTGCTTCTTTTGATAATGGGGAGCAGGTCACTTTTTCCAGGGAAGAGGACGGCAGCCTGAGCTTCATATCCGGCAGTGCTGGCCTATTGGCTGGCATGCTGGCAAGCTATTATCTGTTCCATGGATTCAATCCTCCAGCGGGCAGGTGGAATCAGAATACGAACCGATATACTGTTTCAGATACCATGAAGCCTTTATCTGATGTGGAGAGGGCTTCGGCTATGAAGAAGTATCTGCCGCCAAATACTCAGCTGAATCGACCTGTTGCGTTCCATCAGCAGAAAGAGGAGCCAAGGGGCAGCGGGGGGGCCGCTGGCGGTGGCGGGATCAGGAGCAACGGAAGTTCAACTGATGGGAAGGCAAGCAGCAAGTCTGTTGGCAGTGTGAAGAGCGGCTTTGGCGGTGCCGGAGCCAGGGGCGGTGCATCTTGAAAGCGGTGGTTGAAGGTGGCAGTGGCAAACAATCTTGGGCATGGTGACTGGATTGACAGGATCAGTCGGGAAATCATGCCTTTCGTGGAGTATGACGGTTACGAATATCGCTATCCTGCAAACGATATCCGTGTGATGCCTGGATATAGGATAGAAGAACTGAGAGAAGCAAGCAGGAAGCTGTTTGCTGTTTTCTGCAAGGCCACTATGATATGTCAGCATTGTGAAGACAGGCTCCTTCAGGAAATGGAAATCCCCCAGGATATGATACCGTTCCTGCACAGCATGAATGCTCTTAATCTGCCTACATGGCTGGCTCGTTTTGATTTTGTGCTGAATGAATCTGACGAGTTCAAAATGGTGGAGATAAATGCGGATACTCCATGTGCTGTGGTTGAATCTTATTATGCAAATGAGCTTGCTTGCAGGAATTTTGGCAAGGCAAATCCTAACCGTGGGTGCTATGAGGGGCTGAAAGATTGGCTTACATATATCTATTGGGCTGCTTCGCCTGAGATTGATCTGAAGGCAAGCCATTTCTCAACAGTCCGTCCTTTTGTTTTCTCCTGCTTTGAGGATTACAAGGAGGATTACGGCACGACATTGTTCTTGATGAATGCCATGAAAGCGGGGGTGGGGGAATTTGTTCCTGATGAGGCGATTTGCTTTGAGTCTTTTTACGGTTTGGGGATAGATGAGGCCAATCAGGTTATCACTTCTGATGGCAGGGTGGCAAAGGGGATATACCGCCTCCATCCCATGGAGCTGCTGATTGATGAGACCAGTGATGACGGAAGCACTATTGGCATAAATATGATGAAGGGGTACGCTGAAGGTAAATTCATGATGTTCAATCCCCCGGAATCTTTAATCATGCAAAGCAAGGGATTCCAGGCTTTTCTTTGGGCGTTGGCAGAAAGGGAGCACAAGTCGCTGAATGCTGATGAAGTGCATACTATAAGGAAGTATATGCTGCCAACGTATTTCGAGGATGACTGTGACATTGGAAAGAAGAAATATCCTGACCAGCTTTGGATCAGAAAACCGCTCTGGGGCAGGGAGGGGCTGGATATTTCAGTGGTTGATGGTTCCGGCAGGATACAGTTCCAGAAAGATAATCTGCCTGAGGAGATAATCAGAAGGGAGAGCAGGACTTCCATATGGCAAAAGTATGCTACTCAGCCTATGATACAGGCGAATACGGATGAGGGTTTTTTGAATGGCTACCAGACTGTATCTTGCTTCATGCTTGGGGGTGTGCCAAGCGCTGTCTATGCCAGGTTTTCTCCTGAAGCTATTGCAGGGACGGAGGCATACTGGCTTCCCTTGGGCATAGAATAAAGCAAAGCCCCCAGTTTCATAGGAACTGGGGGCTTTGCTTCCTCGCTAAGTGCATTGATAGAGAAGGAAATATGGCTTTAGGATACACCATTGGTCTAAATTAGTCAATAGTTACGGGGGAAAAATAGTTTTGTTGTGTTTCAAATCAATTTCTTTGCAGAGTGAATTGGAAAACTTGTACTATGGATTCGATAGCTCTTCGGTGGGATTCGAGGAAGCTTGCCGCATTGACAGAGGAAATGCCATTGCTTAAAGATTTATCATTGCCTAAGTAAATCACTCCCTTGGCTTTGATGGTGGTTTTGTGTTTTATTTAATCGGCTCTGGCAGGTTGTGTCCTCTATGGGCTGGAAATATTTTTTATTGTATTCCATGTCAGCCTGTAAATCTTTTGTTGAGTATTGACTGCCACTTAGTATGCGTTCCAGTGCTTGGGAATCGTATTTCTTAGTGACACAACGATCATATGCACGGTCTAATATTAACTTCTTGCGATAGTCAATGTATTTTTTGTAAAATTCTTTGCGTGTTTCTGAAATCAATGGTGTGTTGTCAATTATTCTATGGATGGTATCTATGTTGATTCGAGGAACCATTCTTTTTACAGCAGAGGTACAGTCTGAATCGTAATTGGATGCCATCATATCGTAATATCCGACCTTGCCTTTTTTTTCGGCAGTTATGAATAAGGTGGCAGAAGGGAATACCAGGCATCGTTCGTACAGCATGAATTCGTTATTCATTATCGTTTCAATGCCGTCATCGGAAAGCTGTGGTAATAAGGAGCTACCAAAATCATACACGGGAGCAATGGATAGCTGATTGTTGTTGGATAAATACCCCCAGTTTCCTGCATGACGATCAAAGTTACCCACCAAGGCATCCGCAACAAATGTATCCCAATATCTTGCTATAGAATCCTCTCTGAGTTCTTCAGAAAATATATTTGTATCACTCAAAGTGTTATATATTTGGTCCAATCGGATTACTCTTTTTATTTCCTTTGGTTCATAACAGGCCCGGACGAATTCGGCAAATTCAATGTTCTGTTCGTTTGGACCACGAAAATCCAGGCAACCTACAACAGGCCTATCATCATAAAGACCCAAGACGGTTTTATGTGTTGGAAGCCCCATGGATTCAGATATATGAGAACAAATATACTCTGAAACTACATTGTTAATATAACTGGTTGACATATCTGTTTTTTTTGCGTGTTTATCTGAAAATTTAATTATATAAGGATTTCCATTGTATTCTACTTCAAACTTTCTGTCAGTTCCACCTAACGCACGAAAAATTCTCTTGCAGTTTGTGAAGTCGATAATTTCTTCCATACTATTTTACCTCTAAGATGCCACCATCCTGATAATAATCCCGCATTAACTGGATTTGTTCATCAGTCAATAATGATTCACGATAACACCAATTTAATATTAACCTTATTTCGGTTTCGTAATAATCAATACTTCCATGGTCACTATTGTTCAAGTAGTCTACATACTGAATAATTATGTCGCTTAATTCTTCAGGGATAATAAAGTTTATTGGCAAAGAAGTATACTTGGTATTTGCAGTTTGTTTCATTAACTCACTTCCTCAGATGCTCCACTTCAAATTCAGCGGTCAAAGAGTTGGTGTATTCCTTGGTATCAGCTTCGTTAGGCTCTCCGAAATAGAAGCCTACAACGCTCAGGTATTCTTTTTGTTCGACAACTTCTTTTTCCATTATGAAGGTCATGTCATTTTCCCTGGCATAGATGGTATAAATCATATTTTATCCCCCCTGTTATTCCGGCAAAAAAATTCCCAGCACCAATGTAACCAGACATAGAAACATCCAAGGATATGCTCTTTTTATATCATGAGGCCATATAGACATCAGTGTTGAAAACACAAACATAGCCGCAAAAACATGTTTTAATTCGGTAAGAGTTAAACCGTAAGCGAAATATATAACAAAAGGAAATAAACATGCTACACCAAAAAAAACATTATCCACATCAAGATGAAACATGGATCTCACCTCATTCATAGTCAGTTGGCAAGCAGAAGTTCAGGATGCTGTCCAGCTTGCTGGGGTCATCTTTCAGGACACGCAGGAGGTTTGACATGGAGCGGCTGGGGAGGATGTCTCCTGATTCGTAACGCTGGAAGCTTCTCAGGCCACCGCCTATCTTTCTGGCTGCCTGTTCCTGGGTGAGGCCAAGGCCTTCACGGATTTCTTTGATCTGCTCCGGCAGCAGGAGGTTTTCGGCTTCGGCTTTGGCTCGGTTGATGTTGCGGTGAATCTGCTTCTGGTCTTCCTTTGAATAGATTCCGTATGTGCCTTCAGGTTCATCTTCAGGATACCAGCCCGGATTGATGACTTCTTTCTCGATGCCGTTGAAGACGAATTTTTCTTTGCGGTAGCCACGGACACAGATCTGGCCTGATTCTGCCATCAGCTGATATTCGGGGAGCTTGCTTTCGTAGGGGTAAAGAAATTCCATGGTTTGCACAACCTTTCTAGCTAAATAGTATTATTCAATCTTATTATACATCATAATGATGTATTGTCAATAACAATAAGGAAATCACTGGAAGATGTGCATTGATTGTATTGGAGTGTCAAAACGTGTAAGTTGATTGTCTTCCAATGCTATAAAATCATATCAGAAAGGCGGGATGGACATGACAGAGGAAAAGATGGTAGAAGATATTATTGGCTGCATCCGGGCTGCCGGGATTGATGTGGTCACGGACAGGAGTGCTATGGACAGCATCCTTGGCGAGTCGCTTGAGGGTGCTTATAGGAGCGAAATGCTTCAGAAGTATGTCATCACATACGCAGAGGGGAATCGTGCTCCTGATCTGGCTCCCAGGTCTATTGTGCTGAAGGATGGCAACGGCAAGGAAAAAAATATGTATTCTGTCCAGTTCTACGGGGACAGGCCCAAGGATTATGTGCCAAAGTCTGTCAACAAGGCTTACAAGCTGATGGAGCAGTGGCCGGATGGCTCTCTTCATGCATTGTTTGCAGGCACGGAAACACCTTATCCTATGCAGGAGTGGGACTGGGCCAAGGGGTTCAGCCAGGATGAGATCAAGGGCATGAAGCTGGCTCCACGGTATGGCTGGCACATGGGAACAGGTGTTCCTTCTGCTCCGCATCTGATGGGGATAGGGGAGGCAGAGAATCCTGAGATTGGCTATTACAGCAAGGAGTCTTCAGGCCAACCAAAGGGCAGCAAGCGGGTCTGGGTGGAGGTGAGCTTCGATGCTTCCACGGATTATACTGATGTGGCAAACCGGAATCCTGACAAGAAGGAAAAGGATATCCGTGGGCTGGTTCCTTTTGGCGGGTACTATATGTTTCAGGAGAGCAATCTGTCCAATTGGGTGGTGGCAAGTTCCATCAGGCTTGACCGTATCATTCCTGAGGAGGATCGTCAGCATATCATGGCAGAGGCGGGTTATGACGAGAAATGTATGTGGGCCAAGAGGTGCGCAAGGCCAAGGCTGAAGGCTGCTGCGACCAAAATCCTTCAGGATATTGGGAAGACTGGCAACCATGAGCTTCTGGAGAAGCTCATCACGGTGAACCGTCATGAGCTGGATATGGAGCTGATGATTGCTGAACGCTCCAAGGGGGAGGAACCGACTTATGCCAGAGAGGCTTTTGACGGCTTCATCAGGAGCTATGAAGAGGCGAGGGAGCTTACATCAGAGGAATTGATGGCGAAGGCTGCGGATTTCATGGAAGAGAGGAAGGCTTTCTTCGCAGGGGAGGGCAATCTCAAGGGCAGGAGGCTTACCCAGGCAGAGATTGGGGCCAACCGTGAGGAGATTCGGGAGCGTGTGGCTTTGAATTCTGAGTGGCTGGACAGGAAGGCCCATGAGTTCCTGACCACGGGGCAGGGACGGGTGCTGGGGCTTGCACAGGGCAATACTATTTATCTTGACCCTGAAAATATCAGGGTGGAAACGCCTATACATGAGTATACGCATATCTGGGACCGCATATGTCAGAAGGAGAATCCCAAGCTCTGGGAAGAGGGCGTGGCTATCATGAAGAAGATGAAGCTCTGGGAGACTATCAAGAATGCCCCGGAGTATGCTGATATTGCCCATGATGACAATCTCATTGCCAGCGAGGTGCATTCCCGCCTTTCAGCCCAGGCAGGGAAGGAACTGCTCCTTCAGAACGAACCCAAGACTCTGCGGGATAAGTTCAAGAAGTGGAACAAGCAGTTCTGGAAGGGCATCCAGAAGTCTTTCGCCAAGGTCACGGGCAAGAGCTATGTGGCCCATCTGGATGCGGAGGATTTCATTCAGGCCCCGGTAGCTGACCTTATTTTGAAGAGAAAGCTGGTCAAGGCGGCACAGGGACGGTGAGTGTGGGTATGAGAAAGTGGTTCTATTAGAACCACTTTCTCTTTTCGGAAGGGAATATATTTCTGTAATTTGCCCATGCCTTTTTTCTGTAGAATAGAATCATAGGGAAGAAAGGAGTAGCAGTGCCTATGAGTGTGAAGGATTATACCACTATCATAGATGAGGGGGATGTCGCAACTTATTCCGGTCTTGGCGAACTTCTGAAGCAGGACATACGCAAGAAGGCTGAGATTGAGACTGCCCAGGCTCCGCAGGTCTACAAGGTTGCTGTGCAGGATGGAGTCGATGATTTATGCGAGGCCATGGATGCCTTCAAGGAAACTGAGCAGGAGACAATAGTATCGCCCCTTACATGGAAGCAGTATGTTTCCAATAATAAGGAAGCTGTTGATAAATCTTTGTCAGATCTGGGCGTTCTGATCGGTTCTGCTGCCGAGAATGCCAAGACGGCGGTGACGGAACAGGCCGAGAAGGTTTTTGAGCTGACGGAGAAAGCCGTCAAGTCCTTGTCAGAGGCTGCGGGGTATTTCCATAAGGCAAGGGAGGCCTTGAAGGAAAAGGACAGGGGCGTAAAGGATTCCATGAAACGAATCCAGGAAATCATGGTTGACCTCAATGAGCTGTCCCAGAAGGAGATGCCGGATGAGGCCAAGGATGCCTTTGCCAAGATGCAGAAGGAGAGCATGGAAATGCTTGAGCATTTCCAGTCGCTGTATGATGCGGCCCACAAGCCTACAGGCAAGATGGTCCCCGGCAAGGTTGCGGAGATGTTTGATGTGGCAAGCACCAGCCTCAGCAATGTAAGGGATGACCTGAAGGTTTGTTACTGCATGAAGAAGGCAGCAGTGAGGGAACAGGCTTCGAGCGTGTTCGGATTCATTGCCAAGACTGCCAGCAAGATTACCGGCAAGGCAAAGGACTACATGAAGGCCTTGCGCACTGCCAAGGACAAGGTTTACAGCAAGGGAAAGGATATCAGCGACAAGCTGCAGCACCTGAAGCCTGTCCTGGTGATCGGCGTGACCGACAGCCGGGATATGCAGATGAGCAAGTATCTGGTGAATGCTAATCTTACAGGCCCGCCACCAGACAGCCTGGCACAAACAATGGTGAAGGCCATGATGAAGGACGGGCTGGGGAAGAAGGAAATACTGGATAATCTGACACGGCTGGGCAAGATTATCAAGGATGCTGCCAGCGACAAGAAGACTCTTGAGATGATTGATGGGAAAGATACTGGAAGGTAATTGTTTGCGTAAGAAAGGAAGTATTGAAAATGGCCAACGAGAATACTATGGAAAATCGTGTGTTGAGCAATGGAGAGGCAGAGGTTCTGATGGATGTGGCAAGGCATATAGAGTCGGATGATTCGGCTTATGACAAGCAGATGTCGATAGATGAAGAGGCATTGGAGAAGTGGGCAAAATCAATGGATAATCCTCAGGAGCCTGAAAAACCCGCTAAGAAAGTTCTTACTGCTGAGGATAAAGAGGCGTTGGAATACATGCGCAAGGAAGCTGACAAAGACCTGCCGTTGGTTTTAGCTGATGAAATGTCCAGAAAAGCAGCAAGGGGAGAAGCTGTCTGGCAGGCCCCCAAGGATGAACGTCCTATCATGCATATGCCTGTAAATCCTCGCACTGGTAATTATTTCCAGAATGGGAAAGCCCTTGTTCTTATGCAAGCACAGTATGAGATGAAGACTGCTGACAATCGCTGGATTTCTGCCAGAGCTTTAAATGTTCTGCGGAAGAAAGAGGGAAAGGATATCATCCCCAAAAAAGGAGAGCATGCAATAATTATTCCTTCCGGCGATAAGGATAACCCTCGTTCTGTGGCATATTTCAATTACAGTCAGCTTCATGGCAAAGATTTGCCCAAAAGTATTGAAATCATTGACAAGACCAAGGATTCCCTGGGTGAGAAGATGCTGAACTATATGCGTTTCAAGGCAAACGATGCTAAGGAAAAGGCAGAAGTGACCAAAGAAAATTTCTGGGAATTAGGGCGTAAGGCTAATTACGATGCTATCTGCTATTCTGCGAAGCTTCAGACAGAACTTGACAAATCAATGTCTGTCTTCAAGGATGCAATGCCTGAATTCGAGAACCGGCTGGCCGCTATCAAGGGGTTTGACCGGAAAGCAGAACCTAAAAATGAGGAAGATCGCTTCATGCGCAGCATGGCCAATAGCCTGGAGTTTGAGCCTGATAAGAAGAATTATGTCATAAAGGCCGCCGCTTCGGCCCTTATCAATCAGGTTCCTGAGAAGACGGTCATCAAGATGATTGACAAGTTCGCCCCGGAGGCTGCCAAGGATGCGGTCAAGATGGAGCAGGGCAAGGGGAAATATTCCAAGTTTGTCATGGACACTCTTGGGAAGGACAAGGTGCTCCAGGCAAAGATTGCCGAGGGCAAGAACAAAAGCGCGGCTCGCTGAGACGAGCAACGCTGAGGCTGAAAAGGCTGGCGTAAATAAGGATGAGGCGTGGCATAAGGCGTTTGATTATGTGCAAAATAACCCTATGGTGATGCCCGAAGATGATTTCAAAAGAAAGGGATATTACTTCGAGATTAATAATGATACAGCTGTATTCAGCGAGAGAGTCCTGCGTGTGACCAGGGTGGAAAATCATCCTAAGTACGGCGATCAGTGCCATAATGAGTTCTTTTCTCCGCATTTCCTGAAGCTTGACTTGTCTCTCAAGGGTGATAAGGCTATGCTTACGGGGCCTTTCGGGGAACAGGCTGTGACTATCAAGGAATGTGATGATGATTTTCTGGTTCAGCGGCGCAAGGGCAGCATGACTATCAATATCAAGGGAGGCAAGAAAGGGTTCAGGGAATGGATGATGAACCCTGACAAGCACAGCATTGAGATTGGCTATGTCAAGCATCATGTCGAGGATATAGCACAGCAGAAGAAAATGGTTCCACCGGAGTATGACAGCCATCAGGAGATAGCAAAGCTGAAGGCAAGGCCGGATTTTGAGTATGGCAAGGATTACAGCTATCTGTATTCCGATATGGCACTGCCTATGTTTGAGAAGAGCAAGGTACAGGGCAGGTAAAAATATAAGAAAGGTGGTGCATATGGCGGTACTCCTGCGGGGGTATCGCCATTAGGATTATGGAAGATAAAGATGATGAATTTATGGATTTAGTCAGGAAAAATTTTCAGGAGCGGTTTGAACTGAAGGAGATACTGAAGGAATTTGATGCCAATGGCATATTTGCCAGCGGTAATCATTGGTTCATTACACGGGGAGGGTATGATTTAGACTGGGAATTGCAACATGACGGAGAACCCGTAATCCAGTGCATTGCTGGCAAATTGGAAAATGTTTCTCTTTCGGCTGAAAACTTTGACCGTATTGGTAGTGTCATCAAAGAAGTGTATAATGATGTTCACTTCGACAAAATCATTTCTCAGGAAAGTGAAGCCGTAGAATTTGATCCTGTTGTTGACTGGCGGGGATTTACGGAGCAGGATTTCGAGAATCTGCAAGCTGACAGGATGTATGACCCAAACTATGAGTACAACCATGAATTTTACGCAGGAGATGTAAAGCTTGCCATTGAGGGTTCAGTGAGATATGGTGAAAAATTTATCAACCTTTATGCGTTAGAAAATGGTGGTACTCCAGAAGCTAGTTTCCATAATTTTTACAACAGCATAGGCTTGCATATGCCTGAAGTCAAGAAGATGACTTATGAGGAATTTCAGGACAAGATTGAGTCGCATTTGAGGGAGGCTATACGGAACGACAATCGTAGAATGCTTCCTAAAGAGAAAATATTTTTAGCAGAAAATCTTGCAAAGCCTTCTCCCAAAAGCTGGGCATATGCCCATCTTTATGAGCTGACGGCGCTATCCAAGGAGCTTATCCGTGAGGATGGAAAAAGCCTCTCGGATATTGAGAAAAAATGGGTAAAGCCGAACAGCAGGAAGGTGAAGCTCCTTCATGGGGGCAGCAAAAATCTGATGAATAAATTGAAAAAGGAATTGGAGAAGGATAAGGAAATCAAGAAAATCTTGTCCGCTCAAAAAGGCAGGTAAAGAAGGAGGCGGGAAAATGGCCACAGATATTGATCAAGCGTTGTTTGAGGATGAGTTGTCACCCGGTTACAATTCTTTTAATGAGGCTCTGGCAAATGCCGTGGCTGCTGCCATGCGCAAGAGGCGGGAAGAGGGCAGGGCTAAGACGGAGCCTCCCAAGGATGGCGGGGGTGACGAGGGCACAGAAGAAAAAGCGGAGGAAGCATCTGCTTCGGAGGAGGTGGCAGAGGCAGCCCAGGAATCTCCCGAACAAGGTGAGCTGGGGCTTGATGATGGCGAAACTGTAGAGGGCGAGGTCGAAAGCGAGGAGAAGGAGGAGGCAAAGAAGGATTCCGGCAAGATTGAGGATTTTGGTGAGAAGCTTGGCGGGGCCAGGAAAGACCTGTATCAGAGATATCGTGAGATGTTCCTCAAGGTGACTGAAGATGAGCTGTCTAAGTATCCGCTGGCGAAGCTCTGGCCTCAGCCTAACTATAAAAAGCTTCTGGATGAAGGGGTGGAGCCTTGGCGTGTGGTGATGCTCAGGGTCCTGCGGGAAGATCTGGGGAAACGGCCTCCCACATCGTCTTATAAAGTACACAGGTGGAACCGAAAGTTCCTCTATAACCGTTCTGTTGCAGAGGAAGTGCTGGATGTAGAGAATAATGCCAATGAATTCGCTGATTACATGGGCTTTTATAACTCCAATTTTTCTGATGCTACGATCTGCAAAGCTTATATGTATTTAGAGCTGGGGGCTGATACATCTGAAAAAGAATTTCCGTACACGTTCAGGTATTTCAGCGAATTAGAAAGAGCTTATATCAACGGAGAGCCTTATTCAGGCTGCTATATCTTGATGGAACATGTATGGAAACCTGTGGAAGCATTCAATACCCATGCCGAGGCTCAAGAAGCCATGATAGCTGCGAATATGAGCATCATCGAAGAAAAAAGAAGATTCATGGAAGAAGCTCTGAGACAAATTGCGGGAGAGCAAGGCAAGGATGCAGCAACAGGAGAGGTTAAACGAAAGTACGACAAGTTTTCGGTTCTTGGCTGGCAGGGGGCTAAGGGGTACTGGTTCATTGGCAAGAAATACAACGGAGAGTGGTTGGAAGTCAAGAAGCCTTTTGAAGATGCAAAGGCTGCCAGGGAATATCTGGAAAGTCACAAGGATGAAATCCAAGACTTATTCGAGCAGTTCAAGTTTGTGCCCAGTCTTAGAAGAACGGAGAATCTGCCCAGGACGGAAACTGGCAATCCTGCCCGCATGAAGGATATCACTCCTGAGGAATTTTCTGAGGCCTTCGGCTTCCGGGGGGTTGAATTCGGCAACTGGGTGGAGGATAAAAAAAGGCAACAGGATTTGAACGAGGCCTATGACGGGCTGATGGATCTGGCAGGTGTGCTGAATGTTCCTCCCAAGGCATTGTCCCTTTGCGGGGAACTGGGGCTTCGGTTTGGCTCCAATGGCAGAGGCGGCAAGAATGCTGCCAAGGCTCATTATGAGCCTGACCTTATTGCTATCAATCTTACCAAGAAGGCGGGGGCAGGGTCGCTGGCCCATGAGTGGTTCCATGCTATGGATCATTATTTCAATCGGCATGTGGGGCAGAATGAAAATTCTTTTCTTTTGCTCACAGAAACTAGGGATATAGAAAGGCTGAAAAGCAATGAAGCTACAATGCAGACCGTCTTAGAGAACAATAAAGATCGTCCGGACCGCCAGGAATTTATTCAGAACAGGTATGATCATTACAATAGTTTTCGCAACGGAATATATGAAAACAGTGAAATCCGTAGAGAAGTGCTGGATAAGTTTGTCGGGCTGCTGAGTGCTTTCGAGAAGGAAACGCCTGATGTCAGCAAGACATATCTCAAGCGCAGCGAAGGTATGGACAGGTATCACAGCAAGCCTTACTGGAGCAAGAAGGTTGAGATGGCTGCCCGTGCCTTTGAGGCTTATGTCTATACGAAGCTGGAAGAGAAGGGGATTCGGAACGATTATCTGGTGAATTACCTCACCCCCAAGGAGTATGATGAAGTATCAGCCAAGAATCCTGCACGGCTTTCCGGCAAGTATCCTTATCCTGTGCCAGAGGAGATGCCCGTCATCAAGAAAGCTTATGATGACCTTTTCGAGACCATTGAAACCAGAGAGGCTGAAGATGGCAAAGTGGAATTGTACTCTTCCTCGGATTACAGGCGTTCCCGCCTGGAGCAGTGCGAGACGGTCTTCGATGAGGAGCTTTCTGAGGCGCAGCTGGATCTTAAAGCTTTTGCAAGCGCAGTGCTTGAGCAGGATGTGGAATTCTTTGAGGGGCCTGAGACTTTCCATGGTTCCTATGATCCGCTGGAGAACAAGATACTGCTGAACATTAACAGCGAGAAGCCGATGGACTGGGTGCTGTGGCATGAGTGCTTCCATGCCTTCGGAGCACTGGAGCCGGAGACTTACAAGGAACTGACGGATTATATGGATGCCAATGCGCCCATCACCAGGGAACAGATTGAGGCGTACAAGGAGTCGGTCAAGGGCTATGACCTGCCGGACAACGTGGTGAAGCAGGAACTCATGGCTGATGCCTTTGCTGATATGAAGAAACGGCAAGCCACCATGGAACAGATGAAGGACAAGGCTCCTGGCCTTTTCGGCAGGGTGTCTGGATACTTCTCCCGTGTGAAGGACAAGGCCAAGGAGTTCTTCTTTGGGAAAGAGGATGTGAAACTGACAAAGAAGCAGTTCGAGGTGTTCGAGCAGGGTATCAAGGATATTGAGAAGCTGCGTGTGAAGGCTGATCAGAGATTCATTGATGATTATTTCCCTGAGCGCAATGGCTATGATGAAGAGATTGAGCGAGACCTGAGGGAGAGGGATATTTACTTCGAATCCCATTCGTCCAAGGCCGTTGCTCCGCATACGAACCCTATATTAGAAGGAAGGAATGCTGCTTCCCTGGAAACTGTGATGAAAGTGGCCCAACGGTGCGAGGACAGAAACCGCAATCGTTTGGAGGGGGCGTATGGCAATGAGAAGCAGGGAGTACAGAAGAGGCTGAAGATAATAGACTTCACGCCCTTACAGCAGAAGGATTTCGATGTCCAGTTTGCCAAGGATGCTATCCGGGATGGCGCAAGGCCCAGGGATGTGGAGTATGTGCTGAAGAAGGCCAGTCCTTTGGGGCAGAGCAAGCGGGCTGTGTCTGAGATCATGCGTGAAGCCAAGGCAATCTATGCCAGATAGATGACAGCATTGGAGGAGCCGCCATGGAAACATGGCGGTTTTTGTTTCCTTATCTGCTGGGTTTGAAATAAAAATTTGTAATTTTTTAAGCATTTTTTCCTATAAAATAAAGGAAAGGATATTCAGACTGCTCAGAGGGGGATCACCATGGAGAACAAGAAAGCCACGTTAATAAAGGTCAGTATCAGACGGCTGGAGCCATTGGGGCATATGCATACATACGAAAGCTTTGCTGATGCGGATAGGCATCTGCGGGGCAGGTGCAAGGCTCTTGGTGCGGATATGTTCTCCACATACAGCTATCAGGCCGTATGGGAGGGGGAGGAAAACTTTTCCGTAAGCGGGGAGCTTGTCATTGACAGCAGCATGAGGGATGATGAGAAAATCGTGCAGGAGGTAATCAATCTCAGCTTGGCAAATGAGTTGCTGCTCTATACTTTGTCACCTCGCAGGGAGGACTTGCGGAATATGGTCTTGCGGCTGCAATGGCAGATGGAAAGGCTTTTGCAGGACCCGCTCAAGAAAGAAAGGGCTTTGGAAATCATCACCAGATGCGAGGGCGTGGATGAGAAGCGCATTTTGTCAGCTTATGGGATGCTCAGTGAAATGACTGAGAATGCAGACCTTTTCATGCCATTGCTCAGAAAGGTGTTCCCCAATGCCCAGCAGAAGCTTCAGAACATCAAGATGCTGAAGAATCGCAGCACTTGGTATATAAATAAAGCTGTCATGGATTTCCAAAGACTGGCTACAGATGTAATTGCTTGCGCATTGAATAATGAAGAGGAGCAGTTCGAGGAGAACTGGAAGAAATTGGTGAATTTTTGTGTCATGGTTTCTGAGGAACAGAAATATGCTGATGAACGGCTCACTTTCATAGGCAAAAAGCTTTATTTGCTTGGGGATTCGGACTTGCGCTTGATTAAAGATGAAGCGTTTGGACAGATAAAGCCTTTCTCGGAGGAATCCTCCAGTGAGTATTTTGCCCGGAATAATAAGATCAAGCGGGCATACTACAGCAATGGAGATAATGACCTGACATCATGCGGAAATAGTTCACAGGAAGGGGTGGCTTCAGATGAATGTGTTTACTTGAAGTTGTATGCTGATGAATATAGGAAGAAGAAAAGCAGGATTTCTTCCAGGCTGGTTATGTCGATTCATACTGCCAAGTCGCTTTTGCATGATGGCAAAATATCCAAGGAGCAGCTCAAGAGCATGATTGGCCGCTATGATCCCATGGCAGTCCAGTTTGAATCTTATCCTGACCATGTATTAGATTATATTGATAACAATATATAGAATTATTTGAATTATATAGAGTTAGTTTGCAAAAGTGAATACATTTTAACTGCAAAGCTGAATACATTTCGGTTGCAAAAAAGAATACAAAAAGCATACAAAAGTGTTGACATAACGAAATAGTTCCCATATAATACAAAATATAAAGGAAATAGTTCATAGAACATAGAAACATATGGGAGGAAATGAAATGCTCAAGCTAATGATCGCCAATGACAATGGGAACAGTGAACAGGATATGTTCATCAACAACGTGCCGGTGGGGCAGCCTAATGTCTATGCACATATTCATCGGCTTCCTAACATGGATGAGGTCAATGTGGAATATGTGCTGAACGATATCCACAACAATCTCATCGTTTCTGTTGAGGGTCAGCTGTATTATGTGGGGAACAAGGCTCTCAAAAGCGGTTCCCGCTGCCGCTCGATTGAGGTAGGCGTGGACAACAACAAGGTCACGAACCACATTGTATATGTGAACACCTTGGCACATATAGCTGGCGAGGCTGTAGCGGAAACCCACCGCCAGGGCAAGCCTCTGGACCATGAGATTCAATGTGAAGTGGATATGGCTACGGCTATACCTGTTTCCTACTACTCAAAAAGCACAGGGGCTGCCTTTGCACAGCGATTCATGGGCAAGGAGCATTTGGTATCCATCTTTGTAGGCCCCATGGAAGTATCCGTGAGAATACGCTTCGATTTCGTGAAGGTGATTCCCGAAGGTGTCACAGCCGCTCATGCATTCCTCAACCACCCGGAATTTTTCGAGGCTTACAATGATTTCCATGAGGATATGATTACCACGGATTATATGGGCAAGGCCAGGATTCTCCATGTGGCTATCGGTGAGGGGACAACGGAATTTCCCCTTACTTATAACGGCATAGAGTTCAACCCCGATTTCATTGAAGGGACTAACAACGGCAATGGACACGCCATTGACAGGATATTCATTCCCTTCAAGCAGGATGTTGGCCTCCTGAAATTCACTAGGCAGGATTTTTCCAATATCCTCAAGGATGGAGACCACCGCTATCATGACCGGGCTATGGATTTCATGCTGCCCTCGCTTGAGGAGGAAGCAGAAGATATTCTGGCAATGGCCAAGCATATTATATGCAAGGCCAACAACGAGATTGATGTGGTTGCTGTGTATGGTGGCGGTTCCATCCTGATGAGACCCATGATAGAGAAGAGGCTTCAGGATTTCTGCTCTACTGGGAACAAGGGAATAAAAGTCCTTTATATCGAGGCCAGCAAGGCCGTCATGCTGGAAGCCGTGGGACTCAATGACTTTGTTCATAGCAAGCTTTTCGAGCAGCTGAAAGAAATGAGCACAGCCAAGACGGCATGATTGGAGGAGGCGCAATCTTATGGCAAAAGTCATTACAAAATCTATCCGCTTGCCGGATAATGAGATGATGCGGAAATTTGTATCATGTCAAAGCAGTTTTTCCAATGCAATCCGTTATCTTATCATAAAATATCTCAGAGAGACAGGTTATAACAACATTGCAGATTTAGGCAAGGCTTACGATAATTTGATATATGAAGTGCCGCCCGTCAATGAATCGGGCTTCAAAAATCTGCCACAAAGCCAAAGCTCTCCTAAAGCTCCACTTCAGAAGGCGGCTTCCTATAGTGAGCCTATGGCAAAAGAACCAATGATGACAGCTCCTGTTTCAGAAATACCAGCCTGTTATCAGTAGAAAGCAAATTGCTGATTTGTAATTTCAAGATTATGTTGATTTTTTAGCTATTGGGAGGGAAAAGATTATGAATCAGACAGCACTCAAGAAAAGATATGGCCTCACAACCAAGCAGTTCACGGATGTTTTGCAGAACAATCTTCCTGAGTTGAACAAGGATGGCGAACACGCCGTCCTGGATGGAAACCACTGGATCTTGGATGAAGTTGGCGTATCTCGGTTGGATGAAATGCTTCATTATGTGCCAGACCTGCCTATCCAGTCAACTGACACCAGCAAGAATGCTCTCAAGGCAGAGAATGAGGAACTGAAGAGCAAGGTTGAAGAGCTTCAGGAATACCTCATTAAAGCTGAGGCTACATTGGATGAGACCTTAAAGAAGCATAAGTCTGAGAAAAAAGACTATGAGAACCAACTGGAGGAACTTACCAAGCAGATCTACGCTACCCAGGAAGGGCAGAAGAACCTCAGCGATAATCTTATCCGCAAGTACAAAAATGATGCAGAGAAGGCAAATGCTTCGCTGGAATATGAGAGAGCAAAGAGCAAGGATAAGATTGAATCCCAGGCCAAAATGATTGAAGAACTTCAGTCTAGGGAAAAGGATTACATCGAAAAGCTGAAAAAATACCTGGAGCTTCGCAATGAGCATCTCAGACTTCAGAATGAAATAACTGTCAGCAGTGAAGAACAGCAGAAACTTCTGAGACAGCTGGGTGAAAAGAATGAGTATGTTTCCCAGATCGAAGATGTGCTCAACAATGCAAAAGCTACAAACAAAGATTACTCCATGGCAAATACCCTGCTCATAAAGGATATCAACACTGCCATGACGGAAATCCTCAATGTAATCACTAACTTACAGAACTCCGTGGACAATCACGCTATTTCTTCTGAAGCCAAGAAAGCCCTGGTCAATGAAATCGAAAAAGTTAGCAATCGTCAGCGCAGGATGATGGGCTATGAGGAAGAGACTCCGCAGGAGACTCCGGCTGAAGAAGCAGAAGATACAACGGCAACGGAAGCAAAGGAGAATACGGAGGAGGCACAGGAAGGCGCTCAGGCCGAAAAAATTCCTGAGGAAAATGTGCTTGATGGTGCAGTGGTTATTCCCTTGAACGAAAAAAGAAAAGCTAAAGGAGAAGCAAAGCTTCTGGCAGATAACGAATCGCTTGATACCGCCATTGCTGTACTCAGGGAAAGCCAGGATAAGCAGTGGGAAGAAGTCAAGACTGAAAACGAGAATAAAAAGAAGGGCCTTCTCGCCAGGGTGGCTTCCTGGTTCATTGCATGATCGCCCAGTATGAGCTGTTCCTTCTCTGCCAACGTGCCGTGATGGAGAATGCTTCGGATATCCATCTGAAACCAGGCTCCAAGCCATTTTGTCGGGATCGGAACGGAGAACTTCGCCCCTTGGCTCCTAGTGCGGAGGTTATCAGCGAAGAGACAGTCAGAGGCCTATGCTATCAGCTCTATGGTGCAGACATCAGTGAAAGTGGTTCTAATAGCACCACTTTCACTGATATGGAGGCGGTGCCGCAGTCCATACGCTCACTGATTGCTTCAGGATATGGGGAAGCTGATGCCAGTGCATCCATATCATTGCTTGATGGCACAACGGCTAATCTGCGCATAAACGCATTTTACAGCCAGATGGGACTCAGTTTGGCTATCAGAGTTCTTCATAGCAATATCATGTCAGCCAGGGATATTTGGTTGCCCAATTCCTTGTGGCCGCTGATACGGAAGAAGGAAGGGATTATCATCTTCTGTGGGGCTACTGGCAGCGGAAAGACAACTGCCATGTATGCCCTGCTGGATATGATCAATCATGAAGCCAGCAAGCACATCATTACCTTGGATGAACCCTTGGAGATTGTCCTGAAAGAGGACAAGTGCATTGTTTCCCAACGGGAAGTGGGCATACACTCTGAGTCATTCTCCCAGGCATTGCGGGCTGCCCTGCGTGAAGATCCAGACATCCTGCTGGTAGGCGAAATGCGAGACAGGGATACTATACGGACAGCCTTGCAAGCAGCAGAAACAGGCCATCTTGTATTGTCTACCATACATGCCTCTTCTGTCAGCGAGGTGGTTGACCGCATTGTTTCTTATTTTGATGCCGAGGAAGCAGTCCAATTGAGAAATGCTCTGGCAGCATCGTTTTTGGGCATTGTAGCTTGCAAGCTTCTGCCACGCAAGGGAGGAGGGAAGGTCAGTGCATTTGAGGTCCTGCTGCGAACTGTAGCAACAACGGCTGTGATCAAGAACGGCAACATGATGCAGATAGCTGATTATATGTCTTCTGAGCATGGCATGCAGACGATGGAGAGGTCTATTGAATCGCTTCGGGCCATCAATGTTTTAGAGGATGACAGCCATGGCTAACAAAGATGTGGGTTCCGTCTATCATTTTGGTGTCTTTGCCAATATGCGGGAGATTTATCTGCGAAAGCACAAGGAAAAGCTTTACAAGAAGATGCGGGAATCCGGGGAGCTGGAGAAGCACCTGAGGGCATTTCAGTATCATCATGCTGTCATTGCAGAAAAGATGCATCAAAAGCTGGCTGAAGAAAGGGGAGTGAATCATCAGCTTCTCAGGCTTAATTATATAGAATGGGTTTCCGAGACAGTGAAAATCCAGGAAGAGGTCAGAGAGTACATGATTCAGCTCATCAACAGTAATATGCAAAAGTCATAGGAAGGTGGATTAAGATGTCGAACAATCTGGTGACTCCTATTGGAAATGTCGTATATGCATGGATCAAGAATGAAGAAATCATACATAAAGATGGCAAGGATATTCCTACCGGCAAGTACAGCATCACGGTCAGTTTCTCGGAAGAGGAAACCCAGAAGCTGAATGAAGTGATCAACAAGACCTGGGCTGATTTCCTCGAAAAAAACAAGCAGGACAAGGAATTCAACCTGACAAAATTTGTTGTCCCTACACGCACACTCAATGAAAAGGTCTGTTTCGTGTTCAGGAAAAATGTCAGCATCATTTCCAAGGAAACGAATCAGCCAGTGAAGCTCTTTGTTCCTATCTTTGATTCAGGGAACAAAAACTGCACCAAGAGCGTGGCGGGCATTGGTCGGGAGTCTCAGGTGAGGATTTCCTATACATTGGTTCCTTTTTATATGAACGCAAACAATTATGGTGTTTCTCTCCGGCTCCAGGCTATCCAGCTTGTCAAGCTGGTTCCTATCACATCCAACGGCAGTCGTTACGGCTTTGATGAAGTGGCAGATGGGTATGTTGCTCAGAATATGGATGAGCTGGAGATTCCATACTAAGGGGCGTTATTGAAACTATGAAGATAGATAAGCACGGCACACCTATTCCCAGCAATCGCATTGTAGATCCTATGCTGGGAGATACAGATGATTTGATTAGGGATATCCCCGATTACTGGGACAGCGTTCCGCACAATAGGTCACAGGAAAGACCCTCGGAATGCATAACCAGGATAGCCAGCCCTGAAGAAATAGAGGCCGAGTTGAGGAAATTGGGGATAAAGTGATTGAAAGAGGGGCATGGCATTGCCCCTTTTGTTTTAGCTATATGGAAGGTGGTTGCCTTGAAGAAGATACGTTGGATGCGTGTGACAGCAGTGATTGTTATACTATCTGGGATAATTTATGGTACATCTCTTGCCTACAATGAGTATGCAGCCCATGAGAGGGAAATCGAGAACTTGCAGACTGTGGCAGCTCAGGTATCTCATCAGTCAACGGAGGGAACTTCTACTCCGTATACAAACGTAGCGCCGGATGGTTACTCAAAATTTACCCCGCAAGAAAAGGAAGAATATCATAAATCGCATCTTATGCTTGATGACGATACCATAAAAACAAACAAGGAGAAAATCAAGCATGGAGATTTTACTGGCATCAAGGCAATAGTCTATGCAAACAGCAGCCAGACTGCGCAGTGGGGCAACTCTACAAAAGAGGCTGCAAGGATAAAACTCAGCGATTCGGATCAGGCCAAGCTTGACTTGCTGGCCGCACAGTATGCCGGGCAGGAAGCTGGCTTTGAGATAGAGTTCTATGACAATGACGGACACTTCACCATAAATCGACTGGTTCTGGGGGGCCTGAAAGATAAGAAGCAGGATTCGGAACCAGCAAAGCAGGGGAATTGACGGATTTTAATACTGGCATCCAAAAATCGTGGCTCAGATTCGCTTCTAAGCCACGATTTTTTTATTTTAGGTATAAGGATATACCTTGACGGTTTTAACCGCTCAGAGAGGTCCCTGTGCGATATTCTGCATTTTTATGAACATAGAAACCATATATTCATATTCATAAAGATTTTTTTGCCTCAGAGAAATATTTATTAAAATTAGTTGACACAATACATTATTGTGTTATAATAGAATTGCAAGCAGAATACACAATATCTGAGGAGGAGTTCATTATGAAGACAAACACTATGACCGCAGCAGAGTATCGTCACAGGATGGCACAGAGGGAAATGGTTCTGAGCATCGGACATGCAGTAATTGATTTCTTGGAGTACATTACTCCGTTCATTGGCATCGGAGTCGGAGCTATGCTCACCTGGTTCTGCATGTGCTTGCTGCTGGTGTGACACCCAAAAGCTGAGTAAGGCAAGGCAGCCCTCCGGGGCTGTCTTGGATAATAGCATTTGATACTAGAAGATGATTATATTGATGGTGATTTTTTCGTAAAAGGGGAGGATAAACGTATGAACAAGAAATTCGAAAGAAGGATGGATGCTCTATCTGCGGAAGTGGAGCAAGCAGAATCATTCCTCAACCAAACCAAAAAGCTGATGCTGGATGCACTGGATCATGATTTGAGCCAGGAACATAATCTCAACAACGCTATAGCTACTTTCGAAGAACTGCGTAATCGTGCTCGTAATGCGATGGAACTTCGGAGAGCATACAAGCTCATGGAAACGGTTCGGGAGACTGAGTAGGATGAGGCAGCCCTTCGGGGCTGTCTTTTATACCAAAAGAAAAGGAGATGGAATCTATGTTATCAGAGAAAGATCGTGAGTGGGCCAGAGGCTTTAATGTTTCCAAGGAGAATATCGAGATATTCCGGCAGGAGCTGCTCCAAGCAGAGGAGAATGGCTCTTACCGAGTTTACAAAAAAGACATCAGAGAAATGGATGATGATGAGATTAAGGTAGCCTATTCCAATATGCGGAATTACCTATCTGACATGAGGACACATCACTAAGGTTTTTTATGGAGGAAAACGATATGCCGAAAGCGAGAGCTACCGAAAGGATAACCAAAACACTTATCTTTAAGACCTCTATCTGCGGGGAATATTATAAGGGCAAGCTCCATGACTACATATACATGGAGGATGAGGAAGGGCGTGAGTATGTCTTTCCTGCCATCGTTGGTAGCATTGTGGGGGCGAACTACAACTCTCAAGGAGTGACACAAAGTACACCATGAGCTTTTCGCCAATCCTTAGCGAGAATGAAAAAATCATTATGTTCAGACCACGGATTATCAAAAGGCATGACGAACATGAGAAATAAAACAACGGGTGGCAAAACCACCCGTATTTTTGTGTCTGTTTATATTTCAACAGCGTGAAATATTTTTTGTAGTAAAATAGGCGGGATAACTCCCGCCTTTGCAAACAGTGTACACAGAATCTGGTGAGCAATCACCAAGTTCATAACACTCATTTTATTTTAGCACAAATTGGCATCTATGCCAAGAGTTTATTAACACACGCTTGAAAGATTCTTCCTGTTCTTATTTCCAGCTATAAGAAAATCCTGTCAGGATATAGATGGGGTTACTTTTTATCCTCAAAGAATCCTGATGATAAGCGCATCAAGGAGCCAGATTTTAAAGAGAAATTCATTGGGGTTATCCCAGACTGGAAGAAAGTTTCCAGGAGCAGTGTCCCTGCATGCACCATTCCTTTTGAGGATTTTTGGTATTATGATATTTTGTTCCCTAAGGATTTACAAAACAGTGTTCTAGCTGATTGGAAGCGAAGCCTTTCTACAATATATAGTCTTTAGATCAAAGACACAGGAAAAGGCCCCTTAGGGGGGCTTTTTCGATTATTATGCAAGAAATTTTTTCTTGAGAATTGCTATATTCTCCTTCTCTTATATTACAATAGTCGCTTGAACGCTTTTTCCTGTTCTTCTTCTTGTTCGAATACGCTCATGAGCTTCCAATTCTTGGCGGTGTCATCGCTCTTCATGGAAACAATGTTCTTTGCCATGGCGTTTCCGTTGATGGCAGCCGTGATGATGGTGGGCCTGTCCAGATTTGAAAATTGGGGGGTGATGGGGGGCAGGTTTGCTATGCCACCACCAGAACTGCCTCCGCTTTTGGCTACTGTGTAGCGGGTGGTCGCTCTCTCTTTGTCCATTGCTTCTTTGATGCCGTTAAGATTCTTGCCAGCCTCCATATACTTTTGATGGGCAAGCTGTGTACGCTTCTTGGCTGTTTCATAGATTCTTGCCTGAGGGAGATTCTTTCTGAGGATTCCTGCGGTGATCTCTTTGATTTTTTCTGGCGCGCCGGGAGCTTCGCACTTGGCTCTAAGCTCTGCCTCTTTTTTGTTTAGGCTGCTTTCTTTGCTTTCTAATGTGCTGCGAGTGGATTCGATTTCTTTTTTTAGACGATGGCATTCATCGGAAAGGGCAAGATGTTCTTCTGTTCCAGGCTGGAATTTTCCTAATCTGTGCTCGGCTCCTGCCAGCTTGCCTATTTGAGCCTGAAGCTTCTCCTGCTCTTTTTTCAATGCCCTTCGCTCGGAACGTAGGACTTTGTATTCTCCCTTGACGAAAACATCCTCAGCCATTTTCGTGGCTCGTTCAGGAGAGATGTATTTCTTGGCAGCTTCTTCTTCTTCTTCTCTTGCTTTCTGGTATTCGTTCTTGGCAGCGTAGTATCTTTTCCTCATTATGTTGTAAAGGTCACGGAGGGTATAGCTTTCCTGATTGTTGATCAGGTCTTCGCCGCTGTCTAAGGCTTGGGTGAGTGAAAGCATGGAGGTTCGCAGGCGTTTGAGAGATTTCTTTAGTTCAATGCGGCTGTTCTTATCTTCCTCCAAAAGGTTATGGACATATTTTTGTCTCCGCTCTTTCAGTTCTGGCTGAGTCAGCTTTTTGTCAAGGAGCTGTATGGCTGGCTCCATATGTTCCTTCAGATGTTCCATTGCTTCGATTTTGGTTTGGATGGGGGAAAGGAGCTTCAGGTAATCAGGTGTGCTCTCATCTGGATCTATGCTGGCATAGAATTCTTTCCAATGCTCGATTTCATCTGTGAGTGCAAGATATTTCTGATACTGTTCTTTCTCGTCCTCTTCCAGAAATGCAAGCTTGCCTTCGGTCACGGCATCGTCTACCCATAAGACTGTTTTCTCATCTATCTTCATTTGCTTCAGAGCATCGAGAAAGTCATTCTTCAATTCTGCCATAAATTCATCGCTGTCTTCATCTTCTTCGATTTCTTCAAAGTCATTTCGCCGCATAAGCTCGTCAGCCAGATCCCTTAGTTCGTCAATCTCTTTTTTCAGTTCAAGTTCATTGATTTCTTTCCTGATGATTTCTGTTGAGAAAAGCTTGTCTTGGTATTCCCGTTTCTGCTGACGGTATTGCTTGAGAGCTTTATAGGCTTGGCTCTCTGTTTTCATGCTTCCAATGGGGCCTAATGTCCTCTCAGGAATTCTTTTCAGTATATTTGCCATAAATTCATCGCCGTTCATCAGGGCTTCCTCACGCATGGCTTTTATGGAGCGGTGATCTACTCTGTCAGGCTTGCCGTACTTTTCGAGAATGTCATTTGTGACTTCGGCAAAATCTCTGCGGGCTTCTGATATGAATCTTTGGGCACTTAACCTGCGTTCGACATGAGCACCGCCTTTTCGTGCTTCTTCTAAAGTTTTAGCATTTCGTTTCGGGTAGAGGAAGTATTTGCTGGCAGGTCTTTCCTTTTCTTGCTCTGCTTCATCTATTATCCTGGGTGAAAACATCAAGTGTACATGAAGATTATGGGAGCCATCTGACATGGCTCCCACTTTGTCATGGATTGCAAAGGTATAGTAGTGGTTTGGTATTTCTTTGTCAATATAGTTATGGATGAGTTCAAGGTTTTGCTCCATGGTCAATTCATTCGGCAGGGCAAACTGAAATTCAAGATATCGTACATTTTTCTTGCTCTCATATCTGTCAGCTGCTGCGAAAAATCGTTTCGCATCACCTTTTGCCCATTTTGGAAGGCGGTTTTCTGTATAGATGCATCCTCCCTTTTTCTCGAAGGCGGCTTCACGGTTGATGTACTCTACATGAGAAAAAGCGTGTACCTTGTCTTCTGCTTTCTCTATGTTGGCTATTATTCTTCCGGCTGTTCCTCTGATGAGTCTTCCTCTTCCGTCACGATTATTCCATCGCACATGGGAATTAAGTTCTGATCTTCTGTGCTCCAGCAGGTCGAGGAAGTGGTCTTGCAGTAGCATTGCAGGTTTTCCTGATCCAGTATTATCCATACTGCGTTTGGGCAGTGTGCGCAGAGTGGGAGGGGAGAGGGATACAGATTGTGATAGGGTGCGTCCTCTCCCATCATGGATAGGAGTGTCATGCTTTTGGGTGGCTCTCCTTTTAATGTATTTACCGCCTCTAAGTCGAAATTCTCTTCGCTCATTTTGTTCTTCCTCCATTTTCTTTGCCAGTGTTCTTTTTGATTCCTCATCCAGGGTTATGTCAATATTGAATTTCAGGATGCTGTCCAGTGCCTTTTCTTTGAAGGCATTGCTCCCACGGAGTATGACTGTCTCGTTCTTATAGGTTTCTGCTGCTATTGTGAGAGCAATAGCTATGGTGGCTTCTGATGAATCACCTGAGATCTTCAATCCATGTGGCGTATTTGTGATTTGCCCATAAGCACTATCATAAAGGAGCAGTGGCTCTCCATCCAGAAGGTCCTTGCCATTGGCAAAGGAAATGAAGTTGTTGGGGGGCTTGTCCTGATTTTGATATTTTCCTTTCCTCTCGATGTATTCCAGGTGCTCCACGCAGGAAACTTTGGTTTTGTCTGGTTTTTTGTCTTTGTGGACAGAGAAATGATACATTGCCATGGTGCCGCTCCAATCATCACTTAATAGCTGGGCTTGAAGTAAGGGACGGTTATTTCTTGTACCCTTTTCATGAACCTTTCGTAAAACTTCACGATTTCCCCCGTAGGATGATGGAGGAGCAGACCTTTGCATACTTCGCTGTTTTCTGCAATCACTACAGAATATCCCATCAGTCCACGGTATGATACGGGGAAAATATCTAATCCTATGGGTCCTGATTCCATCAGCACCAGTTCCGTCAGGTGCTCACTTAGTGCATTTTCTACTGATGTACCCTGGGGAGCCAGTTCGATAGATATACCAGCCAGGCTCTCAGGCAGTCCTTTTATGTCTTGGTTGTTGATTATCATGGTTATCTCCTCGTTACTCAGCCAACGGCAGGTTCAATGAGCGGAGCGAATGGCAAAATTTTTAGCGGGCGTGAAGCCTTGCTACATAAGGGTTTTTGGGGCGTTTCGCAGGGCGAAATGCGGAAGTGCACATCTGAGACCATCCCAGAAAGGGGTGGTCTCCTTTTGGTTAATTGTATCATACGGAAAAGGTACTTTTTGGTTCTATCCGTGGGAAAGAGAGTTCTATTCGTGGGAAAAAGGTCTTTCTTAAAGGCAATTATGCTATATTAGTTATTAGATTTAAAGGAATGTGGTCGATATGATGAACGTAGAAAATCTCTTGGCGAAGAAAAATCTCCTCCTCCAGGATCTCGAAGATGAGCTGATTACTACAGAGAAGAAACTAAGGCATTGCCAATATGAGCAGGAGGCTCTGAAAGAAAAGAAACATGAGCTGATGCTGATAGAGGCAGGGAAGATTGTTGAGAAAGCTGGTTTGCTTGAATCATACGATGAAAATGAGCTTTACCTGCTGCTTCTTATGAACAAGTCGCAATTAACAAAGAAAGGATGAACATGATGAGAGGGTCTGTCACTATCAAGTCTGTTACTGCAAAAATTGAAAAGCTGGAGAAGATGGAGGCTTCTCTGGTAAGAAAGCTGGAAGATGTCCGCAAGCAGATTGCGGAGCAGAGAATAAAGAAGAATGAACTGATTGCGAAGATGATCACTTCCCAGGTCAGCAATCTGGATGAAGCGGTGCTCCAGAAGATACTCAACGATTACAGCCAGGCAACAAGTGAAGGGGCAGAGAATGAGAAGACTGCTCCTGCCAGCACAACAGAAGAGAAGGGCACGGCTCCTGCTGAAGAAAAGGAGAGTGCGGAAAGTTCCGCTGCTTCTCCTGCTCACAATGAATCTGCTCTCCATAATGCGGGAGAGGCAACTGCCGAGCAGAGGATTGCTTCTAAACCTAAGCAAGCAGAGGATCAAGAAGATGATGATGATGACGAATATGCAGTAAAGCCCAACTGGGGAAAATAAGAGCTTGAGGTAAGAGATGTATACGGTTGCTTCTTTCTTTGCTGGAGTCGGCGGTATTGATTTAGGATTTGAGAAGACTGGTCACTGCAAGACTATATATGCCAACGAGATTGACGAGTATGCTGCGGAGACATATGAAAAGAACTTTCCTATCAAAGTGGACGGCAGGGATATCAGAGAAGTCGGCAGTCAGGATATCCCCTACGCTGATATTGTGGTAGGTGGTTTTCCCTGCCAGTCTTTTTCGATTGCAGGTCTCAATCAGGGGTTTGATGATGACAAGGGAAGAGGTAAGCTGTTTTTTGAACTTGTCAGATTGCTGAAAGATAAGAAGCCTCAGGCTGCACTTTTTGAGAATGTCAAAAATCTGGCAAGCCATGATAACGGTGCTACCATTGCGGTAATCCTCAATGAGCTTTCCCGTTTGGGTTATTATGCTGGGTACAGGATCTTCAATGCCAGCGAGTATGGGAATGTCCCGCAGAACAGGGAACGGATTTACATAGTAGCTTTCCTGCATAAGGAAAATTTTGAGAAGTTCTGCTGGCCTAAGCCAATACCATTGAAGACCAGGCTCACTGATGTGATTGATTTCCATAACAGGATTGGCGAGGCATATTATTATAGGAAGGAAAAATTTAAGGGGGATGTGTACGAACAGCTTCAGCTGGCTATGCTGGATGAGGATATCGACAATCCTGGTATTTATCAATGGAGGCGGCGGTACATTCGGAAGAACAAGAATGGGCTGATTCCTACCCTCACCGCCAATCAGGGCGGGGGAGGTCATAATGTCTGCATTGTCAAGACCTATTACGGCATCAGGAAGATGACTCCAAGGGAATGCTTCAATGCTCAAGGCTTTCCTTCCAGTTTCATGCTTCCTGCTCAAAGTGATTCGAGACTTTACAAGCAGGCTGGCAATTCGGTTTGCGTTCCAGTGATAAAGAGGATAGCGGATTGCATTGTCAAGGCGTTGAAGCAGTGATATAGAAAATAAATCTTCACAGAATATTTTTTGGAATATCTGACAGGAGCCGTTTTGAGGGGCTTTATGCTATCGGGTATATGAGAATACCTAAATCTGATTTTCGTGTCTTAGAACGAATCCTGTGAGGTCGATTTTTCTAAGGCACGATATTTTCTTTGATGAAATGACTAAAAAGTTTGTAAGTTGTTTCATGTCCCCTACACTACAATAGATATATAGATTGTTTTGCTTATTATAGGAAGGAAGATTGTCATGCAGCTATTCATTGCAGAGAAGCCATCCCTGGGCAGAGCCATTGCCGAGGGGATTGGCACAGGAGAAAAGAAGGATGGGTATATAGGAAGGATAAGTTCAAAGGGGATGTAGTTTTGATTTCTGAGGTAACATTTGACGATTGCTTGATAGCAGCTTTCACTGTCGCATTTGTTTTCCTATATCCTGAGACTAGAATTTTTTGCAAGGGCAGCATCTATAGGATATTATTTTTGGCTCTAACATTATGGTCAGTATTTATTATTGCAGGTTTGTTTTTGAGGTATCTTAGTTCTCTGATTCTGCAATAACAATTAAACTGAGAGAGTGACAATACACGATTATTGGTTTGTAAAATATCTTGATTCAAGGAAGCTATAGGAAGGAAGATTGTCATGCGGCTATTCATTGCAGAGAAGCCGTCCCTTGGCAGGGCTATTGCTGAAGGCATCGGCAAGGGAGAGAAGAAGGATGGGTATATCAGCCTCAATGGTGGCGAGGTCATCGTGACCTGGTGCTTCGGGCATATCCTGGAGCAGTGGTATCCTGAGCAGTATGATGAGAAATATAAGAAGTGGAATATGGATGACCTTCCGCTCATCCCTGATGTATGGAAGGTTTCTGTGAAGAAGGACAGTTCCAAGCAGTTCAAGATTGTGAAGGAGCTTATCGGCAAAGCGGATTATATCGTCAACGCTGGCGATCCTGATCGTGAGGGACAGCTTCTGATTGATGAAGTGCTGGAGTATGTCGGGAACAAGAAACCTGTGAAGCGTATCCTGCTGAATGCTATTGATGACAAGAGCGTGAAGCAGGCGCTTCAGGATTTGCGGAACAATGATGATTTCATCGGTCTCCGCAATTCTGCATTGGGAAGGAGCAGGGCCGACTGGCTGGTGGGCATGAATCTTTCCCGTGCTTATTCTCTCCAGGCACAGGATGCGGGTTATGGTCATATCTCCGTGGGTCGTGTCATGACTCCTACTATGGCTTTGGTGGTGCGGCGTGAACAGGAAATCATGAATTTCAAGCCGACCACGCATTACCAGGTGCAGGTGGAATGGTCCCATGCTAATGGAAAGTTCCCGACTGCTTGGGTCATCCCTGAGGATTTTGACGGGCTTGATAGCGAAGGGAGATTGCTTTCCAAGGAACAGGCTGAGAAAGTGCTGAAGGATGTGGAAGGGAAACCCGGAAAAATCATCAGCATTACGGAGAAAGAAAAGAAGTCTGGGCAAAGGCTTCCTTATTCTCTTTCGACTTTGCAGATTGAAGCTGGTCGGCGTTATGGCTACAGCCCCCAGCAGGTTCTTGATACCATGCAGAGTTTATATGAAGCAAAGCTCACCACTTATCCCCGTTCTGATTGCGATTACCTGCCGGAGAATCAGAGGTCGGAAGCTAATGAGGTGCTTCGGGCTATCGGTTCCATCACGAAGGATGGCTTCAATGAGCTGGTGAAGAAAGCGGATACCAGCATTTGCAGCAAGGCGTGGAATGATAAAAAGATTTCTGCTCACCACGCTATCATCCCGACTTCCGTTAATCCTAAGTTTGACAGCCTCGAACCTATACAGCAGAGGCTCTACCTGATGGTAGCCCAGGCGTATCTGGCACAGTTCTTCCCAATACATATCTATACTGCTATCAAGGTGGAAGTGGAGTCGGCAGGTCATACTTTTGCCGGGACAGGAAAGATCGTGCTCAACAATGGCTGGAAGGAAATCTATAAGGGCATTGCTGATGAGGAGGAGGACGAGGCTCCGGCTATCCCCGAAATGAATGAGGGGGAAGATGTTGTATATAATGAAGGAAATGTGCAGGAGAAGATCACGAAACCGCCTTCCCGCTTTACTCCCGCAACGCTTCTGAAGGCCATGAAGGAGATTTACAAGTATGTCAAGGATGATGGCTTGAAGGCAAGCCTGAAGGAGTTCAATGGGATTGGCACTGAGGCTACCCGTGCCGGTATCATCGAGAAGTTGCAGACTTCAAAGTATCTGGCTCTGGAAAAGGGCAAGCTGGTTCCTACTGAGATCGCTGAAATGGCTGTGAAGATCCTGCCTGATGAGATAACTTATCCTGATACCACTGCTGTATGGGAGAAGGAATTGGAGGATGTGGCCCAGGGAGCCATGAGCCTCAACGATTTCACAACGAGGCAGACGGACAGGATCAAGAATTTCCTTGACCAGGCAAAGGCTTTGAAGATGGCTCCTCCGCAGAATGCTGCCAAGTGTCCTGAGTGCGGGAAGGTTATGCACCGCAGGAAGGGAGCCAATGGCTTCTTCTGGGGATGCAGCGGTTATCCCGATTGCCGTGTAACGGCCCCGGACAAGAATGGCAAGCCTGATTTCGAGGCTAAGAAAGCAGCCTCGGTTTCTCTGGGCAAGTGCCCCAGGTGCGGAAAAGATATCCACGAAACTGCCAAGGGATTCAGTTGCGAGGGATACAAGGACGATCCGAAGTGTACTTTCACTATCTGGAAAGAGGCAAAGTTCGGCCCGCTGGCCGGGAAGAAAGTCACTGCCAAGATGGTGAAGGACTGGCTGGCAGGGAAGAAGGTTCCGATGAAGGGGCTGAAAAAGAAGGATGGCTCCAAGTTCGATGCGGATACTTATCTGGAGGATGATGGCAAGTATGCCAATATCAAGCTGTCCTTCAATAAGTGATGTATGAGTATGGACAAAAACGGGGGATAGACATGAATAATGTAGATAAATGCGTGTTTGGTATGGCGTGCTTGTTCCCTTTGATCCTATTTTACGTTTATGGTCTTGCTCTTGCCGAGTTAAAGAATGTTTTCATGGGTATGTTTATGTTTTCAGCATTTATGTCTGCATGGCCTCATGATATAAGAAGAGCATACCCATGGATGTTTCTATGTGCGGTCACATTGGTGCTGGGAATTTTCCTGCCGGAAGAATAAAGGGAGGTTGATTAGAAGTGATTCAGTATATAGTAGCTTATGAGGATGACAACATGGAGTCTCCTGTTTCGGTTTATGATACGGAAAAATCTTTGGGTGACATTTTCACTTTCAATGATAATGCTAATATCCATGAGTTTTTCAATGAGCTGTACAAGTTGAAAGCTGAAGGAGCAAAGATGCCCAAGGGCGGGCTGGTCCAGGTCAAGGACACAGATTTGAATGAACTCACTACCAGATATCCTGCTGATGAAAATGCCGAAGAGCTTTCCAAGGAGGTCCTGGCGGCTATGGATACATATCCTGATGCGGTGTTTTTCTATACTTTTGAATGAAAAGGTGACTGCATCATGGTATCTACCTATTTGATAATATTCTATATAGTTTTTGTCATTGCTTCATTAGCATATATAAAGCATATAGCTCCTCTGGACAGGGATTGGAAGGTGAGGATGTTCATACTTATAATCTTTGCGGATTCCCTCTTATTGTTTTTCATATTGATGCAAATGATCGGGTTGTCGGATTCTAATATAATAATTCTCTGATATATTCTGGAAGGGTGTTATGAAATATCTAGTTTCATTCCTGCTGATTTTGGTGGGAATCATACTGCTTGTAATAAAGACTTTGGTCTATACTATGCCTTCTGATGCTATGATGCCTCATATAAAATCAGGCAGCCATCTGGTGGTGATTTCCAGTGAATATTCCAATGGTTTCCTGCCCAAGAACGGCGAGGTTGTGATGTATCAGACTTATAAGATGGACAAGCCAGCTTTTTCCAGGATAGCTGGCTGTCCTGGTGATACCTTGAGCCTCAATGGTGGCCTCCTGACTCTGAATGGCAATACTTACAAGGAGCCGTATGTTGATGATCAGGAATTTACTATCATGCCTCAGGTCAAGGTCCTGGATGGCAGGTATTTCCTGCTGAACGATAATCGTTCCATGCTTTCTGACAGCAGAAATAAGGACATTGGAATGATAAGAAAAGACGATATCAAGGGAAGGGTTGTGCTTGTGTTCTGAAAGTGGTTCTATTAGCACCACTATTCAGAGGAAACTTCTACACCATATACTAAACAAATCGCTTGGTTCTGGGGAATTGAAAGATAAGAAGCAGAACTTGGAATCTGCAAAACAGAGTGATTGGCGAATTTTGATACTGACATCCAAAAAATCGTGGCTCAGATTCGCTTCTAAGCCCCGATTTTTTGTTTTAGGTATAAAGATATGCCTTGGAGTATTCACTCGTTCAGAAAGGCTCCTGTGCGATATTCTGCACTTTTATGAATAAATGAGTTATATATTCACATTCATGGAAAGTTTTGCCTCAGGGGAATATTTATTAAAAATAGTTGATAATGTATATTATCGTGCTATAATAGAATTGCAAACAGAATACACAACACCTGAGGAGGAGTTCATTATAAAGATAAATATTATGACCGCTAGAGATTAGTTCAGGATTTGCTCCCAATACGGGGGAGGAGTGAAAATGAGCATATTTGGTGAATATGTGCGGGCAGCTGCTGAGAAGAAGAAGCTTCTGCCTGATGAGTGGCTCAGGAATGCAGCCAGCAAGGCAGAGTGCTGCAATTTTTCTACGCATGTTGGTAGATACAGCCACCCGGATGTGAAGACTACATGGCAAGCTGAAAGAAATTGCTGCCCTGATGAGCCGTATGTGTCAACGGCTTCCGCTGACTGCGCTCTGGATGTGGCTGTTTCAGCTGCTTATCTGCCTACTATAAATCTGCTGTACCTCCAGCTGGAGGATGGGAGGACTTTTTATGAGCATCTGGCAGAGGATGATGAAGTCCTAAGAAGGGATATAGAGGCTTTTGATGTCGATTATCATGCCCTGCGGGATGATTTTTTGAGCATCGGGTCTTATGAGATACCTAAGGCAACGGATCACAGGCTTTATCAGGTTTTCTTCCCTGTGGGCAATGATGATTATCATCTGCTTACGGTGATGCCACCATCCAGCGTCATGCAGGAGTTAAAAAGACGGATTGTAGCCAGGAATAATCAGGCCTATGAGGACTGGAAGAACGGCAAAGAAAACACTTACCATAGAAAGCTCCATATCGTTCAGACCAAGTTTGGGGGAACAAAAGTTCAGAACATCAGTTTCGTGAATAACAGCATGGGAGGACGGCTCTATATGCTGGAATCTTTGCCTCCCATACTGAGGAAGAGGGATGTGGTTTATCCTCGGAACGATTTCTTCATGGATGTGCTCAGGTTGCGTGAATTCCGTGGATTGTTTTACAGGCTTCATGGCAGGTACAAGGACGGCAGACATAACAAGGAAATCCGGCAGTCTGTCCGTGATGTCGAGGCTCAGATCATGGAGAGAGTCCTTCTGCATGTCTATGACCTGAGGCAGGGGCCGGACGGATGGAGCGATTGCCGCCATATAAGCACAGCACAGGCAATATGGCTTGATGACAAGCATGCTGACCTGAGGCAGAAAATGAGCTGGAGACAGGAGATAGCTGACAGCTTTGCTGCCTGGTTCATGAATTCTTACCGCCTGGTCATGAAGCAGAAAGCTGTTGAGCTGGGCGATGGTGAATTCAAGGCATTGAGCGCAGAAGTGAAGGAGTTCATTGCCGATGACATTAGAAATCAGTAGGGGATGATTATATGTCTGAGAAATTTTTGCTGATTCCCCACTTGCGAATCATAAATGCCCAGGCTGCCAGTACGCCGTACACTGTTGGTTTTCCAGCTATGACTGCCTGGCTGGGGCTTGTCCATGCGCTTGAGCGTTCTATTCGGCAGACTGAGCCATTTCATGAGGCAAGGCTGCCACGGGTTGCTGTATCTTGCCACAGCTGTGATTTGCAGGTGTTCAGGGATAAGAACAATCGCTATGGGTCGCTGATTGGCATGAAAAAGCCGTTGCGGAAGAAGCAAAACTCAAATGAGTTCCTTCCTGCCCAGTTCATCGAGGAGAGCCGCTGCCATCTGGAGGTCAGCTTGCTGATTGAGGTGACAGGGCTGGAAAGCGCTGATATCAGGGCTTTCGAGGATGCAGCAAGGAAGGAATTGCCACGGCTGAAGGGAGCAGGTGGGGATATTGTGTTGTCCTGCCATGAGCTTGACCGCTGGAGGGTTTATGAGATAGCGGAAGATGATATGTCAACTGAGCAGAAACTCAGGAACAAGCTGATGCCTGGGCATGTCATCATCGAAAGGCAAGATCTGATGGAGCATGAGGCTGGAACTGACTCTATAGACCGCATGCTTGATGTGATACAGGGGATATGCCCGTCAGATGGCTGGATCGTTCCGATTGCGGTTGGCTTCCGGGATTTGTCTGGCAGCCTCAAAGTGAAGAACCAGCGGTCATATGACCATGACCACCATTTCGTGGAGCCTCTGGTTACTATGGGAGAGTTCATTATTCCATACCGTCTGAAGTCTATCCGGGATATGATGTGGTCATATGAGTATAGAGAAGCAGATGGCCTATATTTGTGCAAGAACAATGGCAAGAAGCATTCTGATTGATTAGTGGAGGTTTTGATTATGGCTAAGAATACTTTGGAAGTTCCTTCTGTACTGTCTGCTGAAAAGAAAATCGTGGTGTCTGATGCGTATATGTATGGCACTACATGGTTTGATGTTCGGCATGCACTCAATGCTAATAATGTATCCTGCGAACCTTTACAGCTGGTGGAAAAGTCTGTGCGGGGAACTATTTCCAACAGGCTGAAACCTGCTATGCAGAATGATCCTGCCAAGCTGAATGCTGAGGTCGAGAAAGCTAATCTGCAAAAAGTGGATGCTTGTTCACTTAATATCAACCAGGATACATTGAAGCTGGTGTTCACTGTCAAGGTATTGAGTGGCGTAGACAGGTTCTGCGCTTGCAACAGCAGCGCTTTTGCCCAGAGCTATGGCAACTCTGTCAGGAGCTATTATCGAGAAACTGGATTCAAGGAACTGGCTTATCGTTATGCTCATAACATTGCCAATGGCCGCTTCTTGTGGCGCAATTATTTTGGGGCCGAGAAGATTGAGGTACTGGTTGATGTTGATGGGAAAAATCTTTCAGATGACATCCATCTTGAGCTGAATGCACATGATTTCTCCATGCGTGATTTTAAGCATAATCCGGAGATTGATGTTCTGGCTGACAGGATTGCTGCCGCTTTGTCCGGCGAGATTCCTTTCCTGCTCATCAGGGTGGCTGCTTTTGCGAAGATGGGAGCAGGGCAGGAGGTTTATCCCAGCGAGGAGCTTGTGTTCGACAAGGGCAAGAGCGACAAGAGCAAGGTTCTTTACCAGGTAGGGGGCACGGCTGCCATGCATTCCCAGAAGATAGGCAATGCAATCCGTACTATTGATACATGGTATCCTGATTTCGGCACGGAGGCCGGGGTTGGCCCGATTCCTGTTGACCCTTATGGGGCTATCACGACAATGGGGAAGGCTTTCCGCAACCCGCAGGGGAAAAAGGATTTCTATACGCTTTTTGATAAGTTCGCTTCGGGAGAAAGTCTTGAGTGCGTAGAGGATGAGCATTTTGTCATGTCCGTGATGGTGCGTGGGGGCGTTTTCGGGAAGGCGGGAGCTTGATGTTTTATCAGGAGCTTACTTTGCTGCCAGATGTGACTATAAATATCAATCATTTGTGGAGCAAGGTATATACGCAGATCCATCTGGCTCTGGCATCGCAGATGCCTGATGGAGCAAAGGGAATCATAGGCGTGTCGTTCCCGCAGTATGAGGCTGGCAAGGATATGACTTTGGGCAGCAAGCTTCGCCTGTTCGCTGAAACTAAGGATGTCCTGGACAATCTGGAGATACGGGAGTGGCTTCGGGCATATCGTGAGTATGTCCATATCAAGGATGTCCATTCCGTGCCCGCTGATATTGATGGGTATGCTGTGTTCAGGAGGCATCGCCAGGACAATGATGCAACACGGAAGGCCAGACGGTATGCCAAACGGCATGGTGTCTCTTTTGAGGAGGCCAAGAGATTATATCCTGAAGAGATACAGTTCAAAGATTATCCGTTTATCCGCATGAACAGCGAAACCAATCATAACAGATTCTGTCTTGTCATCGAGAAGGTTCATCGGGATGGCAAGATTGTTGAGGGGTTCGGAAGCTTTGGGCTGGATAGCCATTCGACTGTGCCGGAGTTTTGACCGAAATTTTTTGTGTGGCTCAAGACCCGCATGAAATAAGGGAGTATGGGCACTAAAAAAATCATGGGTAAAAGAGCGGGAAAGGGTGTGGAAAAGGCCGTGAAAACGCCCCCTCATAGCAGCAAGTCGAGCAAGGAGCAAAAAAGAAAATTGCTGGATATGCTGGCTCGTCTGAGCACGGACGAGTTAGCTTTGGTCATGGCAACAGGATTGAAGTGCGAACATTGCCCTGTTGCAGGAGAAAAAGGTGCTTGCTATGATAAGGTAGTTTGCTGCAAAACAATGTCACAATGGTTGGGAGAGGAACAAATGGCATGCAGATGATGATTGCATCCAGCAATACTGGAAAAGTAAGGGAAATTCGGGAATATTTTTCTGATTTGCCTGTTGAGGCATGATGCCAGCTGTGGTGCGGGATAGTACCAGTGTTCCTTACTGTTGACCGCCGTGTAGGCGGCTTACAAGTGCAACTTCGTTGCTGGTTAAACCCCTTGCGGGGTTGACCGCCGTGTAGGCGGCTTACAATTGCAAGTACCGCCCTATGAATGGTGCTTGCCTGTTGACCGCCGTGTAGGCGGCTTACAAGATGACACCCCAGGCAATCAAATCCTTCGGCTGGTTGACCGCCGTGTAGGCGGCTTAGAAATGATGGTGATTTTTCGATAAGGCAATGGCTGCGTTGACCGCCGAATGGGTGGCTTACAAGCTAGAGGAATGTCAGTAGATCTGAATTATTTGATTGACCGCCGTGTAGGCGGCTTACAATTGTCGAGCTGCTTGAAAATATCTGCCAAGGCAGTTGACCGCCGTGTAGGCGGCTTACAAGTGTGTCCATACGGATACTTGTTTGACTTTGCAGTTGACCGCCGTGTAGGCGGCTTACATGTGCTGTAAGTGATAACCGTATTAAGTGGGATAGTTGACCGCCGTGTAGGCGGCTTACAAACGTATCTTATCAATGCATTTTTTTAACCTTTTGTTGACCGCCGTATAGGCGGCTTACAAGTAGTGATATTACAGCAACGATGAGAGCTAGGAGTTGACCGCCGTATAGGCGGCTTACAGGATCAGGTACTAGATGTACATGGAACAACGCCCATTACCGCTGTGCAGGTGGCTTGCAGTCCAGGGGGATTTGAGTAGAAGTTTTCCCGCCGTATAGGTGGCTTACAGGAGGGACATCCATCAGCTAACCTGATATCAGCTGATTGACCGCCGTACAGGTGGCTTACAAGTGTGGTTATTATTGGCCGACTTATTGACCGCTGAGCAAGTGGCTTACAAGTCATGGGGCCGGAGCAGTATATCAAGGCCTTTGTTGACTGCCGTGTAGGCGGCTTACAGGTTGGCAAATTTATAGTTGAACTGTAAATTTGCCATTGACCGCCGTGTAGGCGGCTTACAGAATGCTGTAAGCTTTGGCTGTGCATTACGCTTTATTGACCGCCGTGCAGGTGGCTTACAATTCCAATGGCAAACACGCCAGTCTGGCTTTTTTAGTTATTCGGTTTAGGAGAGGAAAGCTATGTCTAATCATTGTGATAAGCATCTGATAGAAAATCTGAAAGTGGCGATTGATTTTCTTGAAGACAGGAAGAAATTGATAAATGACAATATTCCGATATATAATGAAGAAGAAAAAATTTCGTTTTCTGAATCGTGGTTGATGAATACCTGGCAGGTAAACACTGACATTGATCGGCTGAGGGGTCTGCTGCATAACTGCCAGTACAATCCTCAGATTGTGTCAGAAGAGGGCGTGAGGCAGCTGGCTGCCTGGCTATATAAGAAATATGGGATTGATGTAAGAAAATAGTGAATATAGATGGTGTGCTATTCGCTATTTGTTTGAATACAGCGTAGTAGGCGTTTTGAGCGTTCCTAGATGGCGAGGCATAGTTTTATACCTAAATTTGATTATCGTGGCTCAGAAACGATTCTGTGAGGTCGTTTTTAGAGGGATTTTTATCATTTTGCAGGGGGAATCAGCAAAGTGGTTCTATTAGAACCACTTTGCTCCCAGATACATATAGAACCTTGGGTGCTTGGGTGGGATGATGACAAAGGGCACAATGCAAGCTGTGGTGAGAGGTTTGTGATTAAGGTTTTGATTATGGTGGTTTTATGAATAATATTTCATTCGAGAATTTGAAAAATATCCAGAAATCTGCGATAGGCATGTTTATGCAGGTTGTACACAAAGAGTTTTGTTTATATTCTATTGATTTTCTGAACAAAGAGTTAAACTCCAGTTCCGAGATACACATAGAAATTCCCCTTGATGTATTATCTCAAAAACTTGACCTATACAGGGAACATACCTCTTTTCCTGCATCTATGCAGGATGATAGATTTGTTAGGGATGATGCTACGGATATATTACATACTTTGGCTAATTCACCGTATATGCTGATTTCTATTTTAGAATCCTCTGATTATGGAGAAAAGGTGCGTCTTGCCGAAAACTTCTATTTTTATACGAATCAATTTGCCTCTGCATGTCTGCCAAGCAAGCAGACGAAGCAAAGTCTTATTGGCTCAACAACTGGCATCCCATCAAAAATCGAGGATTTACATGATTCATTATATAGAACCAAGGAGACCAGGATTAAACAGATTGATTCTATGATTTCAGCGCTTCAAAAGGAAAAGGAGGAGCTTCTTGCAGGTGGTGAACTAAAAACATTTAGTGAAGATGATTTCCAGTGCAGTTATGAAAATATTCGTCAGGAGCTGAGTAAATTATTGTCTTCTGCTAGAAGGGCTAGTGAAGAATACCTAAGAGTTTCCCGTGAAATACAAGATTCTTGGAATAAAAAAACTGGGGGTGAGGTTGTTGAAGACTGCAAGAATATGATTGAGACACAGTATAATCTTAAAGATAATGATTCATTATATAAAAGGATTTCTGATATCCTATATCCAGAACAGGATTATTCAAGATTAAGGTCATTACTTCAGGAAACGGAAAAAAAGCCTGAAATCAAAAAGATTCTTGGCTATTCAAACAAAGCTTCTCTTATGCTTGATACTTTAAATAATATGCTCTTTGGCTTCCACGATATTACACTTAGGCTTGTCTCTAAATTAAATGATTTGATATATGTCAGAAGTTCATCAAACAGTTATCATGGTCGGCTAAAAATCTGTAATGAAATTCTTTACCCATCTTCATATACATTGCATGAAGAAGAAAGAAAATATATAAATCAGAATGAAAAATTACTTTACATAAATTTTCCTTGGATATCTGAAATTTGGTCACTGCATAGCAGAGGCTTGACATATAAATCTAGTGAACGACTTTCATCAGAAACAAGTGAAAAAGATGATTCGGTCTTCAGTGTACCTGATTGTCCCAGTAATATAATTGCTCCTACAATCCTTTCCATGTCTAAGGATTTCATTAATATAATGGGGGAGTATAATGAAATATCATTAAGTGATTTTTTGGAAAAACATCCAATAATATATGGCTTATGTGAAGTAAATATTTTAATCACAATCGCACAATATAAATGTTTTGATTCAACTCAAATTGATGGTTTTCTTGATAATCTTCCTGTATATGATGTTTTAAGCAATAGCAGTTTCAATATAAAACATTTCCCTAATTATATTTTTAGAGAAAAAGTAATTTCTGAAATTCTTTTAGAATCTTGATTCTGATTGGAGGTAATATCATGAATCCTGAAGAGATAGACAATGATTATGATTCGGAATCCGAAATATATGATCAAAATACGGATTGTTATAAATTCTGGTTTAATGACTGTAATGATTTTGATTTCAAGACGGATTTTTCTTTAACTGTTCGCAAATTGCTAAATGGTCCAATAGATAAGTACGATCCATATACAAGAGAAAGTTTTAGCTTTCTGCTACAAAATCGTCAGGTCGTGTCAGATTATCTGGCTCCACTGGGACTTGATATAACTTTTTATAAAGAGTGTTTCTTTATTAAGGAATCAGATAACAATATAGATTCTTCATATAGTATCTTAAAGAGAGATGCATTGAGCTATCAATCAACTATATTTATCGCCGTTTTACAAATCTGCTGCGATAAAAGAAAAATGGAAAGAAAAAGCGGTTCGAATGATATTGTTGTACCATTAAAGGAAATTAAAGAAAAATATATTGAAGCAAATCAAAATGGCTTGGATGAAGCTAAGGCGGTTAAATCTTTTGAAAACCAATTAAAGAAATTTAGTGAAGTTTTTAAAACTATTGTGATTAAAAATGAAAAAGTTTTTGTAAAACCATTGTTTGAATATTTATTTAACATAAATGTTATAAATAAACTTAAAGAAGCAAAAGAGAATACAGAGCTTTCTGCTGTTAATAAAGCACCAAAGAAAATACAGAGGCAGCTTTCAAGGGATGATTTCAATTCCGTAGATTCAAATCCATTGTTTTGAAAGTATTAGAGGAGGATTATTTGTGGATAATACTACAGATTTAACATATGGACTTTTCGATTCTTTTGATGCAAAGAAAGATGGAGTTCACCTATCCAGATTTGAGTTGTATAACTGGGGAGGATTTTCAGGTAAACCATTTGTCCTAACTCCATTGAGTTCCTCAGAACTTCTTATGGGGACTAATGGAACAGGAAAATCCACATTGATGGATGCTTTTTTTCTTGTTCTATTAAATTCGCAAAATTTTAACCCCCTGGGAGGAAAAGGGAAGAGGGGTAGAAGCAATGGAGATAACAGAACTTTATTGAAATATGTCAGAGGTGTAAGCAGGAATAATTCAAGCCTTTTTGAACAGAAAGATACATATATGAGAAATACGAATGATTTTTCTGTATTGCTTGCTGTATTTGAGGACACCAAAGGGAATCAGATTACTATAGGACATTTTTACACATGTAATGGAAATAATGTTAGTAAACCAAAGGCTTTTTATTTTGTTGCCAGAAGTTCGATTTCTATTGAAGCTGATTTTCTTTCAAAAAAGGCTGTTCTTGAATCCGACCTGAAAAATCATTTGAAAAACAAGAAAAATGCTTCGATTTATACAAACTTCAGTGATTATTATGACGGATTTCGTTCTTTAATTGGACTTCCTGAAAAGAATATTGCACGGTTTATCCATACAGTTTCATCATTGAAGAATATTGAGTCATTCAATGATTTTATCCGTGATTTTATTATAGATTCTGCTGATGTTTATGATGATGGAGATAAGCTCGTTGAATCTATTGATACTTTTTATGAACTGAATGCTTCATTTAAAGATATTCATAAACAAATTATTGAATTAAAACAATTAGATATACCTTTTGCAGAATATAATAAAGCTAATAGATTGTATGAAGAATTTGATAATGAAAAAAAACTATTCACGAATTGGGTTAAAAAGAGGACATTTGATAGTGCTAAAAAGACTATAAAATCAAGTGAAACAAGAAATGAAAATTATTTGCGTGATTTAGATGTAAAAAGACAAGGGCTTTTAGAAAAAGAAAAGTTATATTATGATAATATAAAGAGAATAAATTCCTTAAAAGATGAGTTTGGAATTGATAAGCTGGAAAATGAGTCAAAAGATTTAATAACTAAAATCAATGATGCTAATAAAGCGTTAGAAAGATTGAAGCCTATTTTGAATAAACTTGATGTATCTTTAACTGATTATTCTACATATAAGTTTTTTGTGGATTCAATTGACAGCCATATACAACATTTTAATCAGCTCTTGACTTTATGTTGTGAAAAAGAGGAGTCGCTCAATAATAAAAAAAATACTTTAATCAAGAATTTGGAAGATAAGAATGATGAATTAACATATCTTAAAAATCATCGTGATACGAATATTGACTTCAAACTTGCTCGGCTTAGAAATGACTTTGCAAATCATGTTTCATGTAGGATTTCTGATATTCCTTTTGCAGGTGAATTGATAAAGATAAAGGAAAGTGAAAACAAATGGCAAGGAGCTTTGGAAAGACTCCTTCATCCTCTATCTGTTTCACTTCTTGTTCCTAAAAAATTTTATTCTGATGCAGTAAAATATTTTGGCAGCCAGAATCTTAAATTGAAATTAATTTTTTATAAAATTGATGATGATTTTTCATTAGCAGAAGAATCTTTTCATGCTAATGATATTTTAGATAAGCTTGTATTTAATCCAAATGCTCCTAAAAATTTTATACAGTGGGTACAGTATCAAATATCATCAAAATATAATCATAAACTTGTTGATAGATATGAAGATTTGAAAAATGAACGGTTTGCTTTATCAATTGATGGCATAGTAAAAAATGATTCGAAGCATGTGAAGGATGATCGACATGAGATTGATGACCGTTCTTTTTGGTGCATTGGTTTTGATAACAAATCCAAACTAGAAGACTGTAAAAATGATATTCAAAATATGAAAAATTCGTTGGCAGAATGTCAGTCGGAATTAAAATCAAAGAATGAAGAACGCAGTCTTATTGATATATGTATTGATAGGCTCAATAATTTTCCAGAGTGGGAAAAGATTGATGTCACATCTTTCCGCAGTCAACTTTCTGAGGTCAAGCGTCTTATAAATAATTTCAGTAATTCGGATAATGCCAAGGAAATTGCAAGGCTTGAGGAAGAAACCAAACATTATGAAAACAGTTTGAATAATCTACGAGAAGAAATGGCAACTATTTCATCATATGTCGTTTCATTTTCTAATACTATTAGAAAAATGGAAGATCTTTGTGCTGAACGTATTAGTTATCAAGATTTTTCTGTCTCGGATGAAAGCTATGACAAATTTTCCACTTTCTGTCAAAGGTGTGATTGTTCAAGTGAAAATCTTGCTGATAAGGAAAAACAATATATTGAGTATTTTTCCAGGGATATTAACGATAAAATGAAAGAACAAAGCAGTATTATGGAACAGTCGAAAATTAATATGAATGATTTAATGACTAAATTCCAAGAAAACTTTCCACATGTCGTTCAATGTTCTACAGATTTTGAAGATTATATTTCTTATAAAGAGGCTGCTGTTCGTCTTGAAAAGGAGGATTTGGTTAATAAGGGGAGGGAAATTAAGGAAATGTATCATAAAACCATTTCTTCCGAAATTAAAACATTGAAATATAAAGTTGATAACAGGAAAAATATCATTTCGTCACAGATAGAGACAGTCAATAATGTTCTTAGTAAATTCAAATATAATACTACCTGTTATGTTAAAATTACTCATAAAGAACTTCCTGAAACTGACAGCAATAACTTCAGAAATCTTATAGATAAGCTGAATACTATGGCGGATGAATCTTTCAATGAAGATGAAGAAAGTATGAAATACCAGGAAATGGTTGAGAGTCTTAATGAATTGATTGGGTACTTTGCCAAGATTCCTGATGGTCTATCGAATTATGCTCTAAAGGTTGAAGAAGAAAACAGAAGAAAGTTGATTGATGTTAAATATTCATACATGTATATGATTGAAACTAAAAATTTTTCAACTAATGATACTGTGAATATATATACATCAAGCGGTTCCCTTTCTGGTGGTGAAGGAGAAAAAATAGCATATTTTCTTCTCCTTGCTTGTTATATCAATCGTTTCCATTTGTTTGATGCTCAGAATGAATCCCCGTGTTTCAAAACACTATTTATTGATGAAATCTTTGCGAAGATGTCAACAGATAATGCAAGGAGTGTCCTTAAACTCATGAAAGATTTGGGAATCCAATGCATCTTTATTCGTCCAAATGAAGGAATTAGCGTATTTCCAGAGTTTATTCGAAAGGTTGCAATTTTTTCAAAAGCATCAGATGATTCTGGTCTGGTTAAATTTGATGAGTATGAAATCGAGGATTTCATTGATAGAAGTAAGAAAGCCGAAGAGGAGCTGCGGAAGAAAATTGCCGATCTGCAACAATTGTCTGAGTGAACCTTGTGTATTTTTTAGGGGGAGTTAGATGGATGCAGAAAAAATTCGTTTCTTAAATGCTTCATTGAAGAATGAGTCCTTTGAAAATATTGCAGGAATCCTCAAAAAGATGGATTCTGCTGGCACACTGTATTCTCTTGCTTTTGAAGATAAGCTTTGTGCCAAGGTGTTTCCTACTGGCTCTCCCAAAAACTTAAAAGAAGCTACTCCTGACTTGATAAGGCTTGAAAATAATAAAGGGTATTTCTTTATGGAGGGCGAGAGACTTGGCATATGGACGGTAAAATGGCTTCGTAAAAAGATTGGGAATACTTCTGCTAAACTTGACATTCCATGCAGTATAGTATTCAATTCGATTGATTCAGTTTTTGCGATAATAGGCAAGAAAAAATCACTAGATAAATTACTTTCGGTTCGAAAACTTCTCCCTGATGGTGACGGCTTCTCTAAATGGGTTGTCCGTCACAGGGAAGTATTATGGAAATCAGATATAGATTTCTGTAATTGTCTTGTGTCTTTTGTGGATATACTTGGAAAGCGTTATAATGCTGATGTATCTCCGATTTATCTCAGAGAACTCTATGTTCCTCATGCTGATACTAAATTCTTTGAAAATAATAGGAAGATCGTATGCAGCTTGTTTCGTGAATTCCATGCTGAAGCAGGAGAAGCTTCAGATATTCTCTCAGCCTGTTCTATCATGGAAGTGGAATCAGCAGTTGCCAATCTCAGAAGTCTTGACAAAAATATTTCATTCATGGGGCTTGGATGGCTATCAACAAGTATGGGAGAACTCAAAAAGTTATGTGTTCCAAGCAATGTAAAAAAGATCATCATTGTTGAAAACAAGCTGACTGGTATCAAATTCCCTGATGTTGAAGGGGCAATAGTCATTTTCGGTATTGGAAATGCTATAACTGACAGTGATGTAATACCCTGGCTTACCGACATGCCGATATACTATTGGGGAGATTTGGATACTGATGGCTTTTCTATTCTTAGTCGTGCAAGAAAACTCTATCCACAGATTGAATCTTTTTGCATGGATATGGATACATTAAATACCTATAAGGGTAAGTCAGTCAGAATTGAATCAGGTGCTCATAACGAAGATTATAGCGGATTGTATGAAACTGAAAAAAGAGTTTTTGATTCATTGCATATTGATGATTGTGTTTCAGTGAGACTGGAACAGGAACGTATCCCAATCGAGCATGCATTATCAAAGCTCAATGAAATCTTAACAATGAGTGATTGAATATAAATTGGGAGAAGCTTCTATCTTTAAAAGTTTTGGAAATAAGAAAGGGGAATTGATATGGAAAGCACGAATTCTTATGATAAAAATATATTTGTTCTCAGATTTCTCAGCAACAAGAAAATAGATCCAATCTCTTTCTTTGTTTATGATTTGGATTTATCCAAATCAGATAAAGATACGGAGAAAAAGATGTTTTTTAATAGTATGTGCCGACATTTG